>CALWVB010000039.1 GCA_944384895.1 uncultured Clostridia bacterium | reverse complement strand
TTTTTTTTTTTTTTTTTATTAACTAAAGTTATTATACGGAAAAGTTCCTTCCTATTAAATAAAATAAATAAATTGATTAAATTTTTTTTTTTTTTGCAGACAACGGCTACAATAATTAACATCAGCCATGAATTAATATTTATAAGGTTATTTATTATATTAAAAGTAATAAACATAACTGCTAAAGATAATGCGCCTCGTAATAAAGGCGGATAAAATGATGTTAATTTAATATTAAGATTGTTAGCGGCATACATAGGAGTAAATATTATATAGCGAATTGATAATAAAATAGAACTGACTCCGGCTACGGCATATACGCCTAAATTAGTAACTTGTAATAGCACTAATACAGATAGTACACTGATAATACCGGTACTGCAAGCTATAATAACTGGTATTTTTATTTTACATGTTATAGTATTTACATGATATAAAGGTTCAATAAAAACATTACTTATAGTAGGAAGCAATGTTAATACTGATAAAATCTGTACCTGTATAATTTGTTGAGCATTAAAATCAGGAATCCATAATTTAAAAAAGCTTGTACCAAATACAATAAAACCTATAATAGGAGTAGAGCATAAAAATCCACAAAACCGCATGGCAAATTTTGTTTCATTAAGCATTTCCTTCATTTGGCCTTTACCATATAATATAGTCATTTGAGGTGAAAAAACAGTTGCTACCATAGACATAAATGACTGTAAATTTGACGGTATGGTTTTAGCTATAGAAAAAATACTCATACTTGTCGGGTTAATAAATAAATTAGTGATAAGTAAATCAAGCCCGGTTAATAATAAATTACTAAGACCGTTAACTGAGTTCCATATACCTATTCCAAATAACTGCTTTACAGCGCTCCATTTAAAATATGAACGGCCAAATTTTAATTGTGGAATTAGTTTTTTTGTATAATGAACGTTAAATATTGCTACAAATATAGCACATATTAAAGCTGAAAAGCCTACATACCATACATGCGGTGCTGCGAATATAAATAATCCTAATAAAAGTATGGCTTTTATGGCATAACTTTCAAGCTTACATAATGATTGTAAATATAACCGGTTTGTTGCAAAAAATGAAGTAGAAAATGTATTACCGGCTAATGAACATAAAAATGAAAAGAATATAAGTAACCATAACCATTTTATATCGGTCATATAAGCGCTTGGGACATTGATGACGCTATCCATAAACATTACAAATATTATACTTGGAATAATAAGTATAAGCGATAGCGCTAAATTACAAAAAGTAATACTGGAAAAATATATACTGGCAGATTCATAATTTTTTTTGCTTATTTCTATAGTTACATAACGGCTGAGCATACCGTTTAATGCGGCTGTAAATACTGAAACATAACTAGTAAAGTTATTTGCAAGACCGACAAAGCCATAAACCTCTTCACCAATATGACTGACAACAAAAGGGACTAAGAAAAAGCTAATTAAAATATTTATTATAAATGCAGTTATCTGTGATACCATATTTACTGCAAGCTGTTTGCTTTTACTCAAAATCTTAGCCTCCTTTATAATATAAAAAAATAAAAAATTATAATTTAAATACCCAATCCAATAAAATTATCTGGATTGGGTAGAAAATATTATCGGAAAATACTAATTAATTTTTTATATAATGGATATAAACCTGATTTTATAAGATAAAGTTTAAAAATAAATTTTTTGGATATATATTTATTATTTTTTAAATAAGTTTCTAAATTCAGTAGCATATCCCGCAGATTATTATAAGCAGATTTATCCAATTCAGGACGCTTTATTAATAAATCTAAACTGGAAGTATACCGCCTGGCAGCATATGCAATAACTTCCTGAGTTAAACTAATATTATTATTTTTAATAAAGCTAATAGCTTCATTAGCAGAAACAGCCCTGTCCATTATCTGGCTGACAGAAGGAATTCGTTTCATAATACTTCCGCTGCGCTGAACATAATAATATAAAGGTTCATTAAAAACAGCAATATTATTAGCATAATATAAAAGCTTATAAGTAGTGTAAGTATCCTCATGAAGTTTACCATAAGGATATCTTATATTATCTTTATTAAAAAATAAATCCCTTTTATAAAGTTTATTCCATGCAACTTCAAAATTCACATCAAAAGTAAGAAATAAATGATTTAAAGCCTGGATATTTGATAGTATTGTTTCTTTATAAATCATAGGATTATATATTGAAAGGTTACTATAATCTTCATCTATTGCATAAATACCACAAATGGACATATCAGCATTACATTTTATACAATGGTCTAAAAGGTGTTCATACATATTTTCACTGATATAATCATCACCATCGACAAAACCTATATAATCACCTTTACAAATATCAATACCAGCATTACGGGCATCAGACAGGCCGCCATTTGGTTTATGAATAACCTTGATACGATTATCAATTTTTGCATATTTATCACAAATACCAGGACATTTATCCGGAGAACCATCGTCCACCAATATTATTTCAAGATTACGATAAGTTTGTGAAATAATACTTTTAATGCATTTATCAATAAATTTTTCAATTTTATATACAGGTATAATAATACTGATAAGAGGTTGCATAGCGTCACGCCTTTCGGTATATTCAGCATACGCATAATTATACAGATATTTATATTTTATTATACTACATATAAAAAGTCAATAAAACATAAAAAAGCTTCCAGTAAAACTGACAGTATGAATATTAGAAGTAATATTAATAAAAAATTACACATTCTAATTTTCTATATAGATGAGATGAATATATTAATATTATTACGATATATGTTGTTATTATAAAAACATATGTTCTGATCTAATTCTAACTTGAGCAAAGCATATATTTTTATTTGTATTAATTAAATAACATAATAGCAAAAAAATAGATGTATTTCTAATTAAAACATTTACGGTTGCGTTACCATAAAAGGGGGGCGCCTGCGCGGCAAACCATATACAATTTGGTTTGCCGTATGCAAAATAATTTGTCTTTTAAAAGTATTGCTGAGATGAAAAGATTTGCTTTCCTTTATACGCTCAGCTTAGTATATATTCTTATTATTTTGCTTTTAGCGCATCTAAAAGATGCGCTGCGCAGGCGCCTCCTTAATCGGCGGTGTTTTCCGTTTTTATTATATTTGTTTATTTTGGTATAAAATTATTTTGTTATTATAATATAACGGATAATATAAGTTTTTTATTATTATAGGTTTAGATAAAATATTTTCTCTAAAAATATATAAAAAGCCATCCTAAACTAAACAAAGGACGGCTTTTTAATATTCAAATTATTTTATTGTTTTTATATCTTGCCCATTAGTTTCTCCAATAATATAATGAGGGCGTTTTTTAACTTCTAAATATGTTTTAGATAAATATTGTCCTATTATACCCATGCAAAACAGCTGTATACCTCCGATAAATGTAATAATACATACTAAAGAAGGCCATCCTGCAACAGGGTCGCCAAAAATAATTTTGCGTATTATAACAAATATTATAAAAATAAAAGAAAATAATGTAAGGATAATACCGCTCCATGAAGCGACAGAAAGCGGAGCTTGTGAAAAATTAATAATACCGTCTAAGGAATATTTAAATAACTTCCAAAAACTCCATTTAGTCTCACCTGCAACACGTTCTATATTTTCATATTGCATCCAATATGTTTTAAAGCCTATCCAACCAAATATTCCTTTTGAAAAACGATTATATTCTCCCATTGCAATAATAGCATCCACCATTTCACGCTTCATTAATCTATAATCCCTAGCACCGTCCACTATATCAGCATCAGATATCTTATTGATGATTTTATAAAATAACCTGGCAAAAAATGACCGGATAGGCGGTTCACCTTTACGTGAAACACGGCGTGTAGCTACACTGTCATATTTACCGCTTTCGATTATTTCCAGCATTTTTGGCAATAGGGACGGCGGATCCTGCATATCAGCATCCATGGTAGTAATATAATCACCTTTAGCATTACAAAATCCTGCATACATTGCAGATTCTTTGCCAAAATTTCTTGATAAGGATAAGTATATAACCCTATCGTCCTTTTTAGCAAGTTCTTTTAAAATATTTAATGTATTATCTTTTGAACCATCATTTACAAAAAGATATTCAAATTTATAATTCTTTAATGAGTCAGACATTTCTACTAAAGCATTATAAAGAATATTAAGAGTAGGTTCTTCATTATAACAGGGGATGATAATTGATACAGTTTTCATGTTTATTATCAATGCTCCTTTTATTTAGACTTAGTTAGACTTAATTTCATATAAATTAATCCTATAAAATTCAAGTTTATAATTTCCAATAAATTCACTAGTTAATTCATTATCGTTATAGCAGCTTTCTATTAAACTATTAGTATTATCATTTTCAAAATACCATATTGTTTTGTTATTTTTCGCCCAATCCTGTATGGTATCAAAATTATTTACAGTAACAGAATTGGCTTTATATAATGCATTCGGAACATAATCGTTGTTAGGGTCCCATAAATAACACTTCATGTTTCGATAATATGTGGTTGCTCCACGTATATGAGAAGAATTAGTTATAATTATATCATTATCATCTATAGATTGTAACACGCTGTCATATTTTTTGAATCCATTTAATATTTCAAACTCGTTTTTAGCAACCACAGCCGTATTAAATAAACTCAATAAAATAACAACTGCTGAGATTACTGAAAATAATCTCTTTTTATCTTTAAGTAAACTAAGGAAATATGCAAAGCATAACCAAAAACATCCAAGAGCAGGAACCATATATCGTTCTACAAAAACTGGACGCATAATAAATGAAACTATTATACCAATTAGGACTGTTGAAATTAAAACAACAAATCCCATCATAATATAAACTGTTTTTTGTGATAAGTTTTTATTAATTTTTATGGTTTTTTTTATTCCTAATATTAAAACAACAAGAAATACAAATATAAGAAATACAGCAGGAATATAACCTAATCTTGAACCCCATTCTCTAAATGGGAAAATTACATAATTGATAATTGTTCTAAAAGTTATAGGCTCTATCCAATAATCAGCACTGACTACTGCTAATTGTTTAATTACCACCATAAGCCACGGTAAATATGCTATAACAGTAACAGCTGAACAGATTAACCATTTTATTAACTGTTTTTGTCTTATGCAAACAATAAACAGATATACATAGATAACTGCTACAGAAATAAGTGAAAAATAATGAGTATAGGCAGCTAAAAGACTATATATTGTAAAGAATATCCATGATAAAACAGTTTTCTTAGTAATTATATCATAAGCATATAGAAAACTTGCTGTTACAAAAAATAAGCCCCAGCTATACATTCTTATTTCTAATGCATAATCTATCATTTTTGGCATACATATTACACAGATACTGAAAATAGCAGAACATAAAAAGCCAAAGTTATCTCTTACTTTTTTACCAAGATAGAATACTGTTAAAGCAAGAGGAATTATTGATACAATTTTACCCACATAGATAGCGCTTATATTAGAAAAACTAAATATATCTACGAATATTTTTAAGATAAAGTAATATAGAGGTGGGTGGACATCACTGGCTGTGAAATCTATTATTTCAGAATAAGGCCGTTTAATTATATCCATACTGAAAACTTCATCAGCCCATATTGAAGGATTAAAGGCTAATATAGTAATAAATACAAATAACAAAATTTCAATTATATATAATAATGGGACTTTTCTATTTTTCAAAAGCGATTGCATAAAATAAAAATCTCCTTATTTAGACATTTATAAACATTTAAAAATACTTAATCTAGTTTATTATAATAATTTTTTAAAAATATTTCAACGGATTTTCTAAGATAATTTAAATCACTCAAAACAAAATTATAAATAATAAATCTAGTATAAAAAGCAACAGATAATGTAAAAGTACCGTTTATGGGGGCGCCTGCGCAGCGCATCCAAAGGATGCGCTTTACGCAAAATAATTTTTTTAAATATTTAGGCTGAATTAATAAGAGAAACTAGTATTATCCTAAATACTCAGGTCCTTTATTTAGCAAATTATTTTGCATTTGGCAACCATATTTTAATATGGTTGCACGCAGGCGCCCCCTTTTTACGGTAACGTAACCAGAGATGTTTTCTTTAATAATTTAATGCATATTTTTATATATTGTTTTATTTAGGATAATATAGCTTTTTCTATAATTTAGTAAATTAACAACAAATTACAATATAAAATTTTTACCAGATTATTTATAAGGTTTTTAATGTGATATAAAAGTAACTTTAGTGGATATTAATCAATATCAAGGTTTTTGCATTAATTATATAGTGAATAATATCCATATGAATTTATTATATTTGTATAAAATATGAATAGATTTATACAACTTGTTGATTTATACTTATTCTAGGTCGGCATATGTGAAAAAAGTGAAAGGAAGTGTAGGTTAGTGAAACCCAAAAGTGTTATTAAAATGATATCTTTATTTCTTGCTGTTGTAATGATTATAACAGCAGCGCCTGTAATAAGCGCGGTTGGAGTAGAGGACGGCGTATCGGCGGTGTCTTCAAACAACAGTGAAGAATATCCATTGAGCGATGTTTTTTATGACATTGTCGATGATTTTGGAGCGGTCCCAAACGATCCAACATTTGATAACATACCAAAAATTCAACAGGCTCTAAATGCATTAAGATTAAAAGGCGGCGGAACATTGGTATTCCCTGTGGGTACATATTATGTAAAGCCATCGGCAACAAATTATGTAAACTGCAGTTGGGCAAATAATATTACATTATCTGGTAACAATGCAACAATTGCAATAGCTCCCGACACAGTGGAATATAAACAGTTGTTTTTAATTTCAGGTCATGGACTTACAATTGAAAATTTTACATTTGACAGTAATATTGACAATACTCAAATGCGTGTTCCGGTATCATCAGAGGATGCAACAACTGAGGATATGAAAGATCAGCGCAGGCAAAGAATAATAGAGATACCAGATTTTGCAGAAAAGGTAGTACTGCGCAATCTGAAATTTAATAACTGCGGTACTCAGACAGTATATTTTAAAGCTATAAACAGTTTAATAGATAATTGTACATTTAATTTTGTAACACCGACCAACCCTCAGGAAGAAGATATAACACCTGGAACATCATATATAGAATGGTATGATGCATCGACTCTTTATATAGTAGGCAAGAATATTACCGTACAAAATTCCAGATTTATAGCGGATAATGAAAATTTTGTTCCAAATACCGCGATTGAAGCGCATATAACAGATTCTACATTTGATAATATTTATATAGACGGCTATATAAAAGGAATGTTATTCTGTGATATTAGCCCTGCCCGACCACAGTATGGTTTAGATGGAACAGCTAGGAATTTGAAAGTTACCAACAGTACTTTTAATATTGTAAACGAAATAAATTGTCCAAGAGATTTGTATGCAAAAAATACTTCTGCAATTGTTTTTGCTCCAGAGGTTTCAACAACAGATCCAAAAGGGACTATGAGTGATATTATAATATCGAATAATATAATGAATACAATGGGAAATGGTATAGGAATAGGCGGATCTAGTGTTGTACCTAATATTTTGATAGATTCTAATGTTATTAATTATGTTGGAGTCGAAAATACATCTGAAAGCGTAAACGGGCTTATTCCAATAAATACAAGCGGAAGAATTCTAGCTGACGCAACTGCGGCAGTAAATTGCAGCGCTACAGGTACAGATGCAGAACATGTCACAATAAGCAATAACAGAATTACTAATTTCCCGGACTTAGGAATAAAATTTGCCTTGCGGCCAAATGGCACTGCTGAATTTAGGGATATTAACATATTAAATAACAGCTTTTATAATTGCACATATAATGAATATTGTTATAGTGAGTCTGTTATTTTCTTAAGAGACAATGTAATATCGGCAAATGTAAGCGGAAATAGCTTTGTATTTGACAGGACAGATTATCCAGCAAGATTGCCTATTATTTTGCCGGATGCAAGAAAATTGAGCAATGTTGAATCTATACGATATGCTGATAACAGCTTTGTAGGCTATCCAGATATGAGCGGTATATTGCGTTATACAAGAGATTATAATGAAGAAAAATTTGATTTTGGCTATGAACCCAATCAAAGCAGCACATTATCAGTGGCATCATCAAGCGGAGTAACCAGATTACAGAGAGGCGATATATTCACTAAAGATGGAACAACATATAGATGCCTTGATTCAGTTAATCTTTCAAACACAAATCAGGCAGCTGTCGTTACAGAAACGCTTTCAGCTGGTTATACATATAAAGTAAGCGGTATATCTAAATTTGAAATAGGCGATAGAGTATATGTAGATAACGGCCGCCGCTGTTATATTTATAATATAGAAGTAACAGATGCTGAAAATGATATAGGAATTATTTATGGCGCTGCATATGGAATATATGGAACCAATTATTCACCGTTCCCAGGTTCCTTTGGCGTAGGCGGAAACATATATCTTGATACAGAAATCACTACGACAGATTCAAGTAATTTGAAATCTACGGTAGAGATTTATTAATCAAATATATGGACAATTCATTATATTATTAAATAAACGAGGCCTTGCTATTAATTTTAGCAAAGCCTCGTTATAAATTATATATAAAAAATAATGGATAAATATATTATATAAGTCGATTATATTATTAAAAAACATGAAAAATAACTCAATTAAGTGAATTTTATTTAAATAAAAAATAAATAATCTAACATTTTTAATAATAAATTTAAAACTATATATTAAATTTATATGAAGCTAATAATTTTGATAAGGAATTCAACAAAGAAAATAAAATTATCCAAATACAAATTTTGTAAAATAATATACTATTATATTGTATGCAGTATATAAAAAGTATGGGTAATATATACAAATTTATAGTATATCTCATATATTAAGAAGATATATTGCAATAAAAATTTAAGGAGGTCTTTAAATGTCAAAGAAATTACTTGCAACTTTGCTATCCGTGCTTATGATAATAAGCGTAATAGTACCGGTTTCTGCTGCTAATCGTCCAGATTATGTTGGCAAAAACGTTGCACCGGATGCAAAGGTTTCTGTGTCCTATGGGACGACATGGAATAATAATAACGCAATTAATGATGAAAAACAAAGCGATCCTAATGGGACATATTCTCAGGTAGCTGAAGATCTTGCATGGGGCACATGGCCAAATGCAGGAACTCAGTGGGTTCAATACACATGGGATACCCCAGTAACAATCGATTCAGTCGATGTACTGTGGCATTTTGACTGTCTCCCAGGACAGGGCGGCGGCCCAGGCGCTGGAGCTTCTTTGGAACGTCCGGCAAAAGCTACATTATCATATGATGATGGTACAGGCAGCTTGGTTGAAATACCTAATGTTGAAGTAGGCGGAGAAAATGCAGTTAGCGCTTCTAACAACGGTTTCAATTATGCATCATTTGCACCTATAACAACAACATCCCTCAGATTAACTATGGATGCAAGCGAAACATCCAGCGGTGTTGGTATAGTTGAATGGATGGTATATGAAGTTACTGAGGCTAGTGACGATCAGGATGCAGTTGATAAAGCAGCATCTGCTCTCACACTCAACGACAAATACATAACATCTAATATGGAATTGCCGGCAACAGGTGTTTTTGATACAACTATTACATGGACAAGCAATAATACAGCTATCATCGCAAACGATGGTACAGTAACACGTCCAGAAAAAAATACAAAGGTTACACTTACTGCTACCATTACAAAAGGCGACGCCAGTGCAACAAAATCATTTGAAGTATTTGTAATTCGTGATGGTATCGACGGAGCGCCAGTATCATTTGATGAAGTAACTCCTGTAACAACCCGGACAGGCGTAGCTCCAGAGCTCCCAGCAACAGTAAAAGCAACATTAACTAATGGTGAAAAAGCTGATGTTGCAGTAAGATGGGATAATTTCACATCTTATGATAAAGCTGGTACATATACAGTATACGGCGTTGTAGACGATACAATTATAGACACTGTAGTTGTTCGTCCAAAGATTGTAGTTACTGTAGTTGATTATGTAATTACAGCAGTAAATCCTGTAACAGTTACAGTTGAAGATTTAGATAATATCCCTGCTCTTCCTGATACAGTTGCAGTAGTTATAGCAAACGGTGCACTTCCAAATGAAACCCGTCCGGTAGTTTGGGATGAATATGATTTATCAGATTTAGAATCAGAAGGCGAAATTAAAGTAGAGGGTACAGTAGAAGACACAGATATTAAAGCTGTTGCTACTTTTACAACAGAAGTTATTGCAAGACCTGTATACTTTAACCAGGTTAAGATCAACGATGAATTCTGGTATCCAATCCTTAAGAGAGATATCCTTGTAACAATCCCGCACTGTGTAGCTGAAGTTGAAGGCGACGGCGACGGAGCAGGCGGCGGATGGGATAGCTTCCTTGAAATCGCTAAAAAACGTGACGGATTAGATTATGAACCAATTAAATCCGGTAACATGGTATTTACAGACTCTGACGTACATAAAACAGTTGAAGCTATGTCAATAGCACTTGAAATCGATCCACAAGGCGACCAGGAAATCATAGCTGGCCAGGAATGGATCAGAAATAAACTTGAAGAATGGGTACCTATTATTGTTAAAGCTCAGGTTCCAGACGGACCAGATGCAGGTTACCTCAACGCATGGTATGAATTAGCATGTGAACGCGGCGGATATACAAGATGGTCCAATTATTCCGACCATGAATTATATGTAGCAGGCCACTTTATTGAATCTGCAGTATCACATTACCGTGCATTCAACGGAACAGATACACGTCTTTATGATGTAGCAATAAAATTAGCAGATTATCTCTGCAATAAATTTGAAACATTAAACGAAGTACCAGGCCATGAAGAAATCGAAGTAGCACTTATCAAACTTGGCAATCTCCGCAATGAAATCATGCAGGATGGTTCTGGTGACAGATATGTAAACCTTGCTAAGATATTCATCGACCGCCGCGGTAATCCGGACGGACGTCCTTCCGGATATTATGGCGGAACATATTCACAGGATAACACAACAATCCAGGAAGCTACAGAAGCTGTAGGCCACTCTGTACGTTTTGGTTACTTTATGATGGCTGTAACAGACGTAGCAATCAATGAAGGCGATCCAGAATATATCGCATCTCTTGACAGACTCTGGAGAAGCTGTGTTGATACTAAGATGTATATCACAGGCGCAACAGGCACATCAGGCAATGGTTCTGACTCCGAAGGTTTTGGACCTGCTTATTATCTCCCGGATAATTCAGCATATGCTGAAACATGTGCAACAATTTCTAACATGAAATGGGCACAAAGAATGAACCAGTTACACGGTGATTCTGAATATGCAGACGTTATGGAAAGAGTTCTTTATAATGGATTCCTCCATGGTATAGGCATAGACGGCGACAGCTTCCTTTATACAAATCCACTTCAGGGAAGAGCTTCCCGTTTCTCATGGCATAACTGCGCATGCTGTCCTCCAAACGTAGCAAGAACAATTGCTTCTGTAAGTGAATATGCTTATGTACAGGCTGGCAGAGAACTCCGTGCAAATGCTTATATGGGCAGCACAGCTCATGTAAACATCCTTGGCAGAGAATTTACAATTACACAAAACACCCGTTATCCATATGACGGCGCAATCAACTTTGCTATAGAAACAGCTGAAGAAAATCAGCCAATGAAACTCAAACTCAGAATTCCATCATGGTTCCCAGGACAGGATATCGGATTTACTGTAGCACTTAACGGTGAAGAAATCACAGATCCAGTTATGGAACAGGGTTATGTAGTAATCGACCGCAATTGGAATACAGGCGATACAGTTGACCTTAACCTTGACATGGAAGTTCTTCGTTTCTATGAAAATGAAAACGTTGATTTTGCTGAAGGTAAAGTAGCTCTTACACGCCGACCTCTCGTATATTCTTTTGAATCTAACGATAATCCTAACGCTACATTAACAAGCATTGCTCTTCCACAGAATGCATGGCTCCATGCAGAAGATGTAGTAGATAATGCACTCGGCGGCGAAGTTGTAAAAATTACTACAGACGACGGTTTAGCAAATACAATTTCAACAGATCTCATTGATCTTACAGCTATTCCATATTATCTCACTCATAACAGAGGCGGCTCCATTGTTACACATATTTATGAAGCTAATGAAGTAGTAGGTATTGAAGCTGATAAAACAGCTCTTCAGGCTGCTATAGAAGAAGCTAATAAATTAAGTGCAGATGATTATGCAGCTCCATCATGGGGACTGTTACAAGAAGCTCTTGCAACAGCTAATGAATTAAATGAAGATGAACTTTCATTACAATCTGCAGTTGATGCAGCAGCTGAGGCTCTTACAAAAGCTATTGCAAATCTTGTTCCAGCAGGACAGCTTGATACAACAGCATTCAAAGCCCTTATTGATAAAGCAAGAGCCCTTGATCCATATATGTATACAGAAGAATCATGGAAACTCTTTGAAGAAAATCTCGTGATTATGGAAGATACTTATAACCTTATAATGGAAGATACATCAGCATGGGTTCAACCTGAAGTTAATGTATTAACCGAAGCTCTTGAAAGCTATTTTGATGATCTTGTTGAGGCTCCACAGGCTAATAAAGAAGCACTTAAAGCTGTTTTAGATGAAGTAAAAGCACTTGATTCTGATATTTATATTCCATCCACATGGGATGAACTTGTTCCAGTATATAATAATGCTCTCCAGGTTTATGAAAGAGGACGTTCAACACAGGAAGAAGTTGACCAGGCTGCAGCTGATCTTAGAGAAGCTATAGATAATTTAAGAGAAATACCTGTAGTTGATAAGAGAGCTCTTGAAACCGCAGTACGTGCATCATTTGAACAATATGAAACAAATGGACAGTATTGGACAACTGAAGGCGAAAACGGTTGGTCATATTATTATAATATCGGTTGGAATATCCTTTGGGGTGAAGATCCATATTATACACAAGAACAAATAGATCAGCTTATTGAAGATCTTAATGCAGCTGTTGAATATGCAAACAGCACAATGATTATTCCTAGTGATAAAACTGCACTCCTTGCTCTTATAGAAACAGCTAAAGCTATAACAGCTGACGGATATACAGAAGACAGCTATGCGGCTCTTCAGACAGCTATAGCTTCTGCAGAAACTGTTGCTGCTAATTCACAGGCTACTCAGGCTACAATAGACGCTGAAATTGAAAAATTACAGGCAGCTATTGATGCACTTGAAGCTGCTGTATCTTATAAGATAATTTCAGTAAACGGCGACACAGATTTAAGTAAACCGGCTGTAGCTCAAGTAAATGAAAATATAACAGTAGTTATCAATACTCCATTTGATGCATGGGATATTGCACTTCGCAATGAATACGGCAATGATATTTCAAGAAGTCTTGTAGATGTTGTTGAAGAAGATAATGGTACTTTAACATGGACAATTACATTTAGCGTAGGCACAAAAGGCATGAGAGCAATCAGTCTCTATGCAAATACAGACGATCAATTCGTTGATACAGGCCTTGATATTAATGTAAGTGTTGTTGCAGAAAAACCTGTTATTGATGAAGATATCCCAGTAGAAGTTATTGATGTTTCAGCACCAAGAGTTGCTATGAATAATAAAGTATTTGAAGTAACAGTTGTAACATCTTCAACTACTGCAAATATTGGTGTATCCAATGAATACGGTTCAGATATGGGTAAAACTATCGTATCTAAGACTGTAGACGGTGATACAGCAACATGGGTAATTAATATGTCTGTTGGATCAAAAGGCATGAGAGATTTCACAATTAAAGCTTGTGATGCTTATGGCAATTGGTCTGATACAACACAACAATTTAAGATTAATATTGTATAATCTTAAATAAAATTTAGTTTAAATTAATTTTCTCCGTTCCCTTTATTTTAATAAAGGGAACGGAGAATTCTTTTATATAAAAAAACCTTCTTAATGGAATACGAGAATAAATTTTATTCCATAAGAAGATTTTATAACATATGAATATATATTTTTTTTATCTATTACGAAAATCAGCAGAAGTTTTTCCAGTAACTTCTTTAAAAATACGGGAAAAATATTTAATATCATTATATCCGACTTTTTTTGATATTTCATATAATTTAAGATCAGTAGTTATTAATAATTCTTTAGCTTTTTGTATACGGTAATTTTTAAGATATGTACTAAAATTTATACCTAATTCTTTTTTGAATTGAGTACCTAAATATTCAGGAGTAACTTTTAAATAACGAGCTATTTCCTCTAATGTTATATGTTTAAAATAATATTCATGTATAAAGTTTTTAGCTCTAAGAACAGTTAAGCTTATAAGTTTATTTTGTGATTGTTGATCATCAGGAATAATATACTGAAAAAATCTAGAAAAGCAATTACAAAGCTCAGAAAAGCTAATAGCATTATTTATATTATCAATAAATATTTGAAATTTTAGAAATTCAATTTTATCTGGATATATTTTTTCATATACTTCTATTATATTATAAATTAAACGTGTACATACTTCCTTTATTTGTTTAGGTGAATATATATTATTATAAAATAATATAAATAACCTTTTAATATACATTTTTAATTCATTATAATTTTCTTTGCATAATGCATCGTTAATATTAGCAACTAATTTTATTGGATATATTAAAGGATTAGTTTTAATAGATTTAACTTGATCATAAATAATGATTTTATTATCCTTATAAACAATATTCCAATCCATATTTTCATGCAATTCTTTAATAGCAGAGAATAAATTATTATTGCTTAATTTTTTGCAATCGTTATAACCTATACAGATATGATATTGGCAATCATTATTAATTATATTTAGCAGACCATTTTTTAGCCACTTATCAATACTAATCGTATTATCTGTTGAATATATTACTAAAAAAATACATTTATACTCTTCTATACATATATTAATACATTGCAAATAAGAATAATTTTTACAAATCTCATTAATAAGCGTAAGACATTTTTGATAAAATAAATTATAATATTCTCCTAAATAAATTTCGATAATATGTGTATTATTCTTATATTTATTAAAATTATCATTAAAAAAATGAAAAGCATCAAAATCTATGCCAGCACCATTTGAAATATATTGTTTAATACAATTAGTTAATAGGTTTTTACGATAATTAATAATTTTTGTACGTATTTTTTCAATAGCATTAGCTAAATCAATCATAGAAACAGGTTTTAATAAATAATCAGAAACACCTAAACCAAGAGCACGGCGGACAAATTCAAATTCTGGATAAGTACTTATAATTATGCAAAAGAAATTATAACCTTCATTTTTAAGTTCACTAAGCATTTGCAGGCCATCCATTTTGGGCATACATATATCAGTTATTATAAAATCTGGTTGAAATTGCTTTATAGTATTTAATCCATCAATGCCATTTGAAGCTATTTCTATACAAAAATTATTATCTATATTTATAAGCATATTAGTGATACTATCTAGTGTATTTATATCATCTTCAACTACGATTATTTTCATATATGGCTCCAAATAATTTTATAATATTTTATATAATTATAGATTATTTTTGGATAGTATGTCAATAATTTGTAAGAATTATAGTTTGTTATATAATAATATCTAAAGATAATAAAATTAAATGGAATATATTTCTTTATAATCAAGAAATAATCTATTGACTTAGATATAAAGATAATTTATACTATATCTGTTAATTGTAATTATACAAGATTAATTAAGTTAAAGGTGAAATTTAAATATAGAAACAGCGCGGGATAATTTTCATATGTCCCGCGCTGTTTCCTTTTATTTTTGCTTAGAAAATTCAAATCATTCAAAATAAAAAACAGATTATTAAACTACTATATATTTTCATAAATTACCTTCTTTCTACCAGGTCACCGGCGTTCTGATTTTTAGTGGTTTTGTTGCAAAATTTCTTGGTGCAATTTATTATCTGTGGGTAATACTATCTTCAAGAAGTGATTGCAGTAAATACCGTAACAAGATATTTACTCAATATAGCAGCAAAGTTCACCGTTATCGAGGAACAGGCTGTTACTATCATCGTAATTGCATCAGGATTTGCGAATATGAGCGTTTCCTCCTTTTGATTGATCTGAGGTGATGTTTAATACCATAGGCATTTTTATTTTATTTTAGGGCTGCAAAAAATCCGCAGGATTTCTCTAACAGCTCTTTTCCCCTCTGCTGTACAGGATAGGGAGATTGTCTCAAAAAATTAAGCGCTTTGCAACACACAGAAAACAAAAAACGAAACTCGCTATAATAATAGAAAAAGCTATATTATCCTAAATAAAACAATATATAAAAATATGCATTAAAATATTAAAGAAAACATCTCTGGTTACGTTACCGTAAAAGGGGGCGCCTGCGTGCAACCATATGAAATATGGTTGCCAAATGCAAAATAATTTGTTATAAAAAGATAATGAGTATTTAAGACAATACTAGTTTTCCTTATTAACTCAGCCTGAGTATTAAAAAATTATTTTGCGTAAAGCGCATCCTTTGGATGCGCTGCGCAGGCGCCCCCCTAAATGGTACTTTTACATTATCTGTTGCTTTTTATTTTAGTTTTATTATTTATTTTTTGTTTTGAGTGATTTAAATTATCTTAAATAATACGACGATAAATATACTAAAGACAGCCGTGAAGATGTATCCTGTGAGCATACATATAGGCCCGGGAAAAGGGCTGATGCATACTCTACGGCATGATGCGGTATTTTCTGCCTTTAACAGTCTTGATTACAGGCAACGTCAAGCAGTCAGAGCGTATCTCAGCTTTTGTTCAATACTGTCATTTTACCAGAAGTGAGAAAAACCTCAGACAGATCTTTTATGAAATTGCAATTAGTTATCAGTTATCATGTGCATAAGCGACGGAGAATATATTCAATAAAAAGCAATGAAGAAAATGCGAATAAGTTAAAAAGATAAAGATACATAGTTCTCTAAGCCACAACTAAGTTATTAAAGCTATAATATCCAATAGATGGGAGTGGTGTATAATGAAACTGCTATATGCAGAAGATGAAAAAAGTATGTCGGAAGCTGTTGTGGATATTCTGACTTATCATAAATATATGGTGGATGCTGTGTATGACGGCGAAGAAGCTTTGGAATATGCTTTGGCTGAACAATATGACGGTATTATTTTAGATATTATGATGCCTAAGAAAAGCGGCCTTGAGGTATTGAAAACACTTCGTCAAAATGATATCAACACTCCAGTACTGCTGCTCACTGCAAAATCGGAAATTGAAGATAGAATAGCAGGGCTTGATATGGGAGCTGATGATTATCTCCCAAAACCCTTTGCTATGGGTGAACTTCTTGCACGTGTCCGTGCGATGCTTCGCCGTAAGGAAACCTATACGCCGAATATTCTTAAATGTGGTAATATCTCTCTCAATATGCAAAGCTATGAGCTTTCAAACGGTGAACAGACTTTTGTTTTACCAAAGCTTGAATATCAGCTTATGGAAATTCTGATGCTCAACAAAGGTATTTACTTATCAAGTGAAGATTTACTGGTTAAGGTGTGGGGATATAATACTGATGCTGAGCTTGGAACTGTTTGGGTATATATTTCCTATCTCCGAAAGCGTTTGACGGCGCTTGATGCTAATATTGCCATTAGTGCCAAACGCAATGTGGGATATACACTTGAGGTGGTTTAATGATTAAAACTATACAACGAAGATTTGTTGTAACGGCAATGATAGCAATTTCTGTATTGCTTATATTATTGCTCGGTACAATTAATATTGTAAATATCGGCATGGTTGGAAATCAAATTGAATCGAAACTTGCGATGATTTCCGAAAGCGAGGGTAACCCCGATAATATTCCAATGGATCCCATAGGTATGCCGCCGAGAGAGCCTTATGGACAAAAAAATGATTACGATATCTTTATGTCATCAAACTTCTTTGTGGTTCGATTCGATAAAAACGGGAATATTGTTCATACCGATGTAAGCCGTATATCCTCTGTCAGTAAACAGGAAGCTGAAGAATTGGCAGAGAAAATTTATATTGATAATACTTCGTCAGGCAAAATAGGTAACTTTGAGTATATGGTTAGAGATAGTCGTATAGGATTTGGAAAGGTTGCGGTATTCCTTGATACCTCCGTTGATATTTATTCTTATATACGGGTATTATTTCTTTCTGTCGCAATCGGTATAGCTTGTTGGGGGTTAATGCTGCTGTTTGTAATCCTCCTTTCCAAACGAGCCATTCGGCCTATTGCTGAAAATATAGAGAAACAAAAGCAGTTTGTTACCAACGCCGGTCACGAAATAAAAACACCGCTTGCAATTATCCAGTCCAATACCGAAGCAATGGAGCTTTACAACGGAGAAAATAAGTGGAGCAAAAATATTAAGGAACAAATCGCAAGATTAAATGAACTTATGAAAAATTTACTTACTCTTGCCCGTATGGATGAAAGCAGCGCCAACTTAAATCTTTCAGAGTTTTCCCTCAGTCAAGTACTGATAGATAATACCGAATG
This sequence comes from uncultured Clostridia bacterium, assembly GCA_944384895.1. Lineage (GTDB taxonomy): Bacteria > Bacillota > Clostridia > Oscillospirales > Acutalibacteraceae > RGIG7067. Next base: position 6,641 of record CALWVB010000039.1, on the reverse strand, counting down.
CTTTAGAGATGTCTTAGAGCCTCGCAAGGTTACCCTTAAAACGAATATTCAGCCGATGATTTCATTTCGTGCTAATCGAGAGCATATCATACAGCTTATTTCAGTACTGATGGATAATGCCGTGAAATATACCAATGAAGGCGGAAGTATATTTGTATCTCTTGAAAGAAATGATAAACGGATAAAATTGCAGTTTAAGAATACTTGCCAGCAGTTACCACCTGTAAATCCCTATAAATTATTCGACCGGTTTTATCGTGCCGATGAAGCACGAACGCAAAAAAACGGCGGTTATGGTATTGGTTTATCAGTAGCACAGTCTATTACTGAAACCTATAAGGGTAAAATATCTGCTGAATATGAAAACGGAGACACTATTGTGTTTACCATTCGTTTTTAAGAGCAAAGCAAATGAGCCTCACAGTATTTTTACTGTGAGGCTTTCTTGTTATATAAGCAAAACCACTGGAAGGCGAGAGGTTCGAAAGAAGGCTAATGCCGATGATGCAGAAATAAAGACTCCTTTTGCAAAAAAAGAAGTGCGGTCTGCCAGCTGCACAAAAAAGCAAAGGGAGGTTATTGGAAGATGAACGAAGTAAATAGTTTATCGCATACAAGGTGGAATTGCAAATATCATATCGTGTTTTCTAAGGTAATTTAAATCACTCAAAACAAAAGAATAGATAATAAACTAAAATAAAAAAGCAACAGATAATGTAAAAGTACCGTTTAAGGGGGCGCCTGCGCAGCGCATCCAAAGGATGCGCTTTACGCAAAATAATTTTTATTATACTCAGGCTGAGTTAATAAGGAAAACTAGTATTATCTTAAATACTCATCATCTTTATATGGAAAATTATTTTGCATTTGGCAACCATATTTTAATATGGTTGCACGCAGGCGCCCCCATTTAAGGTATCGGAACCAGGAATGGTTTTATTATAATATCCTGCATATTTTTACTTTTGTTTTTACATATTGTTTGATTTAGGATAATATAGCATTCGCTCCGGAATATCGCAGGAAAGTGTTCTTCAATGGAAAAATGGCGGAGGTGGGAAAAATCTTGAGAGAACTCTGCAATTGGAAGAAAGTGAAAATCGTAGAAGAAGAGGTGTACCCAGACCATATCCACATGTTGGCAGAGATACCGCCGAAATATTCGGTATTAAGCTTCATGGGATATCTGAAAGGAAAGAGCAGCCTGATGCTGAATGCAAAATTCCCTGAGCTGAAGTTCAAGTATAGCAATAGGGAGTTCTGGTACCGTGGGTATTACGTGGATACGGAAGGAAAGAACACGCAGCGCATCGCGGAGTACATCAAGCACCAACTGGACGAAGACGAAGCAGGGGAACAAATGACGATGGGAAACTTCTAACCAAAAGCCCGTTTACGGGCGGCAAGTAACAGACTTTTGCGGCTGGCAGACCGTACCAACGCGCTGTGCGCGTGCCGCTGGTAACAGAGGGCTTCGCCCGTCTATGAAATACCCCCAGCTTTGCCAGGGGATTTTTATTCTAATTTTCAACTAAGGTTACAGGATTATAATACCCCTATACAATGAAGAAAGGAGTAGATTTTATGCAGCTCAGACATGAATTCAAGCACGAAATTTCTTATGTGGATATGCTTTCCCTTCGCAGTCGGCTGTCTGCCGTTATGCAGCAGGACTCTCACGCTATAAACGGCAGATATAAGATTAGAAGCTTATATTTTGACAATCTCAATGATAAAGCGTTGCTTGAAAAGGTAAATGGTGTAAATACACGTGAAAAATTTCGTGTCCGCTACTATAATGATGACCTATCGTTAATTATACTTGAAAAGAAAAGCAAGATTAACGGACTATGCAATAAAGAACAGGCTATAATCACTCTGGAAGAAGCACAGTTTATTGCAAAAGGGGATGCGGCAAATCTTTCCCAAAGTGAAAAGCCGCTTGTTAAAGAGCTTTATTATAAGATGCAAACGCAGGGACTAAAACCTAAAACAATTGTGGATTATATCAGAGAACCTTTTGTATATGCACCGGGCAATGTGAGAGTGACCCTTGATTATAATATACAAACGGGACTGACCGGCACGGACTTTCTAAACCTGGATTGTATTATGATTCCTGTAGGAAACGCTCCCATAATTTTGGAAGTAAAATGGGATGAATTTTTGCCTGCAGTCATTCGGGATATAGTACAAATTCCCGGTACACATACCTCAGCATTTTCCAAATATGCATTTTGCCGTATTTATGGCTAGAATAAAAATAAATTTGAAGGAGTAAATTATTATGACTTTTCAGGATATTTTTAAATCCGACTTTCTAGAAAATATTACAAGCGTTTCACTGCTCGATATGGCTATTGCGCTGATATTGGCTTTTGGTATAGGTGTATTTATCTTTTTAATTTATAAAAAGACATTTGCCGGCGTTATGTATTCATCCTCGTTTGGGGTAACATTAGTTGCGCTTACTATGATTTCAACACTTGTTATTTTAGCAGTAACCTCTAATGTAGTTCTCTCTCTTGGTATGGTCGGTGCACTCTCTATCGTACGTTTCCGTACTGCTATTAAGGAACCCCTTGATATTGCGTTTCTCTTTTGGTCCATTGCAGTAGGCATAGTACTCGCTGCAGGTATGATTCCGCTTGCTGTATTTGGCAGCGTGGTTATCGGTATTGTTTTACTTGTATTTGCCAACAAAAAATCACATCTTAATCCTTATATCGTAGTTATCCGTTGTGAAAACCATGACAGCGAAATTGCCGCTATGGATTTCCTGAAAAAGCAGGTCAACCGCTGTGTCATAAAAAGCAAGACAACACAAAAAGGTGCGATTGAAATGAATGTAGAAGTTCGCATGAAAGATGATAACACTGATTTTATTAATATTCTTTCTGAGATGAACGGTGTAAAGAGTGCAGTTCTTGTAAGCTATAACGGCGATTATATGGGTTAATAAAGGGAGGAAACTATGTCAACGCACAAACATTTTGATAAAATTTGCTGCGTCATTCTTGTCCTGATCCTTGTGCTGACAATATTGTTTATGAATGCTGAAAGCCTTGGCGTTCAAAAGGCTTCTTCTGCTCCTGGATATGAAACTCGGTTGTTTGATACTGGAAAAGTGCATACCATTAATATTATTATGGATAATTGGGATGAATTTATTGAATCCTGTACTGATGAGGAATATACTGTATGTTCTGTTATTATTGATAATGAAGCATATAAAAATGTAGCAATCCGGGCAAAGGGAAATACATCCTTATCCAATGTTCAAAGCTACGGCAATGACCGATACAGTTTCAAAATAGAGTTTGACCATTATGACGCCACAAACACCTATTATGGATTGGATAAGCTAAGCCTGAACAATATTATTCAGGACAACACCTATATGAAGGATTATCTAACATATCAAATGATGGGATACTTCGGTGTAAATTCTCCCCTTTGCAGCTATGTCCAAATTTTAGTCAACGGAGAAGAATGGGGACTGTATCTTGCAGTTGAGGGGGTAGAGGAATCCTTTCTTTCAAGAAATTACGGGAAGGATTATGGCGAATTATATAAACCTGACAGTATGAGCATGGGCGGCGGCCGTGGAAACGGCGGTAAGTTTAATATGGATGATTGGCAGGATGAACAGGAAAATTTAAATAACAATACAAATTCGTCTGATTCAATAATAAACCCCTTTGAACAGGGGAGTATGCAAAGACCAAGTAATATAGACGGCACACAAATGCAGCCAGGTGATACAGAACAAAATGACCGGCCGTTTACTCCTCCAGGAAATATAGCCGGCAATATAGAAATAACTCTGGACCAAATTAAACAAATGGCAGAGTCATTGGATGACGAGGCATTAAACTCTGCAGCTGAACTGCTCGGTTACGAAAGCAAAGAAGCTATGCTTGAAGCGTTAGAAAATGCAACTGATTTAGAAAACTTCTTAAATGGCAAGACAATAATGGATTTAGCTGCTGTCTTTATGGGACAAAACGACGGTTTTGGTCAAGGCGGTATGCAAATGCCGGATATGAATGGCGGCGGTATGGGCAGTTCTGATGTAGCGTTAATCTATTCTGACGATGAATATTCCAGCTATTCCAATATCTTTGATAATGCTAAGACGGATATAACTGATGCTGATAAAGACCGTTTAATTGCATCTCTTAAAAATCTAAACGAAAACAGTAATATCGAGGATGTTGTGAATATCGATGAGGTTATTCGTTACTTTGTAGTGCATAACTTTGTCTGTAATTTTGACAGCTACACCGGTTCAATGATTCACAACTACTATCTCTATGAAGAAGATGGCCAACTCTATATGATTCCATGGGATTATAACCTTGCCTTTGGCGGATTTATAGGTGGTTCGGATGCAACAAGTCTTGTCAATTATCCTATTGATACGCCTGTATCAGGAGGTACAACCGAATCAAGGCCTATGCTCTCTTGGATTTTTGAAAATGAAGAATATACCGAACTTTATCATCAGTATTTTGCAGAATTTATTTCGCAGTATTTTGACAGCGGATATTTTGCAAACATGATAGATAATGTTAAGCAAATGATTTCTTCTTATGTTGAGAGTGATCCTACAAAATTCTGCACTTATGAAGAATTTGAAAATGGGATAGATACACTCAAAGAATTTTGTCTGCTTCGTGCAGAAAGTATAAATTGTCAGCTTAATGGTTCTATTGCTACTACCTCTGATAATCAAGATAAAGATACACTGATAGATGCTTCTGATATTTCTATCTCAGCTATGGGCAGTATGGGTAATATGGGTAACGGTATGGAGAGACCGGATAATAACGGACAAGGACAAATGCCGGATATGCACGAACCGGATACAAGTGGAGAGCAGAACAACTCTATGCCGCAAATACCGGAAGGGAACAATCAGAGTGAGAATAATTCCTCCATTGACCTAAGTTCAGCAGAATCTCAAGCGCCAAATAACAATGGACAAAACGGAATGCAACCGTTCCAAAATCCTAATGGAAACAACAATATACAGCCCCCTCAAGATAATGGAGAAATGTTTGATTTTACACAAGGCGGTAATGGGCAAAATTTCCCGCAAGAAGATAATGAACAAGGTATGACAATTCCTGATAATAGTGGAGGGCAAATGGGTAATCAGATAAGTGCTGATAATACAAATTCTTATGTGATGCTCGGTGTGTGCAGTATTGTACTGCTCATAGGCTTGTTTATCGCTTTGATTTACAAAAAACGTGTATAAGGGTTTAGGATGAGTGAAAATAAAAAACTAGCAGCAATACTTTGTATAATGCTTTTGATGGCTCTTTTGCATGCTTGTGACAGTAAAGAAAAGGATTACAGCAATCAAACGATTTATGGATAAGGTGATTTGGATTGACGGTAATCCTATAACATTTCAAATTGTGAATATGAATATACCTGAAGAAATAGCAGAAACATTAGGTAATCAGTCTCAGGATCATATGACGAATGGCAAAAACAAAACACTGTATGAAAAGCCCAATGGTGAGAATAGTATACAACAAGCAAGGTCAAACACCGCCTACCGATGACCATGATTCAATGCCACAAATGCTATCATAGCGAAGAAATGCCGGATATGGTTGCCAATAGTGAAGAAAAAATTACAGTTGGTCCTGAGGGCGTAACCAATTAAGATTGAATGTGGTACTGAAACAACCGGAGATTCAAAAGATGATATTAAAGCAGACTTTATTATTAATGTTAAAATTGGTGATAATAATACAGCTGAAAATATCACTGCAAAAGTTCAAGGATATACAGATACCAGATGATAATTTTTAGCAAATACAATATTCAATAAGCAATGAATTTGAAGAGTAGACAGTCAAGGGCGAAGATATTTACACGATATCTTCGCCCTTGACTTATGAAATATAAATTTTCTTCCGCTTTGTCTTTGATATTTTGGTAAGCAGTTCATTCACCGTATTAATGTATATGTCATTATGATGTAATTTGTTCTCAAACTCCACTAAAGAGTGAAACAACAGGCGATATTTACCTTCTCTCAGACAGGGATATTATTTTGTGATTTCTATATGAATATCAACTACCTACTCACAGCTCCCATAGCGGCGTTACGGATAGCGTTTATTTTCCCTGCTCATGACATGTGATCGATTGACTGTATCTGCTTGATTCATCTTGCCGTTATGTCATTTATAATTAATTTTTAAAGTATTCAAATTTTCAATCTATGCCCTACAAATGGAGGGTAACGACAAATCCCTTACCATAATGGAGCATTCCACACCATTTCAATCCACATCATCCTCTAGGAGGACGACAACTCCTGCTGCATCTGTTTGATCGCTCCGCCAGCATTTCAACCCACGTCCCTCTATGAGAGGGTAACTTCTCCTAGACGATACACCGCAGTAAATGATGGTGAATTTCAATCCATGTCTTCCATAGAGAGGACGCCCCTGCAAAAGCGCGGGCGGCAGGGTATGAGCCTTGTATTTATATCCATATCCTGCATACAGAAGATGACTTTCGCACAAGAGGCGCCTTCCAATGTATGCTGGTTATTTCAAACCAAGTCCTCCGCTGGAAGGACGGCCTCCACAGGAAGATACGCTGCAGCAAAT
>CALWVB010000038.1 GCA_944384895.1 uncultured Clostridia bacterium | reverse complement strand
ACAATGTTCCAATACAGCTCTTGCTATAGCCATACCGTCATATGTAGAAGTACCCCTGCCTATTTCATCCAATATAAGCAGGCTGTCCTTTGTAGCATTGCCTAATATATTAGCCACTTCATTCATTTCTACCATAAATGTTGATTGCCCTGCGCTTAAATCATCCGATGCGCCTATTCTTGTAAAAATACTGTCTACAATACCTATTTCAGCCGATTGCGCCGGTACAAAGCTGCCTATCTGCGCCATAAGCGTAATAAGCGCAACCTGTCTCATATATGTAGATTTACCTGCCATATTAGGCCCTGTTATAATCTGTACCCTGTTTTCACTATTATCCATTAAAGTATCATTAGGTACAAACGGAGATGTTTTTACCATTGATTCAACAACAGGATGCCTGCCTTCTTTTATAACAATTTTACCGTCTAAATTAACAATAGGCTTACAAAAATCATTGCTTACCGCTACATATGCAAATGAACATAATACGTCCAATGTAGCGATAGCATGAGCTGTACGCTGGATTCTATGCAGCTCGCCTGCAACTTCTTTACGAACCTTTTCAAATATTTCATATTCAAGCGCTGTTATTTTATCATGAGCGCCTAAAACACGTTCTTCAGTCTGCTTTAATTCCTGAGTTATAAAGCGTTCGCAGTTTGCTAACGTTTGTTTTCTTATGTAATGATCCGGTACCATATCCAAATTGGATTTTGTTACTTCTATATAATATCCAAATACTTTGTTATATCCAATTTTAAGCTTATTAATACCAGTAGCTTGCCTTTCTTTAGCTTCAATTCTTGCAATAAGACCTTTGCCATCGCTTATATCGCGCCTTAATTCATCTAAATCTTCATTAAATCCTTCGCGTATTATACCGCCTTCACGCACAGTGACCGGCGGATCTTCATCTATAGCCCGTTCGATTAGTTCGGTTATATCGTCCAATAAATCGATACATTCATATACTTCTTTTAACTGAGTACCCTGGGCAAAAGATAATTGGTGGCGTATACTAGGCATAAGCGAACAGGTATGGCATAATGCGCGCAGGTCCCGTCCATTTGCCGAACCGTATATAACCCTTGTCATAAGTCTTTCAAGGTCATGCACGCCTGATAATAATTCCATTATACCTTGGCGTGCACCTATATTATTCGTAAGCTCTTCTACTGCAGTAAGGCGTCTGTTTATTTTAGCCGGACTTAATAAAGGCTGTTCTATCCAGGTTCTTAATAAACGTTTACCCATAGCGGTTTTTGATTTATCAAGAACCCATAAAAGAGTTCCTCTGCGTTCTTTATTGCGCATGGTTTCCACTAATTCTAGATTACGGCGTGTTGATATATCAAGGCTCATAAACTGAGCGTCGCTGTATATATCGACATTAGTAATACGTTCCAATCCAGTCATTTGCGTTTTATATAAATATTGCAGTGCAGCGCCTAATGCACAAACTGTTTCAGGTTTATTTTGCAAATGAAAATGTTCAAGATTATTTATTTTAAAATGGTCTAATATCCGTTTTTCACATTCATTATAATCAAAAGCGGTTTTATCAAGCACTTCATATTTTATACCTATACGCTGTGTGATAAAATTTGTAACTTTATCTAAATCTTCCGCCCTATCGTTTATTAAAACTTCTGAAGGCGAAAAACGGCCTATTTCATTATTAATACGTATATCCAATGTTTGATTGGATAATTCAGTTAAATAAACTTCGCCTGTTGAAATATCAACAAAGCATATACCTGCTCCTTTATCAGATACGTCCACTACTGCAAGGAAATTATTTTTACCTTCATCCAGCATACTGCCTTCTATAACTGTACCTGGAGTTATAACCCTGACAATTTCTCTTTTTACTATGCCTTTTGCTTTGGCTGGATCTTCAGTTTGTTCGCATATAGCTACTTTGTATCCTTTTTCAACGAGCCTTTGTATATAAGCTTCACATGAATGATAAGGTACGCCGCACATAGGCGCACGTTCTTCTTGCCCGCAATCTCGTCCGGTTAATACAATATCCAGTTCTTTTGACGCTAACTTAGCATCTTCAAAAAACATTTCATAAAAATCACCTAAACGGAAAAATAATATTGTTCCTGGATTTTGATTTTTAATTTCAAGATATTGTCTCATCATGGGCGATAATTCAGCCTTCATACTTCCTATTTACCCCCACTATTTTTTTATTTTATATCTCTTTTTTATTAATGGCAACCAGAACAGCTTTCACAGCTTCCAGTACAAGCTGATGGTTCTGCTGTATCAGGATTCTCGCCGTTAGCCGACATATTTATTATAGCTGATACATGATTAATAAGGCTTTCCATTTCGGATTTTGCCCTATTATATTCCATCATGGTTTCATCAGCCATAATTTTATCATATACATCACGCATCTCCTGATTGAGACGTTTTAATTTTTCATCATCTTTATCTTTACGTCCCATTTCCGCGTTTATAGATATTCTTTTTAAGTTAAATTGTCCTATTAAATCCTGTAAAACAGCATTTTCGTCATTAGCTAATTTAGCAGCTACATAATCTTTATAACGCTGATCATCCTGTATAGCATGTCCTAATTCACGCGCTAATTCTATTACTTTTGTATCGTTCATTATTAAATTATCCTTTCATATATAAATTGTATTTTATATAATATAACATTCAAATTACTATATATTGAAATCCACAACAAGTAAAAATTATATCTATTCTTAAACGGGCGCCCGCGGGCGGCCAAATGTCCGCCCCTGCTTTTAGCAGGGAACGCATCTTATAAGATGCGTTCCGCGGGCGCCCGTATGTGCAGCCTTCAGTAAATTATTTCTTTTTATTTAAATATACAAATCTTTATATTAAGCAATTGTTATGATTTATATTTGTGCAATTATAGATTTGCTAATTCACCAAAAGCAATCCAATTTCTTGTAGCGGTTACTTTTACATTAACATATTGTCCTATAAGGCTATTATCTCCCATAAATTCTATTATAACATTACCTTCTGTTCTGCCGGATAACCTTCCGTCCTTTCCATAACCTTCTACTAATACCTCATAAATTTTATTTTCCATTGCTGAGGTACGTTTATTTGCTATATTTTCCTGAACCTTTAATAATTCATTAAGCCAATTAGCTTTTTCTTTTTCCGGTACAGGATCGTCCATTCTAGCTGCAGGAGTACCTTTTCTTTTAGAATAAATAAATGTGAAAAGGGATGTAAATTCAACTGTTATTATTAAATGAAAATTATAGAAAAATTATTCGAATGTTACTAATTGCAAAACTACTATTATATCATTTGTAAGAGAAATATGGTGAATAACATTTCTAGCATATTCAATAAGCTCTAGATATTGTTCTCTTGTATATTTACGATTCATTTGCTTTAAAATACGGTTGTTACCGCTTTGAAACGGCAAATGCAAATGCTTGCATATTTTATCGTTTCTCGCCATGGTATCAAGCAGTTCATGAGTCGCATCCTTTGGATGGGATGTCATAAATCTTATTTTAAAATCGCCTTCAATATCGCATATTCTTTGCAAAAGGCCGGCAAAATTTATATCTTCATCAAGGCCTTTTCCATATGAATTAACATTTTGCCCTAATAACGTTATCTCTTTATAGCCTTTATTAATAAGCTCTTTTACTTCATTTATAATATTTTCCGGTTTACGGCTTCTTTCACGTCCTCTTACATAAGGCACTATGCAATACGAACAAAAATTATCGCAGCCATACATAATAGAAACCCAGGCTTTAAATTTGCCGTCACGGCTTCGGGGGATATTTTCAATTATTTTTTCACTTTTATCATTTATATCAAATACTCTTTTTTGTCCTGCTAATGCATTATATATTAATTCCGGAAAATGCCCTATAGCATGAGTGCCAAATACCAAACCTACATGAGGATAGCTTTTACGTATACGCTCAGCTATATGCTCTTGCTGCATCATACAGCCGCATAAAGCTATTAATATAGACGGTTTCCTGCGTTTTATATTTTTTAATGCCCCTACATTGCCAAATACCCTATCTTCAGCATGTTCACGTACTGCACAGGTATTATAAAGTATAAAATCTGCCTCATCTAATATGTCCGTCATCTCATATCCCATTTCAGTAAGCATACCTTTAATACGTTCGCTGTCTGATACGTTTTGCTGGCAGCCATATGTCCAAACATATGCTTTAGGGATATTATTACAATATTTTTCTTTTAAAATATCTTTAACACGTTCTATATAACGCTGTTGTTCTGCATCTTGCACAAAATCTATATAATTATTTTTATCTAATAACGACAATGTTATAATAACCTCCGACATATTTTTACAATTTTTTTAGTAGTTTATATCAGATAATTTTATCATTTTTTTATCTCACATTCAAGCAATATCAAAACTATTTACAAAACTATAAAAAAGCCGTATAAAAATGAAATGGTCCGCTCTGTTAAAACAGAGCGGACTACCTTCTCACAAAATGGTCAATATATAATGCTGACGTGCCTGTCATTCATTAACATAATCAGCTTGAAAGTCAATTTTTTTAATTTTAACGCACAGCGCCTTAAGTACGTGACTTATTATAATACTTTTTTTTACCAAATAGGTTGATTATTTTACGGCAAAGATTAGTTTTCTTCTTTTTAATTAACTTTGTATGAATAAACAAAGACGTATTTGCTTTTATGTTAATAATCACTAAATCTATATTTAACAATTTTTTAAATTATGCCATATATTTTTATTTTTTAATTAATAAGTGTTTATGATAATGCACTTTTATTTTATTTAAAGTATGCAAAACTTTGTTCTAACCTTTTTTACTATATTCTAACAATTATACAATAATTAATTCATAATTATAGTTATAATAATAATTGTAGCGAGTGAGATGTAGAAAATATGATATCGATTTTAGGCGAAATGTATAATATTAATAAAATCAATATCCTTTTTAGACAAATGTTTTACTTATTTACTATATACATTTCACAAAGGACATGCTATAATATAGACACAATAAAGAGGAAGAATTAAAGGAACCAGAAATTCAATCTTCATTAAATCGACATTCTTCCAAATATTAAATTTGCTTACTTCTTTTCTCATATAGACCTTCCTTCTCACAACAGTAGAAATACTGTGGTCAAGACCCGGGATTGTGCCACCCGGGTTTTTGATTTTTATGTGGGACTATTAAAACAAAAAGAGCTGGAGTTTTATAAATTCCAGCTCTTTTTGTTTTATCATATCCATTTAATTAAATAAAATAATTTTACATAGATGGAGACGTACCGATTGAAGTAACAATATATTCTCCCTGTATTTTTTCAGCTCTTATATATCTCATCAAATCTACATACCAGCCGTTGTCTCCTTCTTCACCATTGCCGGCAAATAAAAATGCATCAGGATTAGCAGGCAAAATATCATATGTAACTTTTATTTCAAAAGCATTGTCGTTTTTATTCCATACTTCAACAGAATTTATTTTATAATCAGATATCCTTTCATCATCATCTACAACAGATAATGTCTGATCATTAAGCCAGCTTTCAGCTATCTCATTTGCCAGATCTTCATATTCTGAATAATCAGGATAGCTTTGATCGTCTCCCGGTATAGCTGAAGATTCATGAGACTGTTGCTGTGAGCTGCCATCGTCTGAGCTTAAATAAGTAGGCTCTTCTGGCGGCGGCTGTATTACAGTTTTTGATGAGGATGAAGGTATTGATGAAGAACTTGACTGAATTTCTGATGATTGTCCGCTATTATTTTTACTGCATCCCCCAAATACCATAACTGATGCTGATAATAAAAGCAAAGCGCATATTAAATATTTTTTCATTATTATAACTCCTTTAAAAAACCTATGTTATTAACAGAATACAATAATAAATCCAGTTACAAGTTAAGGTATTGTTAACTTTTTCTTTAGTAAATATTGGTATATTAACGCTACCTCATTTTTGTTAATATCTTAACTAAATTTTTTCTTTTAGCATTAGTAGATACTGCTAAAATTTCATCACCGGCTAAAACTAAAGTATCGCCTCGCGGAATAATAAGCCGTTCTTTGCGTATAACAGAAACAATAAGGCATTCGCTGGGAAGATGTATTTTGGATAATGGAAGGCCGTCTATTTCAGCGCCTTTAGGTATTGTTATCTGTGATATAGCTCCCTTTCCGCTTATTGATGCTAAAAGCTTCATACCTGCAGAATTAACTTCCTGTTCTATCAGTTCAGAAATCAATTTAGTTGAACTTACAGGATATCCTACATCCAAAGCCTTCATAACCTCTATATTTTTAGGATTATTTACTCTTGCAATTGTTTTATCTACATTAAATCTCATTTTTGCCAATTGGCATGCTATAAGATTATCTTCATCCCTGCCTGTTACAGCTATAAATGCATCTGCGTTTTCTGTATCAGCTTCCATAAGCTTTTCAATTGATGTACCGTCGCCCATAATAACCGGTATATCAAGCCTGTCAGCTAAAGTTGCACATCTTATTTGATCTGATTCTATAATATGGACGTCATGTCCATTTTCTATAAGAGTCATCGTAAGGAAAAATCCAACTTTACCTCCTCCAACTACAATTACTCTCATAATAATCTCCTTTCACGCCTTTAAATTATTAATATTAATCAATAATTCTTGTAAATACGCCGCGGTCTAACGGCTCTAATATATAATTATTATCTAATTTGGAAATTGGTATAATAGTCCCATCCTCTTTTTTTATACCAAATAACATTTCATCTGGTTTTACTGGTATTTTATCAATTGTTATAATTTCGCCTTCTTTAAATGGCATATTAATTTTTCTAATACTAAAACCTATAGTAGACGTATCAAGGGTTACCATATAATTATCATCATCTTCATGTTCAAGCGAACTGATTACTGCATCAGCTGTAAGCCGTGTTGAACATATAGTAGATAAACCAAAATGGCTAAATACATTTTCACGTTCAGGATCTACAACCCTTGCAATAACTTTAGGTACGTTAAATATATTTTTAGCAATTTGGGCTGTCATTATATTTATATTATCGCTTTGTGTAACAACAGTAACTGCATCACAGCTTTCTATTCCCGCATTTCGTAAAACATCCTGGTCTATAGGCATACCTTTCCATACCATACCGTCAAAATCCGGATCCAAAGTTGATAAATTTTGCTGACTATTGTCAACTACCGATACATCATGGCCTTCTTTACTCAGCGTTTCAGCTACCTGTCGTCCAACTTTACCGCATCCTACTACCAATACGTTCATAACATATATCCTCCAACGGAAATATAATTTTTACTATGATTATATCTTCCAAATAAAACGCCTAGACATATTAAAACGCTTGTATTGTAACACTTGTATTATATCAAGTCAAGGAAACTATTCCTTATTTATTATATAAAAAAGGACAGTTTAAAATATACTGTCCTTTTTTTAATTAAATTATTATTCTGTAAAATCTATTGATTCTATAACTTCTTCAAAAAGCTCTGCTTTATCGCCGTCATCATCATTGAGCGTAAAGGTATAAGTCGAATCTGAAGCATCAACCAATACCTCTGTGTGTTTTATTTCTATGCTTGATAATTTATACGTATATTCAACTATATATGCCGAAAATTCATCTACAGTAGTCTTTTCAAAAGTATTGATTGTTACATCTGAAAAAATAGATGCAAAATTTTCTCTAAAATCTTCCTTTGTAAGGCTATCAAATGAATCT
>CALWVB010000037.1 GCA_944384895.1 uncultured Clostridia bacterium | reverse complement strand
AAACTTTAGGCGCTAACATACAATTGTTGCCTATAGTTACTTTACATACATCTAAAATTACACAATCAAAATTGGCATAAAAATTTTCGCCTACATAGATATTTTCACCATAATCACAGTGAAAATATGGTTCAACATAAATATTTTCACCAGTTTTTCCAAATAATTGCTTTAATAAATAACTTTTATTATTATCTTCCGAATGATTAAATTCTTTTAATATTTTTCTTGCTTGATATCTTATTTGGGCGAGTTCATTATCAGCTGGATTATATAATTGGCCTGATAACATTTTTTCTTTTTCTGTCATAATTATTATTCCTTTTTTATTTATAATTAATTATTAAAATATTATAAAAATAGGGCGGATAAATTATATATCCGCCCTAAAATAATTACATGTTAAAATTATATTCTAATTCGCCGTTTTCATAATAAACATAATCAAATTGTTTAGTACAGAAACGTTTTGGATTAGTAATATTTGTTTCAGATATTGAAGTGAACACAGCGTCAGACAACCAGCTTTCAGACATATAACATCCATAAGTATTAAATACGCCTTTTATATATACGCCGTTATCTGCTCCAGGTTCATCCAATAGGGCGTATTGGGATAAGTAACCAATTTTATTATTTTGGCATTCAAATTTTGCCGATAATAATGCATCAGAAAAATTCTCAGTTTTACTATCATAAATATCTACTGAAATAATCTGGGATTCCTCATCAAAATATCCTTTGAAAAAATTATGAGTATATTCTGATTCTTCATCGTAATTTTCTGCACTTGCAAAAAAATTATATAAACCGTTCTCATAATTAATTTCTATTGTACCATTATAATCAGTAAGCTGAGCGACCCAGTGATTTTCTCCTTCCTCAGCAGGTTGATAGTTAAAAAGCGGCATTAACATCATATCATGTATAGTTAAAGAATAAGCAAACATAGAAACATCGCTTGTACAATCAGGAGATTCAAACAATAATTCCTGTGATCCAGTTTTTATTTGTTGAAATTCGTTTAACATATTAGGTATGCCTTCAGGGCCGGAGAATGTTGTAAATTCACTATCGCTATCACTACTGCTATCGTTACTTCCATCATTGTTGTCATCGTTTGTTTCACCAGATGAAGCTGTAGAATCAGTGGATCCAGAATTATTAGCATCTGAAGACGCAGTACTGGAAATAGGAACACCTATACCTGAAGATGAAGTTTCTTCAGTGCTTTGATTACATGCTGTAGCAATACTGCAAAGCATTACAGCGGATAATAATATTGCAAAAATTTTCTTTTTCATAATGTTTAATTCTACCTTTTATCTTGTTTTTTACTTCTTTTAATTAATATTTTTTTAATTCTTTGCCAAACGGGTTTCATAGCATCGGTCATATATTTTTCAGCAAATTGTTCCTCTTCTTCATGCCCTATGAGCATACCGAAAAGAGTTACCATTACTAAAGAACGGACGTCGTTATCACCTTTAGAATAACCAGTGTCATAAAGATCAAATAATTTTTTTAATTGAGCATTTTTCTTTAATTTAAGCATTTCAAGCATATAAACGCCTAAAGTATCTTTTACAAATTCATCAGGATTAAGTTGTCCATAATGAGTTATATTAGCTTCATATTGATCTTTATATTGAGGATATATTTCAATAGCTTTCTTACAAAATTCTTCATAATCTAATTTTGAAGGCTTTTTTGTAGCTCCCTTACCGTCGCGGGTAACGCGAATCTGTTGTTTACCGGAAATTTGGCCTAAAGCAGTTTCCTGAAAATCAGCGGCAATAGATTTAGCATCTGATTCGTTATTATTATCAGGATCAAAAAGCCAAACAGAAATATTATTAAAATCGTCATATACCCCATCGGAAACGCTGGCAATATTTAATTTGTATTTTTTTTCTGATGAGATCCAATTTACACTGTATGCTTTATCTTTGCCAACAAATACAGCCTGCCATACTTCACTGTCGGAAGTATCTTTTTTTGCCATTTTATAATCATATTTTTTGAAAAATTCCTCAAGCAACTGACATATTATATCAAACGCTTTTTTTTCCAATACTACTTCACATCCCTTATACAAAGAAATTATACTTATAATAAATTGTATTATACAATATTTAAATATATTTGTCATTATACTTTAAATAAAATTTATAAAAACTTCTTTTTTTAAAATTATATAATTATAAATAATAAAGACAAAAATATGGATATAAATTCATAAAAACAAGAGAAATTAAGCGGATTTTCTATAAAAATACAAATCTATATGTTGAATATATACATATAAAATGATAAAATAACAAAATAAGATATTTTGGAAGGAAGACGTTGTTTGGGCATAAAAAAATGGGTATTAAGAAAATATGATAAAGAATCAGCAAGTAATCTTTGTAAAGAAAACGGTTATTCAGGTGCGCTTGCTGTATTATTAGCAGGACGCGGAATAATAGATCCACAGGAAGCTAATGCGTTTATAACATGTGAAGATGCATTTAATGACCCATATTCTTTTGCTGATATGGAAATAGCTGCCCAACGTACAGAAGAAGCTATAGAAAATAATGAAAAAATTGCAGTATATGGCGATTATGATGCTGACGGCGTAACAGCGACAGCGCTATTATATACATATCTTTCTTCCAGAGGAGCAGATGTTATTTATTATATACCTACCCGTGAAGGAGAAGGATACGGCCTTCATAAAGAATCGGTTGATATTTTAAAAACTCAAGGCGTATCGCTTATAATAACCGTTGACAATGGTATTTCAGCTATTGAAGAAGCTGAATATATACAATCGGTTGGTATAGATATGATCATAACTGACCATCATATGCCAGGCGATATATTGCCAAAGGCAATAGCTGTAGTAAATCCGCACAGGTATGACTGTTATTCGGAATTTAAATATTATTCAGGAGTAGGCGTTGCATTTAAATTTGTACAAGCTATAGAAGGCGGTGATCCGCAAAGCCTTCTCTATGAATATGCAGATTTAGTAACTATAGGCACAATAGGTGATGTTGTCAATTTAAGCGGAGAAAACCGTGCTATAATAAAATATGGGATAGAATTAATATCCAATACAAAACGTCCTGGAATAAAAGCTTTATTGGATATATCAGGCATGACGGGACGAAAACTTACAAGCCAGAATATTGCATACAGCATTGTGCCAAGGATAAACGCGGCGGGCAGGATGGGTTCACCTGACCGTGCGGTAAGATTGCTTATCACAGAAAATATGGACGAGGCTATGAACATTGCCCGCGAAATTGACGAAGATAATAAAACAAGGCAAAAAATTGAACAGGATATTTTAATTCAGGCGCAAAAACAATTGCAGGATAATCCAGATATGATATACGACAGGATTATTGTTTTATCCGGTGAAAATTGGCATAGAGGTGTTACAGGCATAGTAGCCGCAAGAATATGTGAAAAATATGGAAGACCGGCTATTATGATTTCCATAGAAGATAATGATGCTAAAGGCTCTGGCAGGAGTATTCAGGGATTCTCACTTTATGATGCACTCAATGCCTGTTCAGATGACCTTATAAAATTCGGCGGGCATATGTTAGCAGCTGGACTTAATATAGAAACAACCAAAATAGATGAATTTAGGAAAAATATTAATAATTATGCCGCATCTTGGTCGGAAGATATGCCTGTACAGGAATTAATGCTGGATTTTAAAATTAAACCAGCTGCGGTTAATCTTGATACGATTGACGATATAGAAATGCTTGAACCATTTGGCAGCGGTAATCCTGCGCCTATATTCGGTCTGTTTTCTATGCATATTGAATCAATTCAGCCGCTTAGTGCAGGCAAACATCTGAGAATTATGTTAAGCCGAGCGGGTATAAGAATATGCGCGCTAAAATTTAACAGCAATATTGAAGTTTTCCCTTATACAGTAGGCGATACTGTAGATATAGCAATTACGCTTGATAAAAATGAGTATAAGGGAGAAAAATCATTAACAATAGTAATTAAAGATATACGTCCGTCTGGTTTTGATGAAGAACAATATATTAAAGGATACAGAAATTATGAAGCATTAAGAAGATGGGATGATAATTGCAAAAATATTTTATCTGATATAATACCTGACAGAAATGAACTTGCATCGGTATATAGATATCTAAGAGCATCAAATGGCTGGAATTGGGGAATAAATATATTATTTCATAAGCTTAACGGTACAATAAATATGTGCAAACTGCTTGTTTGTTTGGATGTATTATCAGAAATGGGCATAATTGAATATAATTTAAATAATGACACAGCAAATATAAAAATAAATAAAATGGATAATAAAGTAAATCTTGATGATTCTCAAATACTTACAAAATTAAAATCAGGAGAGAAAGCGTGGTGATAATCAGTATGCACACTCAGGAAACATATGAACATTTACATGAGATGTTAGAACAATCAGGCCGGTATTATGATTATGATATGATAAAAAAGGCTTTTGACGTAGCAAAAAAAGCACATGAAGGACAATTAAGGCGCTCAGGCGAACCATATTTTCAGCATCCATTGCATGTTGCAGAAATATTAGTTGAACTGGGTATGGATACTGAATCGATTGTCGCCGCATTATTGCATGATGTAGTAGAAGATACTGATACAACTTTAGATGATATAAGAAAAATGTTTGGCAAACAGGTAGCTAATTTAGTAGACGGAGTTACAAAATTAGGTAAAGTACCTTATTCATCAAGAGAAGAACAGCAAGCGGAAAATGTACGCAAAATGCTTCTTGCAATGTCGCAGGATATAAGAGTTATAATTATAAAATTAGCCGACAGGCTTCATAATATGCGTACTTTGCAGTATATGCCTGATCAAAAGCGCAGGGATAAAGCAAAAGAAACCATGGATGTTTATGCACCTATTGCACATAGGCTTGGTATCAGAGCAGTTAAAGAAGAACTTGAAGATATATCCATACATTATCTTGACCCTGTAGCTGTATCTGAAATAGAACAATCGTTGGCAAAAACAAAAAATGAACGTGAAGAACTGTTAAATCTTATTATAGAGCATATAAGAGAACGTTTAAAAGATACTCTGCCTAATGCTTATATGGAAGGCAGAGTAAAAAGTGTAAACGGTATATACCGCAAAATGTATATTCAAGGGAAAACCTTTGAAGAAATTTATGATATATATGCAGTTAGGATTATAGTAGATACGGTAAACGATTGTTATAATGTTTTAGGTATAATCCATGATATGTATAGGCCGATACCTGGAAGGTTTAAGGATTATATATCAACGCCTAAAGCTAATATGTATCAATCGCTGCATACAACGGTATTAGGCCGCAAAGGTACGCCGTTTGAAGTACAGATCCGCACATGGGATATGCATCATACAGCGGAATATGGCATCGCAGCGCATTGGAAATACAAATTAGGTTTAAAAGGCCGGGATAATCTTGAAGAACGTCTTGCATGGATTCGTCAGATGATAGAAAATCAAAAGGATTCAGAAGATGTTGAAGATATAGTAAGAACTATAAAAACTGATTTAGCGCCTGAAGAAGTATTTGTATTTACTCCAAAAGGCGATGTTAAAAATTTACCTGCCGGTTCAACTGTAATAGATTTTGCTTATGCTATACACAGCGCAGTAGGCAACCGTATGAACGGCGCTAAAGTGGATGGTAAAATTGTACCGCTTGATTATCAGGTAAAAACAGGGGAAATAGTTGAAGTATTAACATCCGGGCAAAATAAAGGACCTAGCAGAGACTGGCTTAAAATAGTAAAAACAAGTGAAGCGCGCAATAAAATAAAAGCCTGGTTTAAAAAGGAAATGCGCGAAGAAAATATTGTTGTAGGCAAAACAGAGTTTGAAAAGGAATTAACCCGCTGTAATATACGTTTGCCGGAAGATAAGTTGAAACAATTCCTTGAAATGATAGCTGAAAGGCAGCATTGCGCTACAGTTGACGATTTATATGCCGCTATAGGTTATGGCGGAATATTATTATCTAAGCTTATACCAAGAATAAGAGAAGCTTATAACAGGTTAATAAAAACATCTGAATTTAAACTAGAAGATGCGCTTGCACCTGAAAAAGAGACTAAAACCAGCGGCGGAGTTGTAATTGAAGGCATTGATAATTGTCTTGTAAAATTTTCGCGTTGCTGTAATCCATTGCCGGGTGATGAAATAATCGGATTTATTACACGCGGTTTCGGTGTATCGGTACACAAAAGGGATTGTGTAAATGTGCCGAAAGATTTATCCACAGCAGAAGAACCGGAAAGATGGATAAAATGTCATTGGGATAATGATATAAAATCAGAATTTAAAGCATCCATTTGCGTTCAGGCTCCGGAACGCACTGGGCTGATCGCTGATATTTCCACACAGCTTGCATCTATGCATATTATGATAATTTCTCTTAATGCAAGGGAACCGAAAGCCGGTATGTGTACAATAAGCATTACAATAATTGTAAACGGTAAGGACCATCTCGCGTCGGTTATACAAAGGCTATCAAGAATCCCGGGTATAACTGATATTGAAAGGGAGTAGGATTAATAATTGAAAGCGGTAATACAAAGGGTAACGCATGCAAATGTTAAAGTCGATGGAAATATAACAGGGCAGATTGAGGATGGCTTGATGATATTATTGGGCGTTACCCATGATGATACTGAGGCCGAGGCAAGAGCTTTAGCTAAAAAAGCAATTGAACTAAGAATTTTTAATGATAATAACGGAAAAATGAACCTGTCGGTTATGGATATAGGCGGCAAGGTTCTTGTTATTTCACAGTTTACTTTATATGCCGATTGTTCTCATGGACGCAGGCCGTCTTTTATAAAAGCTGCAAAACCTGAGCCGGCTGAACAATTATATGAAAAATTCTGCGGATATCTAAGTGAGTATGGCATAAAGGATGTACAAAAGGGTATTTTTGGAGCGGATATGAAAGTATCTTTATTAAACGACGGACCGGTAACTATTATTCTTGATACTGATGAAATATATAAAAAATTATAAGTTTGTTTTTATTTTAAGCGGGGAGATGTTATATAATTGAAAATACAAAATATACCTGTAGGTCCTATTGGTACAAATTGTTATATTATATATGATGAAGATAGTAAGACATGCGCTATAGTAGATCCGGGATTTAATGCTGAAAAAATATTAAATAATATTGAAAAGGGTTATAAAGCAACTCATATACTTATAACTCATCCCCATTACGACCATATATCAGCGTGTGAAGCTGTAAAACTAGCTACCGGCGCTATTGTATATATACATGAAAAAGCTGCAGATATATTAAGCAATAATGATTTAAACTGTACGCATACATTTACAAGGCGTGACCCCGGTAAATTCACTTTTGATAAAACTATAAAAGAGGGAGATATAATAAATATTGGTACAACGCCGGTTAAAGTATTATATACTCCGGGACATTGCGAAGGAAGCTGTTGCTTTATCGCAGGGGATTATATTATGTCGGGCGATTTATTATTTTTACTTAATATCGGCCGGACAGATTTTCCTACAGGTGATTATAATATACTGCAGGAATCATTAAAAAAGCTTGAAGCATTAGGAAAGGATTATAAAATACTCCCAGGGCATGGCGAAGCTACGACATTAAAATTTGAGATAGAGAATAATCCGTATTTTGGAAAGGTTATTTATGATTTTGATTATTAGAGGGCATAGTTTCCATTATGAAATGGAAAACTTATGCAGAGTATTTTTTCCATATGAAAAAATAAATACTTTGGCTGAAATGCCGCAGGATATATCAGCACAAACATTATGCGTAACAGAGCTTATAAAAAATGAAACCGATACCATTGTATCGGCTAACCTTGATTATTCAGGAAAGCATTATAGAGCGGAGCGTACTGTTAAAAATTCCTGCGATGATTATGAAAAAACCTGTGAACGGATAATGGCGCATGCATTATATGAAGTATTAACTAAGGCATGCGAATACATTCCTCAGTGGGGAATATTAACTGGAGTGCGTCCGATAAAATTAATGCGCAGCTTGATTGAATCTGAGGGATCGGTAGATAAAGCAAAAGAATATTTTCGCAAAGATTTATTGGTATCTGATGAAAAGATAAATTTAGCGGCTGAAACGGAAAAAAATCAAGAAAAGATTCTATCAATCTCAAAACCGGATTCATTTAGTTTATATATATCAATACCATTTTGCCCTACAAGATGCGCATACTGTTCATTCGTATCACAGTCGGTTGAAAAATCAGTTAAGCTTATACCGGAATATGTCAAGTTTTTATGTAAAGAAATAGAGATAACAGCTAAAATAGCAAAGGATCTCAATTTACGGCTTGAAACTATATATTTTGGAGGAGGTACTCCAACCGCTATATCCTCCGAACAGCTTACAAGTATAATGAGCGCTATTAAAGATAATTTTGATTTGTCTTTTGTTCGTGAATATACAATAGAAGCCGGCAGGCCGGATACAATTGATATGGATAAGCTTTATGCTATGAAGCAATATGGCGTTACAAGGATAAGTATTAACCCTCAGACTCTAAGCGATGATGTATTGCAAGCGATAGGCAGAAGGCATACGGCACAGCAGGCGATAGATGCTTTTAATATGGCAAGACAAGCAGGTTTTGATAATATAAATATGGATTTAATAGCTGGTTTGCCGTTAGATACGCATAAAAAATTTGCAAATACTTTGGATAAAATATTGCTATTAAATCCTGAAAACATAACAGTACATACTTTAGCGTTAAAAAGATCATCAAATCTTACAAAATCCGGAGAAAAACTGGAAGCTTCTACAGCAGGCAAAATGCTCGATATTGTTTCTGATACTTTGCCAAAATACGGATATATACCGTATTATTTATACAGGCAAAGCCGTATGGTAGGCAATCTTGAAAATACAGGATGGAGTAAGCCTGGATT
Organism: uncultured Clostridia bacterium; assembly: GCA_944384895.1. Taxonomy (GTDB): domain Bacteria; phylum Bacillota; class Clostridia; order Oscillospirales; family Acutalibacteraceae; genus RGIG7067. The sequence continues at coordinate 7,234 of CALWVB010000037.1, read as the reverse complement.
TGAATGCCTTTATAATGTATTTATTATGGATGAAACTCATACAATATTGTCATGCGGCGCAGGCGGGGTAACTAAGATAAAACAGCCGGATGGACCGCATATCGAAAGAATATTTAATTATAAATTCCCATATGAATATAATGGTCGATTTGACCAGTTAATGGAAAGAAAAGGTGGGATTTACAGTTTTTATGAGAAATATGGCGAAGCCTCCAATAAGGGAAATTAATCAAATAAATGATCTTATAATAAATGAACCGTCAAAAATAATAATTGAAGCGGAAGACAGGTATTCAAAGCAAATAAAAAATACAGCTAAGATTATATCTGAAAATCCCAACGAACATGTTATCGTTATGTTAGCAGGGCCATCTGGATCAGGTAAAACGACTACAGCTCATAAATTAGTTGATGCGCTTGCTGAAAATGGTATTAAAGCGCATACGGTATCGTTGGATGATTTTTATTACGGTATAGGTATAGCTCCTGTATTACCGGATGGATCGCTAGATTATGAATCGCTTGCAGCGTTGGATATACCGGCAATGAAAAAATGTTTATGGGAATTAGCTCAGACAGGCGAAACGATATTGCCAATATTTGATTTTATAACCGGAGCGCCGTCGCAGGAAAAAAGGCATCTTATTACAGAGCCTAATGATGTGGTTATTTTTGAAGGGATACATGCACTTAATCCGGAAATAACAGGGGAATTAGGCACTGATAAATTAATGAAAATTTATGTAAGTGTAAAACAGGATTATCATAATGGGGATGAAATATTATTATATGGCCGTGATGTACGGCTTATAAGGCGAATAGTACGGGATTTTTATTTCAGAAGTTCAAATGTTGAAAATACAATGGATATGTGGACGCAGGTTATCAGAGGCGAAGAAAAATATATAAAACCGTTTAAACACAGCGCTGATATTATATTGGATTCATATCATTGTTTTGAACCGTGTCTTATGCGTACTATGGCTTTGCCATTATTGGATAAGGTTAAAATGGACAGTGAATTTTTTAATAAAGCATGTTTTTTAACAAAACAATTACAAAGATTTCAGCCTATGGAATTATCTCAGCTGCCGATGGATTCTTTATTGCGTGAATTTACTGGATAGAGATTTCATGATAAGGAGGAAAATATGGGAATTTTTGATAGTGTTGTAGATAAGACGCGTCAGGCTATAGAAACAGCTGAAAAAAAGACGTCTAATTTAACAGAAAGCGCAAAATTGCAGCTTAATAGAAATGAAGCTAATAACGAATTAAAACGCCGTTATGAAGCTTTAGGTAAAATGTTATATGACCAAAAGAAAAATAATAAAGATAATTCAGAGCTTATTGATAAATGTATTCTCACTATTGATGAAATAAATAATAAAATTAATTCAATTAATATAAAGCTTGATGGATTAAAAAAGACAGTAAAATGTATTAGGTGCGGTACAATGAATAGTAATGAAGATAATTTTTGCAGTAAATGTGGAACTAAATTATAGATTTACTTGCAATTATAATATAAAGATTATATAATAATAAACTCATGAGGTGAATAATGGAAAAGATTATTGGATTAATAATAGCTGACGATATGGAGTTTTTGCCTTTTATAAATCTTATAAAAGAGATAAAAGCAGAAAATAAAAGTGAAATTTATAATAACCTTAAAAAATATTGGAAAGAAGATAATTTATGCGAGTGTCTAATAAAAGCTAAAAGTACTGATATCCGTATAATCGCTATATGCTGCGGTATCGGCAAAGTAAATGCTGCTATGGCGACATGTGCGGTTATAATGAATTGCCATGCTGACGCTATTTTTAATATTGGTTTATCCGGCGGGATACATAATGTAAGCCGCAGTGATATTATTTTAGGTAAAACATATATAGAAGCGGATTTTGATTTATCACCCCTTGGTAAAAAAATAGGAGAAAAGCCTGGACAAGAATATATTTATAAAGCTGATGGCATATTGATGGATAAATTTAAAGAAATATATCCAAATATAAAATCAGGAAATTTTGGCTGCGGAGATTTTTTCCTCAGCGACGAAAAACGTAAAAATTTATACAAAGAAAGATTTAACTTAAATGCATTTGATATGGAAACAGGAGCTATAGCAGCGGTATGCTATAAATACGATGTACCATTTATATCAATGAGAAAAATTTCTGATGATGCATCTGATGGATCTGCATCGCAATATGTTGGCATGAATGAATTAGCACAACAGGATTTATCAAGTTTATTGATAAATGCTGTGAAAACTTTTTAAATCTGAATAATTTCAGAAATATTAGTTTATTAATGACTGGGTGTGTTATATAATGCCTGATCCTAATATGAATCAAGGAAACAATTTAAGAAGCAGTCAAAGAAGAAAACGTAAGAATCAAAGCTTTTTACAAGGTTCTATAGTTTTACTTGCAGCAATGATGATAGTAAAACTGATAGGAGCTTTGTTTAAGATTCCAATGACTTCACTTTTAGGTGAAGTTGGTATGGGATATTTTAATACGGCTTATACGTTTTTTGTAATATTTCAAACTATAGCGATTGCAGGATTTCCAGCAGCTATTTCAAGATTAGTTGCAGCTAGTGTTGCAAATGAACGGTATCGTGATATAAAAAGGATATATAAAGTATCGCTTAAAGTATTCCTAGTAACAGGTTCGGTTGGAACATTAGCTATGTTTATAGGTTCGTTTATATATGCAGGATTTTTAGGCGATTCAAAAGTATTGCCAGCGCTGCTTATTATGACGCCAAGCGTATTCTTCTGTTGTATGATGTCGGTAAACAGAGGATATTTCCAAGGCCTTAGGAATATGACTCCTACTGCTATGTCACAGGTAATAGAAGCGTTATGCAAACTGGTATTAGGTTTATGGTTTGCAAATATGGTAATAAATTTTGGACTTAACCAATATGCGGAATCAGGCGTTGTATTCGGTCAAGTGGTAACAAATGCTGAAGAAGCAAAAAATGCCGCTTTGCCTTATGCTGCAGCTGCTGCTATATGTGCTGTTACATTAGGTACTGTTGCAGGCACGGTATTTCTTATGTTTAGAAGAAATATATGGGGCGACGGGATTACTAAAGCTGATCTAGCTTATTCCCCAAAACCGCGCTCAGACCGATATATTCTTCGTTCTCTGCTTGTTATAGCTATACCGGTAGCATTGGCAGCGTTAGCTAATAACCTATCAACACTTGTTGACACTGTTACAATACAGGGAAGCCTTAAATGGCTTGTAAATAACCGGCCTGATCAGATGAACGCTATATATGGTTCTTTAATATCTTCCAATGAAGATATGGTAATGTTTATTTGGGGCGCTTATTCGGCTATTGCGATTACTATGTTTAACCTTATACCAACATTAACATCTTCATTCGGTACATCCGCTTTGCCGACAGTTACATCATCATGGGCTGTTAATAATAAAAAGGGTACTAAGAAAAGTATAGAATCAATTTTAAGAATAACAGCTCTAGTCGCTATACCGGCAGGTTTAGGATTAGCAGCTTTAGCAGGTCCTATTTTGAAATTAATATTTGCAAATAATCCAGCAGGCGTACAAATTGCAACACCTCTTGTTGTTATGTTTGGTATTTCAGCATTAATAGTAGCTATGACAGGGCCTACACATGCGATATTACAGGCTGTAGGCAAAGCATCGTTTATTGTTAAAGCTTTGCTGATAACAGCTGTTATAAAATTGGTATTTAACCTTGTACTTGTAATGATACCGTCTATAAATATAAACGGCGCTCCTATTGGTACATTCGTCAGCTATTTATTCCTGATTGTAGCTGATTTAATGTGTCTTATTAAAACAACAAAAATCAGATTTAATTTTAAAGCTGTTTTTGTAAAACCTTTGATTGCAGGTATACTTTGTGCTGTAACAGCATTTATAGTAAACTTAGGATTAAGCGCTGTATTAAATGATGGGAATATGTCAAACTTAATTTGCGTAGCTGTTTCAATAATTTGTGCAGTTATTGTTTATGTAATAGCAGTGCTTATGTTAAGGGCAATAACGAAAGATGAAGTATTAATGTTACCAAAAGGTAAAAAGCTTGCAGCAATACTTGAAAAAAAGCATTGGATAGGTTAATATAAAGATAATAATGGAATATGCAAAGAAAAATATGTAAATAATAAGATCGGGGTTAATAAATTTGACGGAGAAATTTATTAAAAAAGAAAAATATGATATAAACGACCTCAATGAAATCATGCATATATTACGAGCTCCAGGCGGTTGTCCATGGGATGCTGAACAAACCCATAAAAGTATACGCAAAAATTTTATAGAGGAAACGTATGAAGTATTAGAAGCGATTGATAATGATGATCCAGAGCTTTTAAAAGAAGAATTGGGCGATGTCCTTTTACAGGTAGTTTTTCATAGCAATATGGAAGAAGAAGCGGGAAGATTTAATCTTAACGATGTAGCCGATGGTATTTGTAAAAAGCTGATAATAAGGCATCCGCATGTTTTTGGCGATGTAAAAGTCAGCGGTTCTGATGAAGTTTTGTCCAATTGGGATGATATAAAAAAACAGACAAAAGGACAGAAAACTCAGACGGAAACTATGAATTCCATTCCTAAAGTATTTCCCGCATTAATGCGTGCGCAAAAGGTTCAACAAAAAGCTAAAAAAGTAGGCTTTGATTGGCCGGATATAAACGGCGCGCTGGATAAATTGCAGGAAGAAATTGAGGAACTCAGGCAAGCTATTGATAAAAAAGATCAAGACTCATGTAAAGATGAATTGGGAGATGTATTTTTTTCAGCTGTTAATATTGCAAGGTTTTTAAAATTGGATGCTGAAGAAGCTTTAACAGGATCAACGGATAAGTTTATATCAAGATTTAGTACAGTTGAAAAATTAGCTAAAGAAAACGGAAAAGATATGCGTGATATGTCATTGAAACAGCTTGATGAATTATGGGATAAAGCAAAAAAGGAAAAATAAAATATTTTTATTATGCTTAGTATACATTGTCAATTTTGTATAATGATAATGTAAAAATATATAAAAAAACTGGAGGATATTAAAATGAATAAACCAGAGCTTGTTTCGTCAATTGTAGAAAAAACCGGATTAAAAAAGAAAGACGCTGAAAAAGCAGTTGACGCTTTTATAGACACTGTTGTCGATGCTGTAGCGCAGGGTGATAAAGTCCAGCTTGTTGGATTTGGTGTATTTAAATATAATGAACGTGCTGAAAGAACAGGACGTAATCCACAAACAAATGAAGAAATTGTTATCCCAGCTTCTAAACAGCCTGTATTTAAAGCTGGTAAAGCATTTAAAGAAGCTGTATGCGGTATATCTGGTGATACATCAGAAGAATAATCTAAAAATAATGCATAATTTAAGTTGGGCTTGATGAGATTTTTTCGTCAGGCTCAATATTTTTAATTTTAAAGTAAGGTGATATAAAATTGAGATTAGATAAATATTTAAAAGTATCAAGGCTTATAAAACGTAGAACTGTTGCTAATGAGGCATGTGATAATCAAAGAGTTTTAGTTAATGGAAAAATAGCAAGGGCTTCTTATGATGTTAAAGTAGGAGATAAAATAGAAATTAATATGGGTCAAACACCGACTAAAGCGGAAGTTTTAGCTGTATCAGAGCATGCTACTAAAGAAAATGCAGGCCTTATGTATAAAATAATAGAATAAATTAAAGTATTAATTTTTCATATTAATAGAGTAATAATATAGTTGACTTCAATCATATTATATACCGGTATATTTATAAAACTAAGTGAAAACCGGAGGGTATAATAATGAATGAAGATAATTTGAACATACGTTCACCGCATAACGTAATAATGGAAAACAGGCGTAATTTAACAATATCAGGCGTATCAGATGTAGACAGCTTTGATGAACAGACTATTATTGCATTTACTGATTTAGGAGAGCTTACTATACAAGGATATGAACTTCATATCACAAAATTAAATATAGAATCAGGTGAGCTTTTAATAGACGGCAATATATGTTCACTTATTTATTCAGACCGCCAGCAAAGTACAGAAGGATTTTTTAAACGCCTTTTCAAATAGAAAGCTATGCAGCAAAATTTGAAAGGTGGAGGCGGATATTATTGGAGTGGCAATTATTTTCAACTCAACAGATTTCCGTAGCAGCTGGGGCAGCTTTATTAGGGATAGGTTTGGCTGTATTATATGATATATTCCGTATATTTCGATTAATATTATTTTCAGGAACAATATCTATTTTTATACAGGATATATTATTTTGGAGTATAAGCGGATGCGCTACTTATATTTATATATTAGCAATAAATTTAGGCGAAATAAGATTTTTTATATTAGCTGCAGAACTATTAGGAGCTTTAATTTATTATTTTACTTTAGGAAGAGTAATATATGGACTTACAAAAGACATAGTTTATGCAATAAGAAGCTTTCTATATAAAATATTTGTTTTTATTACTAAACCATTTCGGAAATTATTAAAAAAACATGAAACAAATAAGAAAGATAAGACTAAAAAGAAAAAAATTTTTGAAAATATAAAAATACTCCTTGAAAAGCATAAACAGAGTATTGTATAATCTTATTATTACCAATAAAAAATTTGTGCTTTATGTTTTTTGAGAGGTAGTCAAAATGAAAGGTACTAAACGCAAAAGCGTTTTGCTTAGAATATTAATTGCTACAGCATGTCTTGTATTTGTTATCCAATTGGTACAATATCAAATTGATATAAATAGCAGCAAGAAAGAATTGGAAACGCTTAATACCCAGCTAAGAGAACAAACTATAAAAAATGAAGAATTGGAGCGTTATCTCGAAGCCGGCTTAGATGATGAATATTATGAGCGGCTTATACGTGAATCAATGGATTATGGATATCCGGATGAAAAGGTATTTGTGGAAATAGCCGGAGAATAGATATATTTTCCGTATATATAGGATCATTAAAGCAAAAGATAGATTTAAGTTTTTTAGGAGGAATATAATCACTTATGCAGCTTGAGGTTGGAGCTATCCTTGAAGGTAAAGTAACAGGTATCACTAAATTCGGGGCATTTATTGAATTACCGGAAGGTAAAACCGGTATGGTGCATATTTCTGAAGTTGCACCGACATATGTTAAAGAAATCAGAGATTATTTAACTGAAAATCAACAGGTTAAAGTTAAAGTACTTAGTATAAGCGATGAAG
>CALWVB010000036.1 GCA_944384895.1 uncultured Clostridia bacterium | reverse complement strand
TATAGTATATTCCTGAAGGTTTCTTTTCTTTGCCAAATTATTCTTTCTCCTTTTCCTGAGTAATTGCGGCAAATAGACTGCGAAGCCTGATTTTTACCGCGCCTAAGTTGGTAATTTCATCTATTTTAATTTGTGTATAAATTTTATCTTCACTTTCCAATATTTCGCGGACTTCATCAGTAGTAATAGCATCAACACCGCATCCAAATGATACAAGCTGTACAAGATTCATATTAGGTTTATCAGCTATATATTTAGCTGCGGCATATAATCTTGAATGGTATGTCCATTGATTAAGGACATGCACAGGGAATTTATGAACAAGATGGCTTATTGAATCTTCAGTAATAACCGATGCGCCGCATGAACAGATAAGCTTATCAATACCATGGTTTATTTCAGGGTCAACATGATATGGCCTGCCGGCAAGTACAATAATAGGAATATTATTCTTCTCAGCCCGTTCTATTACTTCCTGTGCTTTTTGCCTTAATAATTTAAAATGACGGTTATATTCATCATATGCAGCGTTAGCGGCTGATTGAATTTCTTTTATTGATATACCATCAAAATATTTATCTAATATATTATGAATCTTTTTAACAAAATCCTTAGGACGATGAATACCAACATAATCATAAATGAAGCATATATCTTTAACCTGTGGCATATTAGCTTCAATAACTTCCGGATAATATGCAACTACAGGACAATTATAATGGTTATCTCCCAATCCTTCATCAAAATTATATGACATACATGGATAAAATATGGTATCTATACCCATTTCTATTAAAGCTTTAATATGTCCATGCATAAGCTTTGCAGGGAAACATACTGTATCAGAAGGAATGGTATCCTGGCCGTTTAAATATAATTTGCGAGTAGAAAGAGGAGAGGTTATAACCTCAAACCCTAATTTAGTAAAGAAAGTATACCAAAATGGCAATAAATCATAGATATTCAAACCCATAGGGATACCAATTTTACCGCGCGGGCCAGCTTTAGGTTGATATTCTTTAAATAATTCTAATTTATATTCAAATAAATTATCGTATTTTTTATCAGAATGTTTAGTAACTGGTTTTTCACATCTATTGCCGCCGATAAATTTACGATTATTATCAAATGTATTAATAGTAAGCCTACAGTGATTATTACACAATCCACAGGCAACAACTTTAACATCGTGTTTAAAATTCTCAAGCCCTGTTTTATCCAAAATTGTACTACGGCCGGTTGAATGATCTTTTGCATATAATGCACAGCCGTATGCGCCCATAAGACCTGCAATAGCCGGCCTAATAACATCACGGCCGATTTCCTGTTCAAAAGCACGCAATACAGCGTCGTTTAAAAATGTACCGCCCTGTACTACAATATGTTTACCTAAGGAATCAGCGGAAGAAGCACGGATAACTTTATATAATGCATTTTTTACAACGCTTGTTGATAATCCTGCCGATATACTTTCAACTGATGCGCCGTCTTTTTGCGCCTGCTTTACAGATGAATTCATAAAAACTGTACAACGGGAACCTAAATCAACAGGATGCTTTGCAAATAAACCTTTTTTAGCAAATTCTTCTATTGAATAGCCTAATGCCTGAGCAAATGTCTGCAAAAATGATCCGCAGCCGGAAGAACATGCTTCATTTAAGAAAATATTATCAATAACGCCGTTTCTTATTTTAAAACATTTTATATCCTGACCGCCGATATCAATAATAAAATCAACATCTGGCATAAACTTTTTAGCGGCAGTAAAATGAGCGACAGTTTCAACTATACCAAAATCAACTTGAAAAGCATTTTTAATAATATCTTCACCGTAGCCTGTTACAGATCCGCCTTTTATAGTTATACCAGGAAATTTATTATAAAAATCTATAAGAAAATCTTTTATAATAGGTACAGGATTTCCACTATTGGAAAGATAACTTGAATGGATAATATTGCTGTCTTTATCAATAACAACAGCTTTTACAGTAGTAGAGCCTGCATCGATTCCTATATAACCGTCGCCTTTTGTAACTTTACTTTGCGGTATAGTCGCTTTATTATGTCTATTGCAAAATTCTTTATATTCCTGTTCATTATTAAATAATGCACGTGAGGAGGCATAGCCGCCTAATGGTTTATAATGTTCTATTGCAGTTATAATATTATCAATATCTAAATATTGGTCAGCGCCATATGCAGCGCCCATAGCAACAAAATATAATGAATTATCCGGACATATACCGGTTGTTTTAAGTGTATTATCAAAACTTGCACGAAGTTCAGATAAAAAGGTAAGAGGCCCGCCTAAATATACAATTTTACCTGTGATAGGCCGCCCCTGTGCAAGACCGGCAATTGTCTGATTAACTACAGCTGAAAAAATACTCGCTGAGATATCGTTTTTTTGAGCGCCCTGATTTAATAAAGGCTGAATATCAGATTTAGCAAATACACCGCAGCGTGATGCAATAGTATAAATTTTTGTATGTGATTTTGAAAGCTCATTCATCTCATCAAGAGAAATATTTAAAAGAGATGCCATTTGATCTAAAAATGCGCCTGTACCGCCGGCACATGAACCGTTCATACGCACTTCAAGACCATTTGTTAAAAATAATATTTTAGCATCTTCGCCACCCAATTCAATAGCAACGTCGGTATTAGGAACAAGCTTATTAAGAGCAATACGAGTAGCATAAACTTCCTGGATGAATGGTACGCCACATCCTTCAGCAAGCCCCATACCTGCTGAACCGGAAATACATAATTGAGCAGTTTTAGTATCTGGATATTTTTTTCTAAGCTGTTTTAATAATTGGGCAGATTTGTTTTTTATTTGGGAAAAATGCCTTTCATATGATTTATGTATTATGTTGTTTTGATCGTCAAGCACAATACATTTTAATGTTGTTGATCCAATATCAAGGCCAATTCTCATGGTATTACTATTCCTCAAATCTATAATTAGTTTTATATAAAAATATGATCGCCATATTGACATCATATACAATTTTTCGACCATTAATGTAATATTATATTTAACAATTGTGAACATAATATTAATATTTTATCAATGTGGTAAAAGTAAAATATACTAATTTTATATTATTAAATTTTTGTTTTTATGTTATAAAAAATAGAATAATATATTTTAAAATGTATATAAAAAGTTATGAATATATAATTTATATTTATATATTTTTATATTTAATTAAAATTGTATATTAAATAAATTTGGATATTCTTGACAAGTAAATATATTTAATATAAACTTTAATAATTAATAGGTTCCAATTTTTAATTAAATTTACTGGAGATATAATATGGAGCTAAATAAAAATAATATTAAAAAAATCCTATTAATTGCTGTAATAATTATTTTAATATTTTTAGTTTTACAAAATTTAGGTACGGTGCTGAATTTTTTAGGTTTGATTATATCATTGATTTCACCGTTCCTTATTGGGCTTTGTATTGCCTTTATATTAAATTGTCCAATGAGGTTTATTGAAAATAAAATTTTAGTATTTAAAAAGCCAGAGGAAAGTAAAAATAAAAATAAATTTGTAAAATTGAAGAAATTTTTAATAAAAATAAAGCGTCCATTAAGTTTGATTTTATCATTAGTATTTATTTTAGGTATTGTATTTATAGTAATGTTTATGATTATACCTGAAATTGGTGAAACAATAGTTATATTAAAAAATAGTATACCTGGTTTTATAACACGAACACAAGATTGGTATAATAATCTTGTAGAGAAATATCCTGATATAAGTAATTGGCTGTCTGAAATAAATATTGATTGGAATAAGGTCAGTGATTCTGTTTTTAGCTTCCTTCAAAATTATGGCGGTAATTTACTAAATTCTACAGTAAGCGCCTTTGCGTCAATTATAGGAGGAGTTATAAATTTTATCTTAGGTATCTTCTTTGCATTCTATGTATTAATACAAAAGGAAAAGTTATCCTGTCAAATAAAAAAAGCGATGTATTCTATATTGCCTGAGCATATTACTGATAAAATTATAGAAATAGGAAGGCTGACCAATAATACATTTTCGCGGTTTTTATCAGGACAATGCTGTGAAGCGGTTATATTAGGTTTCATGTTTTTTATAACAATGACAATTTTCCGTTTTCCTTATGCTTTAATGATATCTGTATTAATTGCATTTACTGCATTAATACCAATTGTCGGTGCGTTTATCGGCTGTATAGTAGGAGCATTTTTAATATTAATTGTAGATCCTGTAAAAGCGTTATGGTTTGTTGTAATGTTCCTGATATTACAGCAGATAGAAGGCAATTTTATATATCCAAAAGTGGTAGGCAATTCAGTAGGTTTGCCGTCAATATGGGTATTGGTTGCTGTAACTATAGGCGGAAGTGTTATGGGAATAACAGGTATGCTCATTATGATACCGCTATGTTCAGTTTTATATGCTCTATTCAGAGAATTTGTATATAAAAGAATAAAGAAAAAAAGAATACCTAAAAACAAATATTCATAAAATTATGCTTGTGAGGGATTTAGTTGAAATTAAGTGCTAAAGAAATATTCAGCATACCTAATATTTTATCATATATAAGAATAATATTAATACCAGTCTTTATATATTTATATGTAACAGCAGAAAATACGACTGATTATTATATTGCTGCAGGGGTAATATTATTTTCAGGTATTACTGATTTTGCAGATGGATTAATAGCACGAAAATTTAATATGATAACTGAATTGGGAAAAGC
>CALWVB010000035.1 GCA_944384895.1 uncultured Clostridia bacterium | reverse complement strand
AACAACCGATTTAATAATAAACCGTATGGTTGGACGAGATTTAACCCATCGTTTTCCGCCTAAAGAAAATAAGCCTGGTGAAGTTATCATGCAAGTACGCAATTTAACAGCTAAATATCAACCTTCTATAAAAGATGTATCCTTTGAATTAAGAAAAGGTGAAATATTAGGCGTTGCTGGGCTTATGGGCGCAAGAAGAACAGAACTGCTGGAAAATATTTTTGGTATAGCACATCATAGCGAAGGAGAAATATTTTTACATGGCAAAAAGGTTGAAAATAAAGATTCGGCTACTGCCATAAAAAACGGTTTTGCTCTTTTAACAGAAGAACGCAGGTTTAATGGTATATTCGGCGGGCTTAGTATAGCATTTAACGCGACAATAGCTAATATAAAAAATTATTCCAAATTTGGAGTATTGGATAAAAAACAAATGGCGAAGGATACTAAATGGGTAATAGAAAGTATGAAGGTAAAAACTCCATCGCAGAAAACCTTTATACGCACATTATCAGGAGGTAATCAGCAAAAGGTTATTGTAGGACGATGGCTTCTTACTAAACCGGAAATCTTATTGCTGGATGAACCGACAAGAGGTATTGACGTTGGAGCTAAATATGAAATATATCAGCTTATCATAAATTTAGCGAAAGCTGGTAAAGGTGTTATCATGGTATCTTCAGAAATGCCGGAATTATTAGGAATAACAGATAGGATATTAGTAATGTCTAACGGCAGGGTAGCAGGAATAGCAAATACGTCAGAGCTAAATCAGGAAGATATCCTGAGATTAGCAGCGAAGTTTATATAGGTAGGAGTGTAAATAATGCAAGGTAAAGCAAAGACATTATTTAACAGGAAGAGCTTTTCCAACTGGGTATTAAATTATGCGTTATATGTTGTATTATGCGCTATGATACTTTATGTTGTTATAAAAAATCCAAACTTCCTGTTTCAGAGTTCATTTCCATATATTAATTTTACAAATATATTGAATATATTAACACAGGCCTCCACAAGAGGTATTATGGCTCTTGGTGTTGCAGGACTTATAGTATTACAAGGTACTGACCTTTCAGCAGGACGAATTGTTGGTATATGTGGTATTGTATCAGCATCATTATTGCAGGCGGTTGATTTTGGTGCAAGGATGTATGAAAAATTACCGTGGGATAATTCAAATACATTTGTAATACTTGCAATACCACTGCTTATATCAGTAGCAATAGGTTTAATATTCGGTATAATAAACGGATTTGGCGTAGCTGTATTAAAACTTCACGCGTTTATTATAACATTAGGTACTCAGCTTATTGCATATGGTATAGCATGTATATATATCGAAAGTTCACGTTGGGGTGCACAGCCTTTAGGCGGTCTTAATGATGCTTATACTGGATTAGTAAGAAATGGATTTCAGATAGGTAACGTTAGGATACCATATCTGATATTCTATGCAGCATTTTTTGCAATTGTTATATGGTTTATATGGAATAAAACAAAATTAGGTAAAAATATGTTTGCTATAGGCGGTAACCCAGAAGCTGCGGCTGTATCAGGCGTTAATATTGTAAAAAATATTATGTATATTTATATGATATCAGGTGCGCTTTATGGCTTTGCAGGATATCTTGAAGCTGCACGTGTTGGATCAGGTACTACAAATCTAGGACTTAACTATGAATTGGATGCTATCGCAGCCTGTGTTGTAGGCGGCGTATCATTCTCTGGCGGTGTTGGTACAATACCAGGCGTTTTAATAGGCGTTATTATATTACAATTTATAAATTATGGCCTTATATTTATCAATGTTAACCCATATTTGCAATATGTTATAAAGGGTCTTATTATAATATTTGCCGTATCATTGGACGTAAGAAAATATTTAACAAAGAAATAATCATTTATTATAAAAGAACCTGGTTGATAATAAATACTTAGGTTCTTTTATTAATGATTAAATGTGAATAAAGTGATAAATATAAAACTACGCTAAAAATAAGAACAGGGGGGCGCCCGTGTGCGGCTATTCAGCCGCTTCTGCAAATGCATGTTGCTTAAAGAACATTATTGCTTTCTTAAATAACATTCAATAAGAACGGCATTTGCATCAAGAGCATGAACATGCTCTCCACGGGCGCCCCCTTTTATGTAGCCGGTAGTTTTTGCTTTTAATGATAAAAAGATAACTAAACTCTTGATAAATAACGCTATGATATCAAAAAACGTATAAGAGTATACAGGGTATTTAAAAACTAATGATACGAGCAATACTATAGTAAAACAGGACTGCGTCTGGTTATGCCAACATGATTTTTTAATTATAGTTTTAGTGAAAATAAATCACAATATAATGATAAGAGTAAACTAATATAACTTAAAGATTGAACCCAAATGGTCTTTAGGCAGGAATGTATTAAAATAGCAAATCTTTGCAATTGATAATTGCCCGTTTATGGACTGTGGGACAAGTGATGCATATTTCAAAATTTTCAGTATTTCATGAGTGAATCGAATTATAAAACTTATGCATATAAACAAGCTTTATATACGATTTTTATTTTAATAAAAAAGTGTCTGGATAAATTACTTTCCAGACACTTTAAAAATTTTATGATGATATTTATTATAATAGTTTTATTTTATATCTTTAATAACCTGTTTTAATTGATCGACTTTATCTGTTCTTTCCCATAATACATCTAAATCTTCGCGGCCCATCTGGCCATATGAAGCTAATTTACGATAAATTGGACGGCGTAAATCAAGATCTCTTATAATAGCAGCAGGACGAAGATCAAATACCTTACGGACAGCTTCTGTAAGTAGTATATCATCTACTTTACCTGTACCAAATGTATCAATAAATACTGAAACCGGGTTGGCAACGCCTATAGCATAAGAAATCTGTATTTCACATTTATCAGCAAGGCCGGCTGCTACAATATTTTTTGCAACGTACCGTGCTGCATAGGCGGCAGAACGGTCAACTTTTGTAGGATCTTTGCCAGAAAATGCTCCGCCGCCATGACGTGCATATCCGCCATAGGTATCAACAATAATTTTACGGCCTGTTAATCCGCTGTCGCCTTGAGGACCTCCTGTAACGAATCTTCCGGTTGGATTTATAAAATATTTTGTATCATTATCCAGAAGTTCAGATGGAATAACTTCTTTTATTAATAAATTCATTATATCTTTACGAATTGTTTCAAGAGATACATCAGGTGAATGCTGAGTTGATACAACAACGGTATCCACTCTGAACGGTTTATTGCCGTCATATTCAACAGTTACTTGGGTTTTGCCATCCGGACGAAGATAGGTAAGTTGGCCGGATTTACGTAATTCAGAAAGCTTTATTGCAAGACGGTGTGATAATGATATTGGTAAAGGCATAAGCTCAGGAGTTTCATTACATGCATAACCAAATACCATACCTTGGTCGCCTGCACCTGTAGAATCATCGGCATCATCAGATGTGTCTTCACGGATTTCGATAGCTTTATTAACGCCTTGTGCAATATCAGGAGATTGTTCGTCAATTGAGGTTATAACAGAACAAGTTTTACTGTCAAAACCCATATCAATTCCAGTATATCCTATATCATATATAACTTCACGAACTATTTTTGGTATATCAACATAACATTTAGTGGATATTTCCCCCATTACCATAACTAATCCAGTGGTTGCAAGTGTTTCGCATGCAACACGTGCATAAGGATCTTGGCTTATAATAGCGTCAAGCACCGCATCTGATACTTGATCGCATAATTTATCTGGATGGCCTTCTGTTACTGATTCTGATGTGAATAATTTTTTTGTCATATATTTTTCAGGCTCCTTTAAAAAATATAATAAAAAACGCGCCTATGCAGATGAATAGGCGCGTAGAATAAACTCATCTGCCGGCAAATTTTACCGCAGGATTTAGCACCTTGCATAAAAATATGCAGGTTGCCGGGCGTCATAGGGCCAGTCCCTCAGCCTCTCTTGATAAGCAGTATATTTAATTTTAAAATAAACTGTCGAATTTTGATATATCTATTATATCAGTATACAATGATAATGTAAATATATACCGGACATTTACAGTGTATGTAATTATAAAAATTTTATACAGCTAAAGTCCATTTTTTTAGATATTTTCCCGATATTGTGAATAATATAAACGATAAAGTAGAATTAGCAAAAGATTTTATAAGATTAAATGGTATTATATATGGCACCATTAAATCCTGTACAGTTTCCATAGGTACTCCCATAAAATAGACGGTAAGAGTAAGATTAAGAGGTATCATTAAGGCGGTCCAAGCAAGTGAGCCCAAAATAAGACCAACTATCATAGATACAGCAGTTTTTTTATATTTATATATATATCCAGCAATGAGCACTAATGCGCCTGAAGCACAAAAATGCATTACTAAACCGACCCATCCGTTTCCGCCAAGCAAAAAAGCTTGTATTATGGAAGTTACAAGTAGTACTGCAAGGCCTTCAAGAGGACCCAATAAAAATGTGCCGAATATTACTGGAACATCCGCCATATCATATTCGAGAAATGCAACAGCAGGAAATATCGGAAAATGAATCAATAACACTAAAATAATAGAAACAGCTGAAAGCATAGCAAGTTGAGTAAGTTTTAATACTTTTGGATTGCGCATGATAAATTAACTCCTTTTTCAAATATATAATTTATCTATCAGATTAAGCCTTGCTTAAACAAATATATTACAAGGCAGAAAAATATTTAAGAAAGGAGCGGTTTATTAAAAAAATAAAAAATCCCATGAATTTATAAAATTCACGGGACGAAACAACAATGTTATTACAAAAGAAATAACAAATAATAAAACGCCGCTTCTTTCATCCGGACTATACCGTCGGCCGCGGAATCTAACCGCAGTCTGCATAAATATGCTCGTGGGCTTATCGATTTATTAATCGCATTACCACCGGTGAGGAATTGCACCTCGCCCCGAAGACAACTTTATATTCAGTTGTTAAAATTATATTACATCTATACATAAAAAATGTCAATAGAAATATGATAATTTTTTAACCATATAATTTATATAACAAATCCGCCGTTTGGGCTTATAATCTGTCCTGTTATAAAATCAGCTTTATCAGATGCTAAAAACATAATAACATTAGCGATATCCTCAGGTTGGCCTAGTTTTTCAAGAGGAGTTTCATCCAATAAAGCTGATATTGTATTACTGTCAAGATTACCGTTCATATCAGTATCTATTACTCCAGGAGCAATACAATTGACAGTTATGCCGGATGGACCGACTTCTTTTGCTAAAGCTTTTGTAAATCCGATTACAGCTGCTTTTGCTGCTGAATAATGTACTTCGCAGGATGCTCCAGAAATACCCCATATAGAAGAAATATTTATAATTTTACCTTGTTTATAATGAATCATATCAGGCAAAGCAAGCTGGCAGCAATTATACATACCTTTTACATTTATATCAAACATTAAATCCCATTCGGATTCAGTTATATCGGTAAATAATTTTTGCTGAGCTATACCTGCGTTATTTACTAAAATATCAATCCTGTCAAAAACATCATATGCAAAACGAAACATATTGTTGACTTCTTCACGCTTTGATACATCAGCTTTATATATAATTGCTCTTCCATCAAAAGATTTGATTTTATTAAAAACAGATATAGCTTGTTTTTCACTTTTATTATAATTAATAATAACATTATAACCAAGAGAAGCAAATTGTATTGCTGTTTGAGCACCAATACCTCTTGACGCCCCAGTTATAAGTACAGTTTTATTATTATAATCCATTTTAATTTTCCCATTTCATAAATTTTATATAAGATTTTTAAGTATTAGTTTGCTGAAATAATTCTGCCTCCGCCTATGACGATATCATTATCATATAATACAACAGCCTGTCCAGGCGTTACAGCACGTTGAAGGTTATCAAATTGCACTTTTATTCTATTATTATCTATAGGAGTAACAAGACATTGGGCTGGTTTTGCTAAATACCGCACTTTTGCTGTACATTTAATAGGTTCTGTAATTTTATCATAAGCAATTATATTTATATTATCTGCAATTAATTCAGATGAATATTCACTGCCGCTTTCACCTAATACAACTTGATTAGTTTCAGGTAATAATTTAACAACAAACATTGGCTTGCCAAAAGCGATGCCTAAACCTTTACGCTGGCCGACGGTATATTTGGTAATACCTTGATGTTTACCTAAGATATTACCATTAATATCAATAAATTCGCCTGGAGGAGATTTTTTACCAGAATATTGTTCAATAAATTCGGCGTAATTATTATCAGGAATAAAACATATTTCCTGGCTATCTGGTTTATTAGCTACTGGTAGATTTAACTTAGCAGCCTTTTCTCTTATTTCGTCTTTTGATAAATTATATAAAGGAAATAACGTATGTTCCAATTGAAATTGCGTCAAATTATAAAGAACATAACTTTGATCTTTAGCAGCAGGCGATTTTTTTAAAAGCCAACGCCCATCAGATACACGCTGTTCAATTTTTGCATAATGTCCTGTCGCTATATAGTTTATGTCAAGAGTGAGCGCTTTAGCCAACATAGCGCTGAATTTTATATACTGGTTACAAAAAATACATGGATTAGGTGTGCGTCCGGATGTATATTCTGATACAAAACGGTCGATTACTTCTTTAGTAAAAATATCAGTAAAATTAAAAGTATAATGAGGAATGCCAAGCTTAAAAGCTACTCGTTTAGCATCGTCAACATCATCAATTGAACAGCAGCCGCCTTGAATATCTGTATATAAATTATTTTGACGAAGTTTTAAAGTAGCTCCTATTACCTCATATCCCTGTTCTAGTAAAATAGCAGCGGCAACAGAACTATCTACGCCACCGCTCATACCGATCATAACTTTTTTAGCCATTGAGTCCTCCAGTGTATTGTTTTAATTATATATTATTATATATTATATATTATATATTTTGAATTAAGCTTTATCAAGCTATTAAGTCTAGTTACTCATAAGTTTGTTGATTACTAAGAACTACAAACTAACATGAAGACTAGACTTTTATAATATTAATTAAGATAATTATATTTAACAAATTGACAATATCATTAAAAAAGTATATTTTTCTGTATATTTATCTAAGACAATTTAAATCACTCAAAACCAAAATTATAATAAACTAAAATAAAAAAAGAAAAGATAATGTAAAAGCACCGTTTATGGGGGCGCCTGCGCAGCGCATCCTTTGGATGCGCTTTACGCAAAATAATTTCTTAAATATTTATACTGAGTTATAAAGAGAAGCTAATATTCCCTTAAATACCCGTCATATTTATATAGAAAATTATTTTGCATTTGGCAACCATATTTCATATGGTTGCACGCAGGCGCCCTTTTTTTACGGTAACGTAACCAGAGATATTTTTAATATTATAATGCATATTTTTATATATTGTTTAATTTAGGATAATATCGCTTTTTACGGTATTCTTTTAGTAAAACCTGTACGTTTTTATTATAAGCCTTAGTGAATTTCATTTTTGTTTTATAGATAACTTTTTCGCAATAATAGAAAATATTATCATTTGTTTCCTGTAATGGTTTCATTGCTATCTCTTTAATGGTATTCTTTTACATAAAAAGCAATTTGTAACGCGCAAACTGTTTTGAAAAATGCCTTTAGCGTGGTGAAATATATCTACTTACTCATAAAACATATATTAAAAATGAAAGAAAACAAGGGATATTTATCTGGTATGAGTGATTATAAATCACTATTTCTTTTCCCAATACAGTGAAATCTTATGTCAAAATAGAAACACAAAAAATAATCGCATTGACTTAAGTGCATGGAATAAGTAGAATTAAAGGTAAATAATTATGCAATTATTGAATTTATTGCCATGCTTACCGGAGGTGCTATAGATGCTATTGAAAGATGCTAAAATAGGAGAAACTTATATTGTAGAGCAGATTCATCTTCCTTTTCAGTTAGAGCGCAGGCTGGAGGCGTTGGGGATGACAAATGAAACCCCTGTTTCTATTTTAAACCGTAAGGGAAAAGGAATTTTAATTATTAAACTGCGTGGGACCCGTTTTGCTTTAGGATATAACATCGCAAAGAATATTGAAGTAAAGAGTGGTGAACCAAATGAGTAATGAAATGACTATAGGATTTATTGGAAATCCTAACTGTGGTAAAACAACTTTATTTAATGCTTATACTGGAGCAAACTTAAAGGTAGCTAATTGGCCAGGTGTTACGGTAGAAAAGGTAGAAGGAGCTATTAAAGATCATGATTTAAATATTCATTTGGTTGACCTGCCCGGTACATATAGCCTAACTTCTTATACTATGGAAGAAACTGTTTCACGTCAGTTCATTTTAAGCGATGAAGTGGATGTAATTATTAATGTAGCAGACGCATCTGCATTAGAACGAAGTCTATATTTAACGCTCCAACTGCTGGAACTGGGAAAACCGGTGGTACTGGCGCTGAATATGATGGACATTGTGGAAAAACGCGGTATGGAGATTGATATGCACCGTTTGCCGGAAATGTTGGGTATACCTGTAATTCCAGTTTCGGCAAGAAAACGTCGTGGACTTGATGTCTTGCTTCATGCAGCTGCACATCACAAAGATTGTATTGATACAGATTGTCTAATTCATAATCATAAAGTATGTTCAAAACATCAGCATGATCACCATTCGGAATATGCAATGGTATATTCTGATATTATAGAAGATAAAATCGATCAGATCATTCCAGAATTGAAACGTAGATATCCAAAACTGCAAAATTACCGTTGGCATGCCTTGAAGCTGTTAGAAGGAGATAAGGAAATCACAGAAAAATATCCTGTCGACTTACCAGATGTTCTGGATCGCAGTTATGAATCGGATATTATTAATCAAAAATATGATTTTATCAGTGAAATTATTGAGGAAGTACTTTTACATAAGCAACGTCAGGATGTTTTTACAGAGGCTGTGGACAAGATATTGACAAGCAAGATTTTAGGAATTCCTGTATTTCTTGTTATAATGGCGGTAATATTTTTTCTGACATTTACAGTCGGCGATTGGATAAAGGGATATTTTGAGATGGGTATTGACTGGCTTTCCAGTACTGCTGAATATGGGCTTTTAGCAGTTAATGCCGGAGAAATAGTGACATCATTAGTTGTAGACGGTATTATTGGAGGGGTGGGAACTATTGTAACCTTTCTTCCTAATATTCTGATTTTATTCCTTTGCCTAGCGCTATTGGAAGACAGTGGATATATGGCTCGTGTTGCATATGTAATGGAAGGCATAATGAGTAAGCTGGGACTTTCCGGCAAGGCATTTATCCCAATGCTGCTGGGATTTGGCTGTACTGTACCGGCAATTATGGCTTCCCGTGCCTTAGAAAATAAACGTGATCGTTATAAAGTCATGTTGGTAACACCGTTTATGAGCTGTAATGCTAGGCTGACTATTTATATACTTTTTGCAGAAATGTTTTTTGAAAATAACGCCATGCTAGTAGCCTATTCCATGTATCTAATTGGTATTGTAGTTGCTATCATTGTTTCGGCTATTATACATCTGTTTGATAGAAAAAAGAGCGTTAATTATTTAATGATCGAACTTCCGGAATATAAAATGCCGGATTCCAGGACAGTAGCTATATATGTATGGGAAAAGGTAAAAGATTATCTGGGAAAGGCTGGCACTACCATCTTTATTGCAACGTTGCTGATTTGGATACTTTTGAACTTTGGTCCGCATGGATTTGTAACGGATATGACAAACAGTTTTGGAGCCGTTATAGGTAAATGGCTAGTACCAATTCTAGCTCCAATCGGTTTAGGTTTCTGGCAGATTGCTGTTGCTTTGATTGCTGGCATATCTGCAAAGGAAGTAGTAGTATCCAGTTGTGCTGTATTATTTGGAATTGTAAATGCCAGTTCTCCAGAAGGCATGACAGCTTTTTCTGCTGCTTTACAGGGAATTGGTTTCGGTACTTTTAATGCGTTTTGCTTAATGGTTTTCTGCCTTCTTTACATTCCATGTGCTGCTACGTTGGCAACCATCCGCAAGGAATCCGGAAGTTGGATATGGATGGGAGTAACTGCTGTTTTCCAGCTTGCAGTAGCATGGCTTGTAACATTCGGTATATATCAAATCGGAATGTTGTTTCTTGCATAAAGAAAGCAAAGAATCTTTAGAGGTGATAGTAAAAAAATGATAATCACAATTATAATACTGGTGCTATTGGTTATATATTCTATATGGGCTCTGCGAAAGATAAAACTTCGCAGAAAAAATAATAATGCACATTGCAGCAGTTGCCCTTATAAACAAACAGGAATGTGTAATACACAGACTAAGAATTTGCCAAAAAGAAATACATGTTTACACAAAAGTAGCAATCTCTAAAGTTATATTAGCCCCAAGAAACAGACATACATACGGTACTGATAGGAATTTTTCCTTCTCTAATCAGGAAAAGTTTACAGCAAGCCTATGAAAAAAATGAATGACAATCGTGCGACGGATATTCAGGGGATTATAGATAAAGCTATATTATGCTAAATCAAACAATATATAAAAATATGTAGTATAAAATTAAATAAAACATTTAAGGTTACGTTACCGCAAAAAGGGGGCGCCTGCGTGCAACCATATGAAATATGGTTGCCGAATGCAAAATAATTTACTATATAAAGATGATGTGTATTTAAGGGAATATTAGCTTCTCTTATTAACTCAGCCTAAATATTTAAAAAATTATTTTGCGTAAAGCGCATCTTTAGATGCGCTGCGCAGGCGCCCCCCATAAACGGTGCTTTTACATTATCTTTTCGTTTTTATTTTAGCTTTACTATAAATACTTTATTTTAGATGATTTAAATTATATTAGAAAATGTTGTGATTTGCAAAGTAAATGATGTAGAGGTAGCTCAAGATAATAGGATAACGGAATTATTATAAGTTTTAGTAGATATTATCCGTACTAAAATGATATTTTTTCTTGTCAGTAATCATATATCAAAAAAATTAAAAAACTGCATGTATCATAATCTACCATTTATATCATTTACAAAGATTTTGGCTATATAGTTTTAGTAGGAAGACATATAGAAGGAAAAACTATTAATTACTATTTAGTAAGTTAATATTTGGATGTTATACTTACTAGAAATAAAGAATATATTTTAAAGTATTATATTCACAATAATATAGGTTTAAAAGCTTTGAAGCGCATATATTTTCTACGCGCTTTATTTTTTTATTTTATATTACAAATAATTGATGGATTGGCCATACAATTTTTTGAGTTCATTTAGGAAAAAAGATAATTTATTACAATTATAAAATTAACTGTTCTATCTTTATTTATTGAGTTAATTACATTGCTACATAAATACACATCATTATTCAAAAGTTTTCACTTTATTTGTTCGTGTCTGATACTTTTAACTTTAATATCTGAAAATATAAATAAAATAACCTAATTTGCCACTTATTATTGAGTAAGTTTTATCTTGTTATATCTCATTTTTAGGATAGAATTAATATACATGGAAATATATATCTTAATTTGAATCATAGTATTGATTTTTTAATAAAAAACGTATAATGAAAAATGGAGATGTAAAAATGTCTTTTGGTAGCAGAATTATAAAATTACGAAAAGAAAATAATATAACACGTGGGAAATTAGCTAAAGATTTAAATATTTCTTATATAACTTTACGCAATTATGAAATATGTGGTATTGAACCTGAATATAAATTATTGATAAAAATAGCTAAGTATTTTAATGTAACCGTTGACTATATGTTAGGTTTACAGTCGTACTCTAATATGCAAAAGCAAAAACATCTGAAAAAAATAAATTTAGATAACAAGCAAGAATCCT
The DNA here is from genome assembly GCA_944384895.1 of uncultured Clostridia bacterium. Classification (GTDB taxonomy): domain Bacteria; phylum Bacillota; class Clostridia; order Oscillospirales; family Acutalibacteraceae; genus RGIG7067. Next base: position 9,233 of record CALWVB010000035.1, on the reverse strand, counting down.
CCGAAGCAGATAAAATTAACCTGGAGGATAAAGTAAAAAGTATTGAAGATATATTAATTGAAATGTTTAAAGAGTTCGGATATTTAGATAGTAAAGATGACATCACCGATGATGACCTCACTTTTTTCAAGAGTCTGGGGCTCATGATCAACAGTTATTTCTCTAAGAAAAAGCGGTAATTGTTCTAATATTTTTTCATGATAGTCCAACTCCGCCAAGAATTCAGCTAATTTATGTAAATTTGTCATAATACAAATCCTCTTATAATTTAATTATCTGTGTTTAATATTCACTATTTGTAATTATTTTATCCTTAAATAATTAAAATGTCTATAGAGAAATTATTCAAATATTTTCGGAACACAGTAGATTATAAAAACCAACTTGAAATACAAACAAAAAAGAGCTTCTATCAAATAATTTGCAACGAATATAGCTTTTATGTATTGGTAACATGTTAAATTATGTATATTATATAAACCTTGCAATGTATTAGGCAATACATATTAAAACCCAAAAAAATTAGCGTGAAATCATATCGATTTCACGCTAAACTTATAATATGTATTTTTAACTTAACAGCATATTGCTTTGAAATTTTTATCCAGTAAAAGTATAATCTTTTCTCAGCGAATAAAACTTTCATAGGCAAAGAGTGTAGGGGAGAAAGTAAAATAACGTTGTAGAATAAACTTGGTATTTTAAAATACCGTTATGCTTCATTATATCTTGAGGGTATAAAGTTTGCCAATTTTAGACTTTCATATATCTATCTGTTCGTAGGGTGTAAAATTGTATATATTTGATAAAAGAAAAATGACCGCAAAATGCAAAAAACAAGGCTTACCAACATGAAAGATCAGTCAAAAATCCCACTGTATCTAGTATAAAGCCTTTATTGCGCTCATTTATGAAAAATGCATTATGAAAGAAAATAGCATTGGCTATTAGGTTTCAAAAAGCTCGCAAACCAACATGAATACAAACAGAAATGTAGCGGATATATTAAATATAATTTTGTATGTAGTGCATCTTAAAAAAAGAAATATCGTTCTATTTTATGTGGTTAATAATAACTTTTTCTTGTCAAATGTAATTGCGGTTTAGCTTATATATTTCGCTTTTCAGTTATTTCTATCTCTAAAATGGGTTAAGACAGGCTGATCAATGCATTGAAGCCAACTATTTATGAGAGCTATACTTATAATTTATTAGGTGGGATTACAAATCCAGCAGAGCAGAGTTCTTTGTATAATAATGTTTTAGCATCTTCTACATTATCAGAAAAAGGAATATACATTAGCCCATTTATGTCAGAAGGCTTTTCCATATTTTTCTGGTCCTTTATCAAAATAGCAACTTTCTTTCGTCCAAGCAATGCTAAAAGCATTCCTAATTCGAGGACAACATTTTGACGTGCACGGTACTGCCGTTCATCCTCTTTTCCCATAGGATTTCCCTCATCGTCTGGAGTAGCCAGAACAACCGCATAATGTGCTTTTTGCGTATAGTTTTCTAATTTTTCAATAACTGTTTGCCCTTCAGATGGAAGTTGATCTAGAATAAGGGGTTCAATATTCCAACGGCGAAGCATTGCTTCCAATTGTGTGCGCGCTGTAATATCGTGTCCATAAACTACAAACACTTTATCAGGATGCTGGGTTGGGGTTTCAGTATCTCTAATTTGCAATAGTTCCTTAGTCGGTCCAGAGTTCTTTCCCTGAACGTTATATGTTCCCTTATCATAAATATTGACTATTTCTCCAGTCGTAAATATCAATTGCTCACCTAAATTGTTTCCGAGCCGTTTTTGCTCTTTAAGTTTGTAGCCTGCAGCAGTCAAAATCGATAATGCTTGTTCTGCATTCATATTTTACCCTCCTTATTTTAAGATATAACATGATAATAGCGTTTATTTCTCTTTTCGTACACCTTTGAATGGTGTCCCATCCTGCTTAACATCTATAAATTTACCTGTTTTAGTATCACGTTTTACCCATTGCTGAGTTTTAGGATTAAATGCTTGAGAACGACCTTTAACCGCACCCTTTCGTGCATTATCGCCCATCGGAGGATTTTTAGCCATAAAATAATTCCTTTCATATAGCGTTATTTATTTTGCTTCAGTTGCAGAGAAGTAATATCAATTATCTTGGATGGCGACAATGTTCCTATGGGCAAATCCAACAAATATTCTATTTCTGATGGATTTATACTCAAGTCGTAATTATCTGCCAACTCAACCATGAACTCTTCTGGCGTGAAAACATTTTCCTGTAAAAGCATCATAACTGATGTTTTCAATAGCGCAGGACTGGCAGTAACTAAGACATCATCTAATGGTTCTTCTTTGCGCAGGCCTCTTCGCTGCATAATCCTTATAAGAGATTGATATTCATCCATAGATATTACACCTAATTTTTCTGATCTACGAATCATAGCAGCAATCGAAACTTTCCATTTTTTCTTTAATTGTTTATAATATGTGATAGTCTTGGGACCAGCTAAAGCATCTTGCTTAAAGGTTTCTTCAGGCAATAAGAATGCTGCCGCAAATTCATTGGCTTGGCGTTCTCTGCTCTTAAACTCCTCTTTGGTAATATCTTCAATGTCCTCACTCCACTCATGAAGACAAATATGACCGAGTTCATGAGCAATATCAAAATGAATACGCGCAGCAGAGGTTTTGTTTTTTGAATATGCTATTAAATAAGTCGGATTATCTCCAATATCTACAAATTCACTAAAGGCATCAACATCGTTAGTTCTTGTATTAAAGGATGTTACCAAAATACCATGTTGCTCAACCACAGAAACTAAGTTGTCAATTGGGCCATATCCGAGATCCCATGCGTTTCTTAATGTAGCAGCAGCTTCTTCAGGAGAAATATTTTCTTTAAAACTGAGCGGCTGATATTTTGGAAACTCAACATAATCCTGAAGAAGAGTATAGATCTGCGACAAATAATCCATCTTAGCGATCTGTTCACTGCGATATTTTTTATTTGTTGTAAGCAGAGATCTAAAATAGATTGTACCTGATACACCATGCGCAGGATGCTCATAAAAATAATCAACTGGAAAATCTAATACCTGAGCAATCTGTTCTACAATGGTTTTATCAGTAGGTTGGCTTTTTGATATTTCATACATTGACAGGGTTTGTCGTTGGCAGTTTACTTGCTCGGCCAATTCAGCCACCGTCAAACCTCTATATATTCTTGCTTTTTTCAAGCGATCTCCATTAAACTGGTATTTCATATAGGACGCTCCCTTTCTTCAAATTAGCTTTCCTTTTCAGATTTTTAATCATTTTTTCTGCTGAGGTCTATTCTTTGTCCCCATCAATACTTAGTATTTATAAGTCAGACCTATATTCAACTGATTTTCAGGAGCATTTATACGATCAACTTCCTCTATGGCAGAAATATCAATTGCCTATATATACTGCGACTAGTCTCGCAAAAAGTTTGGGGATATAATCGAGGCTCGGCGTTACCTTTACAGCTCTAATATGTGATAATTGATAGCCTGACGTTTCAAATTAGATAAGTATGTGACTGTGCACAACCGAGGGGTTTCTTCTCTAAATCGTGTAAAAAAGTCTGAACTAATTCTATAAGCCTGTTCCCATCTGAAAAGTGATGTGGGAAGATTTCTAGCTGTTGTTGATTAGTCAAAGACTTTTCATTGAACTGTTTGGTTAACATAAAAAGAATAATGCATATGGACCCGGCTATGTTGTCTCCTGTGAAGTTCATAAAATCGTTTCTCTTTCATAAATGTAAAAATACACTGAGGTGTTTTTATAAAAATGATGATCATTTCTTAAGGGACTCTATGCGCCATGGCAATAGTACAATCCTCAGCCCCTAGTTCTTTAATAAGATTTGTGTTCAGCAAATCCCCAATTATTAATGGAACGCTATCCATAGTTCGAAGATCATTCCGTTATATATCAGCGATGATGTGATCTCCGACGGCATTTTCGACACAGTGTACGATTTTGATATCAGTTCAATGAAAAAATATATTATCGGTGTGCACAAGGTATTTGTTTGATTCTATGACAATATTATAGGCCTTTTTTGAAAAAATGTCAAGAGATATATTTGCATTTTAAAAATTATTCTTCGTTACGATACTATGAGCTGTATTTTTAGCCATTTTTATTCTGTCTTCTCATCATTCAGGTAAGCAGATACCAGTGAAGGGCAGAAGATAAAAAATAGCATTTGCACCTAAAGTTTATACAATACTTGATGTCCAAACATTAAAAATCAATGCTATTTTTTTCAGGCAATTTATTTTTTTGCAGCAGGTATACGTCCTACTCATAACCGCCGGCAAATGTATAGTTAAATAATTTTTTAATTATAAAAGTATATTATGATCGGTATGACGCAAGTTTAATTTAAATTTAGATATAAAAAAAGCGACATTTCAATTTGTGAAATGTCGCTTTTAACTTAGCAGGTATGGACGCTTTAGATGCCGTTTTCAGCGCGAGCAATACCTAAAAAAGAAAAGAGCCTGAAACGCGAACTGCGCTCTAGACTCAGTGTGGTGATTGCGGAGGCCAGATTTGAACTGACGACCTTCGGGTTATGAGCCCGACGAGCTACCGGACTGCTCCACTCCGCGATATATATAATGTATAATTTTTAGTGCTTATTTATTATACCACAAATACAAAAAAGTCAACTATTATTTTATACTTTCAATAAAGATAGGTATCCTAATTATGAATTCAAGTTATAAACCGTCTGTTTTCTATACTATTTTAAAAACAAATTTTATATTATCTTGAATCTAGTGGCAAACATTTCTAAGTGATGAAAATCTTAAATTTATTCAGTAAATAATGCTGCTTGTATGATTAGACGATTGTGCACATACATTAAGTCTATAAAATAAATTAAAAGTAATTTAATATCGTAATTTCTTTATTAACTTGATATTTGCCTAATATATTAAGATACTTAGCATAACAAATGTTTCTATAAAAATAGGTATTAAAAATAAATCTCCCTTATATATTTTTATAGGTGCTTATAGAGATTTTTTTAAATAAATAAAAAATACCATCATGTTTTTTAGGTCATGATGACATTTTTCTCTAATTTTAAAATTACAGTCGATTTCATAGCCAATTTTGATATAACCCAGCAGATAAGGAACAATCTTTGGCTTCTAATTGCATATTGCTCATATGATTGCTGATAGTTTTCCGAGAATAATAAGTACAATCTTCATGCCAGATCAAATCCATGAGCATTTCATAAGTAAATCCCTGTTTGGGATTGATAATAGAAGGGAGAAGATATCAAATTCTTTCATAGTTAGTTTAATTACTTGGGCACAAATCGTAATAAGCCGATGTTCTAAACAAAAATATATTTTCTCTTTATATATATTTTGTTAAGGCTTGGTATGTTCGTTTTGACATAAAATGTTTTTGTGAAAACAGGATAACACAGGGCGTCAGACGGATTAGTACTATCCGATTTATCTAAAAAAACAAACTGCATCAGTTCCTTTATTGATCTGCGATAAGTAATACAAATAGCATTTAATCAATCTGTCGGCTGTTTCCTACAAAATCAAGTATGGCAAGCTTTCCAATGTTATCATTGATTTTTGTTATTTTCTTTCTAAAAAAATTTTAGTTTACAGTAAGCCTCTGCACTTTTAGCATATTCAATATTGTAGTCATCATGTTCAGCTGTTTTTGGATCAACATCCACACAGATAAGTTGTTCTGTATAAACCTGATGCTTTTCATAAACCTGTTTGGCGATTTACTGGTCCTGTTAAGTGAGAGATAGTGTGCCATTGACATTTTTCAGTGGGTATTTCTTTATAGGCAGTTCTTTGTTGGCTCGGATTACGGAAGGCTTTTCAATACCCAATTGCTCCGCTGCATACACCATAGTGTATATAACCATGTTGTTTATGTAGCATAATAACGGAGTTTAGATAATCTTTCGTTGATGATGTTAAAAACATATGGCACACCTTCTTTTCAGAACACTGTAAATTTGATATCTGCTCTGTTTATTTAACCTCTACATTGATAATTTCAATAAACAACTGATCGCTGTAAAAGCCTAACGAAGTAATCTTATCGCTATTGAAAGCGGCGTACTGATGAGCTGAAGTAAACGAAATCAATACAGCCTGATCTGCTGCAAAGTTAAGCACCTGATTATAGATTTCCTGTATGCGGTTCAAATCGGCAGTATTGTCAAGCTCCTTGATGGTCTCTGTACCGTTTTTCATAGTAAGTGCAACCTGCCACAGAATCGGATCGGACATCATTTCAGGATTCATATTAGTCATGGTAAGGTCTTGATGAAACCGAAGAAATTCTGACATATGAACACCAGCTTTCTGGAAAGGATCTAACGCGGTCATAGGATTTTGCGGGATAAAGGCAATTTAACTGCCATAATACAGCGCCTTCTCTTTTTTCTTTAGCTGTAAAAGCGGTTTTTCTTCAAAAAGTATTTCACCGGTCCACTTGAAAAGTTCTGCGGTTCAGCAATCCTAAAATCGCCCGGTAGGTCATGATTTTTTTGCTTCCCGACTGGCCTGAGAGGGTTATCGTACCCGCTTGCTCCAATGAAAAGCAGATGTCCCACACCAATTCCTGATTTTGATTTTTCAATTTAATGGTAAGGCGGTCTATCTGTAATAGCTTTTTTCTCAATTGAATCTTCATGGACACTTTTTTGTATAATCTTTCCGTTATCCACCACCAAAATCTGATCGGCATCCAGAATAGTGGACAGACGGTGTGCAATCACAATCAGGGTCTTATTTTTTACCAAGGCGCTGATAGCCTGTTGTAAATGAACTTCATTTTCAGGGTGTCAACGCTGGCGGTTGCCTCGTCAAGCAGGATAATCGGCGCGTATTTTAGCATGGCGGGGGCGATGTAGATCTGCTGTTTTTCACCATCGGACAGGGTAAAATCGCCTTCGCCAATCACCGTGTTGTATCCATCCGGCAGAGCGGAGATAACTCATGGCAGCAGGTTTTCTTTGCTGCCTCTACAACCTGCTCATGGGTTGCGTCCAGGCAGCCGGACTTTATATTATTATCGATGGTATCATGGAATAGATAGATATTCTGAAATACCATGCTCATATTTTCTAAGAGGCTGTCGCAGGTGAATTCTGTGACATCGTAGCCGTTAACAATAATGCTACCTTTTTGAATATCCCAAAAATGGGCAATCAACTTGGCAAGGATAGATTTACCCAAGCCGTAAGCCCCCCCACAATCGCAGTCACCTTTTCAACCTTTGCCGGGAAGGAAACGCCGTGGATAATCTCCTGTCGCCATAACCAAGATGAACGTCCTTCAGCTGCCCATCGGCGCTGTCTGTATACTTTAGTTGTGCTGATTGAGGTCATTCTTCTATATCAAGAAACGCCTGGATACGGGGCTGTAATTCCAAAATTACAGCAAGGCTTTCCCAAATTTCAGTAAAGGTTTGCAGAGAGCCAACGATCGCCATAGATAGAAGAATACACACAATGAGTTTGGCAAGACTAACTGCACCGCCTGAAATAAGGACCATTCCGACAGCCAAAACAAAGGCAATTGAGTAAGGCAGCAGTGCTTGGCTGATACTCATAGACGGCAAGCAGTGTTTATGCCATTTTGTTGTGATGCCCCGTACCTTTAAGACCGCCGACTGGAACCGCCCATTCGAGGAAGCCGTTTGATTAAACGCCTTTATGACCTCCATAACATTGACATATTCCACAATGGCTGTATTCATATTGGCGTTTGACATCATATATTTTTTCATAACTTCGCTACGGCCAAACATCAGACAATAATAAACCAGGTTCCCCAAACAGCTCACACAAGAGTAGCCGGCGTCATCCGCCAGTTGATCACTAATAAATACAAGATGACAAAAATCGGAATCAAAATGCTGGCTGTCATTTTTCGGGATGGCATGAACCAGAGGACCTTTAAGTCTTTCTGCATCGTCTATGTCAAACTACTTAAATTCGCCTGACGATTTACCCTGAATTATTCCCATAAACACCTTAGACCTCTTTTTTATAATGATTGTGCGGATGTTTTTTATAATTTCATAGGCTAACTTATGTGAACAGAGCGTGGATTTTTCGTAAAGGGTATGTTTTAGAAGATACCCGCACAAAGCAATGATAGATAAGAGAATTGCCAATGTAGTTATCAAATTATTTTCCAGTGCCTTTTGCAATAATATAACCACCGCGATATAGGGTACAATGCCAAAGGCAGTAGATAAAACAGATAAGACAACGGCAAAGCTATATTATCCTAAATCATGCAATATATAAAAAAATAAAAGTACAAATATGTAATATAATATTAAAGAAAGCATCTCTGGTTATGTTACCGCAAAAAAAGGAGGCGCCTGCGTGCAACCATATGAAATATGGTTGCCAAATGCAAAATAATTTGCTATATAAAGATGATGAGTATTTAAGGAATATTAGTTTCTTTTTATAACTCAGCCTGAGTATTTAAGAAATTATTTTGCGTAAAGCGCATCTTTAGATGCGCTGCGCAGGCGCCACATAAATGGTGCTTTTATATTATCTTTTGCTTTTTTAATAATTTTTTTGTTTTGAGTGATTTAAATTATCTTAGGAAAACGATAGTTGTGATTTCTTTTCCTTGGCAAACTAAATTATTCCCTTATATGGTGATTTCCTCTTGCTATTTTCTTTCTGCATATATACTTTCCTTCCTTTCCGGGTTATTTCCCCAATATATATCAGTGTAGTAAATTTGATGTAGATTTTGTAACCTGATCCGGCACTTATGTATCCCAATACTGAAAATCTAATTTTGAGGCAGCTTGCTTTTTGACAGTTGATATGGCATTATTAGCTGTAACTAACCTAAGCTTTTATGAAAGGAGTCCGACATTATTCTTTTACAATGGCCTGCACCAGAATATATGCCGCGCTCTTTTCTTGTGTTTATGGTGTTTTTGGCACAATAAGGCATAAACAAACCGGCAACTGCTTTGATCTTACTGAGCAGGTGGCAGATGGTGTGGTGAATATGCAGGAGTTGTCCAAAGGATTGTTTTTGGTGCAGTCTGAAATGTCGTTCAAAAAGGAAACGGAATTGTGCGAAGAATATCCTGAAAGAAAGGTCTTTCAGCTTTCTTTTTAGATGAACGGGATCTGTGAATGGAATTATCGGGAAAGATG
>CALWVB010000034.1 GCA_944384895.1 uncultured Clostridia bacterium | reverse complement strand
TTAAATTGTACTTTAAAAGTACAGATTTAGCCATTTTTTGAAATTATAATAATATAATCCTTCAAATATGCCAGTTTATTTAAATAATGTTATAACAACATTATAACATTTGTATATTGCAAGATTTAATCTTAGTGCTATAATTTCTTTAAGTATTATGAATGATTTATGAATGTATTATTATGTACATTTGTCTAAATTTATGTTATAGTTTTTCTGCTTATTCTTAAGTTGTTTTTATTAGGTATTAGGATAAAATTTATTTGTACATTGAGGTGACAATACATATGGATGAGATGATTAAAAAAATCATTCAAATGGATCAGGAAGCCCGTAAATTAACTCAAGCAGCAGCTGAACAAAAAATAACTGCTGAAAGAAATATTGATGCACAAAGAGAAAAAATTCGTGAGGAATATATTAATATAGCCTCTGATAAACTTAAAGAATATGAAGAAAAACATCGTAAACGCGTTGAGGAACATTTTAATGCTAAATGTAAAGATTACGATGCTGCAATGAATAAGCTTATAAAATCAGATGAACAAAACCATAAAAAATGGGTATCGGAAATTATAAGCCGTTCTCTTGCATAAATTAATATTCAGCCATATTAAATTAAGGAAATATATTTTTCTTAATTTATATATAAAAGGAAGTGATTACATATTATGTTATCTTCCCTTGCGGCCAATGCCGTACTTACTAAATCAAGGGCGAAATATGGAAAAAGACTTAATAACCGGCAATATATAGATTTAATTAATTGTAAATCTGTATCAGAAATTGCAAGTTATTTAAAATCGCGTACAAAATATGCTTCCTGTTTAAATGGTTATTCTCCTGAAAGTATGCATAGAGGTTTTTTAGAAGTATGTTTAAGGCGTTTTTTATTTGAAGAATATGAATCATTATATAGATATGAATTATCATTAGGTGAAAAGCTTTATAATTATTTTACTCTTCGTACAGAATTTGAACAAATATCAAATTGTATCCGTCTTATGATAGGCGGTAATCCGGAAGATTATATTTTTAAACTGCCTGATTTTTTTAATAAGCATACCTCGCTTGATCTTTATGCTTTAGCGGAAGTTAAAACTATAAAAGATTTAATAAAAGCATTAGATCATACGCCTTATCAGCAGGTGTTGGAACCATTTCAAAATCTTGATAATATTGCTAATTATTATACAGCTATAGATTCTGCTTTACAGAATTATATGTATTCTGAAATAATTAAAGATATCAACAGAGATTTTCATGGTAAAACAAAAAAAGCTCTTTTGGATATGTTCGGCATACAATGTGATTTAATAAATATTTCCTATATATATAGGCTTAAAGAAATATTTCATATGGATATTGATTCTATCCGTCCGTTATTACTGCCTCATGGCAGCGTGCTTAATCATAAAGATATAGAATATTTATTAAGCGACAGCGGTAAACTTGATTTTAATACTCGTTTGGAAAAGACAGGCCTTAAAAAAAGATTTGCTGATCAAAATCATGAATATATTGAAGAATCCTGTGAATCAGTTTTATTTAATTATTGCACTAAGAAAATGAGATATTCTCCGCTTCCGCCAATAGTAGTTTTTTCTTTTGTAATATTAGCTGAAACTGAAATAAAAAATATAATTCATATAATAGAAGGCGTTCGGTATGGAGCTTCTCCAGACGAAATCTCAAAATTATTAATTGGAATTGATTAAAATACATAAGGTCGGTCAGAGTTAAATTTTATTAGATAGGCGGTGATCGTTTCAGATGTCACTTGAAAAAATGGAATTTGTCAAGGTTATCGGCCAATTAGATCAACTTGACGATGTAATAAAATGTTGTCATAAAGATGGAAATTTCCAAGCCGAACAAGCTATGCAGTATGTTTCAACAATAAAAGGATTTTTACCATTAAATGAAGAAAATCCATATGCATCATATCTGCAAAAGCTTACTGATATGGGAACAGCATCTGAAATAACGTTTGAAAATGCAGACGATAGTTCGCTTGATATGGATATTAATGATATATACAATTATGTTAATAATATCCAGGCTACATTAGGCGGTTTGCAATCGCAGCGCAGCGAATTACAGGAACAGATATCAGCATGTGAAAAATCCATTTCTGAATTAGAGCATTTTACTGGTTTAGGCATAAAATTAGATGAGGTTTTTTCCTGTCAGTTTGTTAAAGTCCGATTTGGACGGCTGCCTAAAGAAAGCTATGAAAAACTGGAAAGCTATAAAGATAATCCATATGTTTTCTTTATGCCCTGTTCCAGTGATGAAGTCGGATATTGGGGGGTATATTTTGCTCCTCGTGAAGTTTCTCAGGAAGTGGACAGAATATTTGCCAGCCTTTATTTTGAACGGTTAATTATTCCTAATATGGCTGATACTCCTGAAAAAAGTATCGCTGATTTAAAAAAGCTTATTAAACAAACGCAATCAGATATAGAAGATTTAACCCATCAAATCAAAGATTTTTGGGATAGTGAATTAAATACCATACAAATGGTTTATACCCGCTTAACGCGTTTACATGATATTTTTGAATTAAGGCGTTATGCATGTAAATATGGTTCTGGTTTTTATTATATCGGCTGGGTTACCAAAAAAGGTAAACGTGCTTTAAGCTCCAGGCTTAAAAAGATAAAAGGGATTGATTTTAAAATTGAGCATCCTGATTCAACTGATAAAACTACCCCTCCGGTAGCTTTAAAGAATAACCGGTTCTTTAAACCATTTGAATTTTTTGTTGAAATGTATGGTATGCCTACATACGGCGAAATTGATCCAACTCCTTTTGTAGCGATTACTTATATTTTATTATTCGGTATAATGTTCGGCGATTTAGGCCAAGGCTTAGTATTATCTTTAATAGGATTATTTATGTGGCGTCTTAAAAAGATGGAATTAGGCCGGATAGTATTCAGATGCGGTTTTTGCAGCGCATTTTTTGGTTTGCTATACGGCTCGGTATTTGGATTTG
>CALWVB010000033.1 GCA_944384895.1 uncultured Clostridia bacterium | reverse complement strand
GCTTATGCCGGTTATCTTTTTGCTAACTTTTCCCAGAGGCATTCTGCCGCAGCTAAGTCGCGCTCTTCTCTTTTGTGGAGTGCGTTCTTTTTTGCCCGCGCTTATGCCGGGTATCTTTTTGCTAACATTTCCCAAAGTTATCACTGTACCAACCCCTGAACGGAAAATTACAGTTTCCCTTCAGGGGTTGGTGCTGAGCATCAACATGGGTAAACCTGTTAGAATCTTATATGTTCGACCAGTATGAGCTTACTTCCGCTTGATAGCATTCATCTGGGCCTATTAATAGATAAAATATGGAAGATGATAGGGTTGGGATAATATCACGCTGATTCTATGGTTAATGTTTAAAGTCCTGATTTGATCAGGGCTTTTTAAATTAGTGCCTTTAGGCAGATGAGCAAAACAGAAAACCATCCGCAATGGAGGTGGAAGAAAAGAAGTTATACAAAAATCACCCAACCCAGTACAATAAGAGAGCTCAGTCCTATTATAAAAAATAAAGGTGATTTCTTCTAAACATAGGAAAAATATATAAGATAATAAAAAAGCCCTCATTTCATAAAATCAACTGAAATGAGGGCTTTTTATTTGTGTTATGTTAATAGATTAATATTAACAAATAAAAATCAACTAAAAGGTTTAGAATTAGATTACAGTAATTCTAAATGATGCTGAATTATCAACTTGTTGTCCATAAGCATCATAACCAAGAGCAGTAACTGTACGGTTACCTTTAGAACCTATACATATTGAATATGTCCATGTAACTGTATCTCCGTTGACAATCCTTGATACAAGATTCTTGCCAAATGTATTGCCATATTCATTTGCCAATTCAACTGAAACAACTTCTGTTCCTGTTTGTACGATTACATTAAATATTTGATTTGTTCTAACTACTCTGGTTCCATTAGCAGTTTCAGCAGATATTATACCTTTATCAGATTCAACAGGGAGATAATCTACAATTTTAACGTTAAATTCAGCTGCATCTTCTCCATTAACCTTTACAGTAATTGTACGATCGCCTTTAGTACCTATCATTGTATTAATAATCCATGTCAATGAGCCGTCATCATTAGCCGTTACATCATCAATCCAACTACAAAGATTCTTTCCATATTCATTATAGAAAGATACATCTTGAGCATTGCCGTCTGTAACTACTTCTACCTTGATAACGCCATTCTTTTCATAAATTTCACTATCAGGTGTAGCTGTTACTTCAAATTCTTCCGGTTCTTCAACTAACATATCATAATATACTGCAAAACGTTCTTTATTAAGTGTAAAGTAAGGCACAAAGTCTATGCTGGAACCATCAGAAGCTATAGCATCTGTACGGAATGTTAAGGTTTCAGCATCAACTAAAGACATAAAGTCTTCAGGATTAGAAGAATCTGTGATAAGAGTAGGAATTTGTAATTGAGGTTCATTCATCCATGTTAAAGCATCAGTAGAATAACGTTTTTCAGGATCAGCTAATCCAAGTGAAGATGCTAAGAGGATAGGTCCATATTTAAATGCAACTTTATTGCCTTCGCCTTTAGCTGTGTAAAGAGAAAGTCCCATAGAGAAGCTTACTGTGATTTCATCATTAGCTGCCCAATCTCTTGTGATTGTAATATAACCGTCGACTGGTTCTTCTACTATTTCTTGACCATTAACTTTAATTGTTAAAGGACCGTTTGCCCAACCTGGAACACGGATTTTAATGCCTACATTATCAGCGCCTTCCTTAACAATCAGCTTTGTACCGCTTTCATATGGGAAGTTTGTTTCCTGAGTTAATACCATACCGGTTTCACTCCAGGTAACTGTTGACGGCATAAAGAGATTTACATAAAGATTATCTTTCTCTTTATAATATATCATTTTACTCAGACGAGCCGGATTTTCCATACCGCCGAGTACGCAGCACCAGAAAGCGTCGTCGCGTGTGGAATAGGTCTGCCATCCGCCTGCAGTAAATGGAGTATAATAAACTTTACCATATCCTTCATGATTATCTGGGTCTTGTGATGGATATATACTATTAAATAATGCTTCCTCAATATAATCAATGTATTTTACATCATGATCCCATGAATATAATGTTTCGGTAAGTTTTAAGAAGTTAAATGTACAACAGGTTTCCGGTCCGTTATAAACTAATGGTTCTTCATCAATTTCCGAAAAATGTTCTGAACGGCCTATACCAGAATTTGCATACATACGGTTTTCTCTTACAGTATCCCAATAAAATTCCGCTGCATTTTTATATTTTTCATCGCCTGAATATTCATAATAGGTTGCGGCATTTTGTATTTCTGGAACAGTTTCATTAACATGCCTTCCGGAAAGATTATCAATACCTTCAGAAAGAGGATCAAGAAGATCTGCTCTTAAGAACCTTCGAGCGAGATTAAGATGGTCTTCATCATTTGTTATATTATAAAGCCAGAGAAGTGATTCGGATACGCCGCCATGTTCACATATGAGCATACGCTGCATTTGTTCATAATTAAGCTTATCTGTCTGTATTTTTGCCCATTCAGCAAAGTCGATGGCAATTTGAAGTGCTTGTTCATTGCCTGTCATAGTATAGGCTTCTATAAGACCTTTGAAAACTTTTTGTATACCATACCAAGCATCCCAAATACCGCCTAAATTGGCTGAATCTACAGCAAAACTATCTGGTTTATCAAATACATTATCAATGAATCTTTGTTCATCTATACCGCCGATAAATCCGCTTGTACATTATGTAATATCTATTTCTGATAGAGAATAATCAATTTTTTCTTTATATTCTTCATTACCTGTCTTTTTATACATAAGGCAGGCTGCAGATAAGAAATGTCCTATACCAAAGCCGCAGGAATCCCATGATTCCCATCCGCCATATTGAGGAGCTTTTGGAGTTA
>CALWVB010000032.1 GCA_944384895.1 uncultured Clostridia bacterium | reverse complement strand
GCGCTTCACTTTTGTGGAGAGCATTCTTTTCTGCCCGCGTTTATAGTGGGTATCTATTTTGCCGACATTTCCCAGCGGCAAACTGCCGCTGCCAATACGCGCGCTTCACTTTTGTGGAGAGCATTCTTTTCTGCCCGCGTTTATGTCGGGTATCTATTTTGTCAACATTTCACAAAAAAGCCACGACTGTACATATGGTCGTGGCTTTTTTGTTATACATGAACAGGAAAACTCGCCATGCAGGACGAAAATGCCGATTTTTCTATATCTAGTTGAAAAAATCCACAAGTCATAGATTGTTATATTTCATCATCAGCCCCTTTCTTTTGATAGATACGCTTCAGTAGCAGGTAGGTTCCAGCTGTTTTTTTGCTAGAAATGGCAACTGCCTTAGAGGTAACTTTAACCATTTCATTAGAAATATCAATCCGGTTGATATAATGGGTTAGAATAAATTTTGTAATAAAATGGTTTTCTGTATTGTTCATGTAATCTTTTATCTAATTGATTTTCTCCCTGACATCATCGTTTGAAATGACCATGTCAAACTGATTGCGTATATGGTATTCTATGAATTCTTTTGCGGCTGCTATTTGGTGTTCATAAAGGTCGATATCCTAAATCAGTGCTTCATTTGCACTTATTTGAGCGATTGCGTTTATCAGAGGTAATAGGCCAGGCAAAAAATTATTTGAGTTTATTGTGAAGTTACTTGCTGAAAAGGAAAAAGCTTTTTAAGCTATATATGACTGATTTCGAAAAAGGCACAAAAGCCTATGCATACAAGATTTATAAATAAGAAATGGCTAGTGGTTGGTTTTTAATATGGACTGTAATGAGATTGTAAGAAATGGCTGCTATACTAAAATCATAAAACTAGCTTGGAGGTTTTAGCTATGGCTATACTTGAAACAAAAAATTTAATAAAGATATATGGAAGAGGAGAAAACGAAGTCCACGCTCTTGACGGCATATCCATCACTGTAAATGAAGGAGAGTTTGTAGCTATTGTGGGTACTTCTGGTAGTGGTAAATCTACGCTGTTAAATATGATCGGCGGATTAGACCGTCCTACCTCCGGCAGCGTTATTATTCGAGGAAAAGAACTCCTGAAAATGAAGGATGAACAATTGACGATCTTTCGCCGCAGAAATATCGGCTTTGTTTTTCAAAATTATAATTTGCTGCCTATTCTCAATGTGTATGAAAACATTGTTTATCCTATTGAAATTGACGGAGGGAAAACTGATACGCAGTTTGTCAGACAGATTATTCATACGCTCGGCTTGGAAAGTAAACTCAAAAATATGCCGAATAACCTGTCCGGTGGCCAGCAGCAGCGTGTAGCGATTGCCCGTGCATTGGCTACCAAGCCGGCCATAATACTTGCCGATGAGCCGACCGGAAATCTTGATTCAAAAACCAGTCTGGATGTTATTTTGCTGATGCAGTCTGTGAGTAGGCAGTTCCATCAGACAACCGTTATGATTACTCATAATGAGGAAATTGCACAGATGGCAGACCGTACTATTCGCATTGAGGATGGTAAGGTTGTTCAGGGAGGTGCCGGATATGCACGCTAACCGAAATAAACAAGCAATAAAAAAAGTAGAAAAAGGAATGATGAAGGCAAACCGTATCCGCAATACATTTGCAATACTTGCGGTGGTTTTGACTACATTTATGATTACCACTGTTTTTAGCTTGGGCGTTAACTATATGCAGAATATGGAACTATCCAGTGTGCGTACTGCCGGTTCCAATGCTGATGTTACATTGGATATGCCTACAAACGAGCAGGAACATCTGATCCGTTCTTTGGATTATGTAAAAACGATTGGCTCAAGATATTTGATTGGATCTGCTGTAAATACAAATTCTGAAGGCAGAGAATCGGCCATAACAATTCAATATTATGATCAAACAGAATGGGAACAACATTTTAAGCAAGCGATTAGTAATATCAATGGCTACTATCCAACAAAGGAAAATGAAATAATGCTGTCTGAGGATGCTCTTGTACAGCTTGGTATTACTGAACCGAGACTTAATATGGAAATCCCTTTATCATATTACGATAAAAACGGACAGCAGCAAAAAACATTTTTATTAAGCGGCTGGTTCCATTCCTATACTGGAACAGGAATGGCTTTTGTTTCAGAAAGTTACTGTTCTAATGCAGGATGCACTATGGAGGAAAACGGTATATTATCCCTTTCTTTAAAAGAAATCCCTGGTGATTTTTATCGGCTTGAAGATGATATACAGTTAAATGATAATCAATCTTTAAGCGGTTTATTTTCTATTAGTTCTTCCAATGGTTCTATGATTGCAGCGATAGTTCTTTTAATGTTATTTATCATTGGAAGCGGCTATTTGTTAATATATAATGTGCTGTATATTTCCATATCAAAAGATACCCGCTTTTATGGTTTAATAAAAACGATTGGTACAACGCAAAAACAGATAAAATCACTTGTAAAAAAGCAGGCGCTTAGATTTGCCTGTATTGGTATTCCAGTTGGTATTTTATTAGCTGCTGCAGTATCGTTTTGTATTGTACCGTTATTTTTGCAGCAAGGATTTGAGCAGGGCAGATCAAGTATGGATGCCGTTGTATTTTTTCATCCTATCATCTTTATCCTATCCATTGTTTTTTCTGCAATGACAGTTTGGATAGCATGTAATGCGCCAGCAAAGGCTGCGGCAAGGATTTCTCCGGTAGAAGCGCTGAGATTTCAAAATTATGCTCCTAAAAAAATCAAAAACAGAAACTCGACCAATGGCGGTAAACTTCATATTATGGCGTTGCACAATATATTTCGTGATAAGAAGCGAGCTGTGCTAGTATTTTTATCTCTTTTTATGGGTACTGTCACGATTTTAGGCGTCAACGGTTTTTTAGGAAGTATTAATGGGCAAAACTATGTTGATAGATATATGAAATATGATTTCCGTTATACGGATTCACAGTTTAGCCAATTCGAAAACCTGGAAAAAGAAGTTCCTCAATTTGATGAACATTTTATAGAACAGATTTCACAGGTTGAGGGAGTTAAAAATATTTCTGTTAATAAAATCACTTGGGCTGAAATTGACTTAAATATCTCGGAATATGAGAATTTCTTGAAAATACAGCATGAAGAGTTATATCATGATGGCAAAACCTATGAGCAGATGATTTCAGAATTGCAGGAATATGCTGATAACGGGGCTTACGGCTGTTATGTGGTAACGCTGGATGATATGTATGTAAAGCAGTATAATAAAACCCATAATACACCGATTGATATTGATGCATTCCGAAAGGGTGATACTGTTATTGTGGGCATGGATTCGGATAACTTTGCACCACATGCTGCGTTGATTGGAAAGACGCTCAATTTAACTTCGCATAATGCAGATGGACAATCGGCAGCTTTTCAAGTAGCAGGAGCATTCAATTACACAGACCTTGATGAAAGCTTTAATATTGGACACCGTAAATGGGTGGGCGCTGTTCCTGATGTTATTTTTGTTAGTGATACAGGAATGAAACGCCTGACTAATACAGCGATTATATATGATATTGGTGTAGACGTTGAAAATACAAATCAGTTGCAGAAAGTAAATAATGAACTTATAGCAATCAACAATACCCTACCATCCGGCACCTGGAATTATGAAAATTCCATTTCTGTTTTGGAACAATTCGAACAAGCATATTTTTCCATTAATATGATCGGCAACGGTGCTGCAATTCTGCTCATTGTAATTGGCCTAATTAACTTTGTTAATGTTATGCTAACAGGTGTTATTGCAAGAAAAAATGAGTTTGCTATTATGGAAAGTATCGGCACAACGAAAAAACAGATCAAAAAGATTTTGACGCTTGAAGGCGGTTTTTATGCGCTTATAACGACAATACTGATTATGACTTTAGGTAATGCTTTTCTCTTACTAGTGGCAAACGCAGTACCGAGTATTGCGGATTATGCAAAGTTTGAGTACCCAGTGGCGCTTGTTATTGGCCTTATTATTGCTATTTTTGCAATATGCCTCTTAGTTCCGTCTTTGGTTTATAGATTTATCTCAAAGGAAACGGTTATAGAACGGTTGCACAATTTTGAAAATTAAATTATCATTGGCAGTGCTGATATGTACTGTACCCAGTCTGTACTGCCACTCTATTTTGTGAAAAAAGGCGGTGTGTTTTAAAGCGATGGCAAATATCTTTTTGTTGGAAGATGATATGATTTTAAGCAAAGGAATATCCATTGCTTTGAAAAAGGATGAGCATACAGTTACAGCAGTATATGGTTATTTGGAAGCCTTGCAGAAATATCAAAATCAAAAGTATGATCTATTTCTTCTTGATATTAACCTGCCTGATGGTAGTGGATTGGAATTTTGCCGAAAAATCCGTGAAACATCTGAAATACCTGTTTTATTCTTAACTGCCAATGATACTGAGGAGGATATGCTGGATGGTTTTTCAGCGGGCTGCGACGACTATATTTCCAAGCCATTTCCCCTTGAGGTTTTGCGGAAAAAGGTACAGGCGGTCTTAAAAAGGACGATAACAGGCGGATCACGGATAAAATACAGAGATTTGGAAATTGATAAGCAAAAATGTCTTGTGTTGTTAAAAGGGCAAGAAATACACCTTACCGCTACGGAATACAAGCTGCTTCTCTATTTAGCGGAGAATAAAGGCAGGGTTGTTACAAAAACAATGCTATTAGAACAGCTTTGGGATATAGACGGAAACTTTATTGATGACAATACGGTACGTGTTAATATTAAGAGATTAAGACAGAAACTAAATGATGAAAAACAGGAATATATTGTAACCATTTTCGGTATGGGCTATACTTTTGGAGAATAATGATGAGACATTTTGAAATTTATAGAAAATTGATTTTAATATTAGGCGTAATCATATCGGTTGTATCTGCTGCAATGTTTTTTGTGGAGAATAGCTCTTTTGTTATATTTTTGGTTATTTTCAGTTTTGTAATTTTATGCGGATTCTTATTTTTACTTGACTTTTTGCACAACCGTTATAACGATGACTTATTAGAAAATATTACACTGCTCATTGAAACTTTAGTGGAACAGCAGGAACAGTATATTTTTTCAGAAGCCGAGGACACGCTGACTGCACGTTTACAACACCAGCTTTTAAAACTTCGCAATATTTTAACGGCACAGAATAAAATGCTGGCAAAGGAAAAGGAACAGATTAAGATGCTGATTTCTGATATTTCCCATCAGATTAAAACACCAATAGCGGCAGCAAATACTTTTGCACAGCTATTGAGTGATAAAGAACTAACCGATGAGGAACGCAGTGAATATATTGCTACACTTCAGATGTCTCTTGAAAAACTGACTTTTTTGACAAATAGCCTGATTAAAATGTCTCGTCTGGAAAGCGGTATTATCAGCCTGAAACTCAAAAGAAATAGTTTAAACAATATTGTTCTGCAAGCGGTAAAAACCGTCTATGCAAAAGCAAAGGGCAAAAATATCACGATTACCTTTGATTGTAATCACAACTTTCAAGCAATGCTTGATTTTAACTGGACAGCAGAAGCGATCGCTAATATACTTGATAATGCCATAAAATATACGCCAAACGGTGGATTTGTCTGTCTGCAAATAACTGAATATCCATCTTATCTGCGGCTTGATATATCTGATAATGGTATTGGAATTCCTGAAGATGAACAGGCAAAAATTTTTGGACGGTTTTATAGAGGCAAATATTCTGCTGAGATTGACGGTGTAGGAATCGGTTTGTATTTGACCCGTGATATTATCAATAAGCAGAATGGATATATCAAGGTAATTTCTGATAGAAATGGGAGTACTTTTTCTTTGTTTTTAAAAAAGGATTAGAGCAATAATAATGATATAAGATATATGGAATGGATTTTCTTAGGTATAAGTAGAGTCCCTGCCTTTTTTGTTATACTATTTATTCACAAGAAGGCGTTAATATCGGACCAATTATAATATTGGAGTGCCAAGAGCACGTAGTTGTTTTTGAAGTATGCTCATTTTATCTGTATGACGATAACTGTACTCCTATTATCAATATCAGTAAGAAACTGCTGAAAATGAATAATATTTCTTTAAATGAAATAGAAATGAAATTTAGCAGGGATACATATACCTTTGATAAGTTTATGTATCAAAATATCCGATCTATCTAATAATACCTATCTGAATCCTTTAATAATATTTAAACGTAAGTATCTTAAATAATAGATAGCTTAAACTATACGAATGAAAATAACACAAATATTAATAACAAAGTATTAAATTAAATATAATTTATAATTACAACATACTAATGTCATTACCCAAAAGTGGGGCGCCTGCGTGCAGCCATATTTCATATGGCTGCTTTATGCAAAATAATATGTCATAATAATATGCTGTTCTTAAGACAATAATTGTTTCTTATTATCAGTTTAGTTTAAATCAAGGACATATTATTTTGCTTTTAGCGCATCTTTTTAAGATGCGCTGCGCAGGCGCCCCTTATCAGCGGTACTTTTTCGTATCCTGTTTTTATTAAGAGATAATTTTATATATTTTATTATTTAGTACAATTTTCATTGTCTTTGCATACCAGACGGTTATATTAAGCACTGTCTGGTAATTTATTTATATAGGGATATAAAACATAATACGGTTTAGTAAGCTATGTTCATGATAACTTTTATATTTAAGAAGAAAAATACCATTGGCTGATTCATACTTTTGCTATTATTTAAATAAAAATTTATGTTATATAAGCCTATAACAGTTTTTCGGGAATATTATATAAAAAATAACATAACACCTGATATATTACTAACAAAAAATTAAATGATATGTTGTTATTTTAAGAATATATCTGTATTGACAAATTATAATTACTTGATATAATTGACATATCAATTATTGATATGTCAATTATTTTAGGAGGAAGTATATGGAACAGACGTTTCATATGTTATTATACCGTGCATATCATGCACAGTCCAATTATCTGCGTCCATATCTAGGGGAAATAGGATTGGAAATAGGGCAGCCAAAATTAATTAACTATTTAGTAAAATATGGGCCTTGCCGTCAACGTGAGCTGGCTAATTTTTTTGAAATTGATTCAGCAGCTGTTTCACGAATGATTGATTCATTGGAAAAAGGCGGATTTGTTACTAGAAAAATTGATGAGGAAAGCCGGCGCAGCAATTTAATCGCATTGACGGATAAAGGATATGATGTTCAAAAGAAATGGCAAAACCATTGTCAACATATGGAGGAAATTATGCTCAATGGATTTAGCAAAGAAGAAAAAATATGTTTTGCTAAATATCTTTCCCGGGCATATAAAAATTTTCGTGAAAGAAAAGAGGAAAAAGAGTGAGAGACTTAAAATGTCTGCTTCATTATCTGGGGCCATATTGGAAAGATATGGTGATCGGAGCTCTGCTGATTGTCATTGAAACAGGATTTGAGCTTGTAATTCCAATATTAATGTCAGATTTGATAGATGTTGGCATAGCTAATCATGATATGACATATATCCTTCATAAAGGTATTTATATGGGAATTTGTGCATTGTTATCTTTAGCTACCGGCCTTTTATATGCACGGTTTGCAGCTAGGGCAGCTTATGGATGGGGAGCTAGGATTCGTCAGGCGCAATATGAGAAAGTACAGGATTATTCATTTTCAAATCTTGATCATTTTGAAACATCATCTTTGGTTACACGTATGACTACCGATGTCACAGTAATACAAAATGCTGTCTGCGGAGGATTCCGTCCAATGGTGCGCGGACCTGTTATGCTGGTTTTAGGCGTTATTTTATCATTCTGGATGAACCCAAGTCTAGCGTTAATTTTTTTATTGTGCGCACCTATTTTAGGAGTAATACTTTTTTATATTGTACATAAAATCTCACCTAAGTATCATATTTTACAAAAAGCAGTTGATAAACTTAATGGTGTAGTACAAGAAGTATTAACTGCAATTCGTGCAGTAAAAGCTTTTGTTAGAAGAGAATATGAGGAAGAAAAATTCGAAGAAGTTAATAAAACTTTGATGGATAACAGCCAAAATACTTTTAAATATGCTGTATTAAATTTACCGGCATTTCAATTGATATTATATATTACGGTTATTTTAATCATGTGGTTTGGCGGGAATATGATCTTAAATTCTTCTCTTCAAGTAGGAGATCTTACAGGATTTTTAAGTTATGTATTCCAAATTATGAACTCCATGATGATGATTTCCAATGTTTTTTTGCTGCTTACCCGTTCTTTTGCAAGCGCGCATAGAATTAAAGAAGTATTGGATGAAGAAATTATACTTACATCTCCGGAAAACGGCATAAAAGAGGTTACTGATGGAAGTATTTCATTTGAGAATGTATCATTTAAATATAATTTAGGGGCAAAGGAATATGCCCTGTCCAATGTTAATTTTAATATTAAAGCAGGGGAGACAATAGGAATTTTGGGCTCAACTGGATCAGCAAAAAGCACGTTGGTACAATTAATTCCACGTTTGTATGATGCAACAAAAGGTATTGTCAAGGTAGGCGGACGGGATGTCCGCGAATATGACCTGTGTATACTTAGAGATGCAGTTGGAATTGTACTGCAAAAAAATGTTTTATTTTCCGGTACGGTAAGAGAAAATCTTTTGTGGGGCAATCAACAGGCTGATGATGAAACAATTTGGAGAGCATGCAGAGCAGCCCAGGCTGATGAATTTTTAAAACGTATGCCAAAAGGGCTTGATACAGATTTAGGCCAGGGCGGTGTTAATATTTCCGGAGGTCAAAAACAGCGGCTTTGTATAGCCCGTACACTGCTTAAAAATCCAAAGATCCTGATATTTGATGATTCTACCAGTGCGGTAGATACTGCTACGGAAAGCGATATCAGGTCAGCTTTAGCTAACTTAACTGATGTAACCAAAATTATTATTGCTCAGCGCATTACATCGGTAATTAGTGCAGACCAGATAATAGTTATGGATGACGGAAATATTCATGCAATTGGAACACATGCGCAATTATTAGAAAATGATCCGATTTATCAGGAAATTTATACATCACAAATGAAAAGGGGTGATACCAGTGCCAGCTCGCCGACCGGGTGCAAAGAAGCCTAAAAATCTTTTTAATACTTTTAAAACGCTTTTATCTTATTTAGGCCGGCATAAATTTTTGCTGTTGGCGGTCGCTGTATTGGTCACCATCAGCGCATTAGCAAATCTTTTGGGAAATTATATGATCCGTCCAGTTGTAAATAATCTTGCATCCGGTGAAATAAGTAAATTGATATACGGCGTTATAGTAACAGCAGTGATATATATAATAGGGGTTATCACTGCATATGGTTATACGCAGATTATGGTAAAAGCAGCTCAAAAAGTATTATTTGATATACGACGGGATCTATTTTCCCATCTCCAGACACTTCCACTGCGTTTTTTTGACAGCCAGCGCCATGGAGACATCATGAGCTATTTTACAAATGATGTCGATACAATATCAGATGCTCTGAATAACAGTTTTGCTATGGCCATTCAAAGTTTTATTCAAATGGCTGGTACTTTAGTAATTTTATATATACTTAATTGGCAGCTTTCATTGATTGTTACTATATGCTATATTGTTATGTTTTTATATATTCAATTCAGTGGGCATAAAAGTAAAGCTTATTATACAAAACAACAGGCCAGTTTAGGTGATTTAGATGGATATATTGAAGAAATGGTAAACGGTCAGAAAGTTGTTAAAGTATTTAACCATGAAAAAGAGAATTTAAAAGCCTTTCAAGTTAAAAACGAGGCGTTGCGTAAAGCAGGGACCGGCGCGCAGGCTTTTGCTGCAACTATGATTCCGGCTGTAGTCAGTATTTCCTATGTTAATTATGCAATTGTAGCTGTACTTGGCGGAATTATGGCAATGAATGGGAAGATAGACGTAGGAAGTCTGGCAAGTTATTTGGTATTTGTACGTCAGGCAGCGGCTCCTATTAATCAGTTTACTCAGCAGAGTAATTTTT
>CALWVB010000031.1 GCA_944384895.1 uncultured Clostridia bacterium | reverse complement strand
TATCGCTAATAAGAGTAAGCAAACGTACAGATTCACGATGTATTTTTGATGCAAAACTTTTTATATCTTCTTCTTTTGCCATACCATTTTCTATAAGTTCGGCATATCCAGAAATAGATGTAAGAGGAGTTTTAAGTTCATGAGAAACATTAGCAGTAAATTCACGGCGTAAACGTTCAATTTCTTTTTTCTCAGTTACATCTAGAATAAGACATATGACACCGATAATATCATTATTATTATATACAGGACTTGCAATTATTTGTAACTGACGTGCATTTAAAACAATATCTTCAGTTCTTGCATTACCGGTTATAGCTTTATCAATACATTCAGATAATTG
This sequence comes from uncultured Clostridia bacterium, assembly GCA_944384895.1. Lineage (GTDB taxonomy): Bacteria > Bacillota > Clostridia > Oscillospirales > Acutalibacteraceae > RGIG7067. The sequence continues at coordinate 21,001 of CALWVB010000031.1, read as the reverse complement.
TTCATTGCGAGAAAAATAAATAATATTCTTGCCAAGATAGTTGTCATTATTTGCTGATAACATTGATATCGCGCTTAAATTAGCCATTAATATATTTTTATTAATATCAAGCATTAATAAACCTTCAGACATATTCTCTGTAATAGTCTGAATTTTATTTTTCTCTTCTTCTAATGTTTCTATTTGGTTGGAAATACGTTCATTTTGCTTTTTAATAGTACGTGCAAATGGTATTAATTCATCATATATTTGTATATTATCTATATTTGACATATTATCAGCTACTTTATCAATTGGACGTACAATAGCTTTAGTAAGAAAATGAGATAATATAAGGCATAATATAAATATTATTACCAATAGAATAACTATTGGAAGCATAGCACGAAGAAAAATTGCCATCATACTATTAGCTTGACGTGCAACCCTTAATATATTGCCGTCATCTAATTTAATAGCAAAATAATATGTATTAACATCAAGAGTATCAGAAGTTCTTACGGTTTCACCTTCGCCGTTTTGTAATGCCTGAACTATTTCCGGTCTATCTAAATGATTTTCCATTTGTTCAGCATCAGTATCCGATTCATATAAAACAGTTCCATCTTGCGAAATAAGGGTTATTCGCAACTGATTTGTATTAATATTTTTTAAATCCTCAGTACCAGTTAATTTAGAATATGTTTGTTTAAGAAGATATCCATCTAATTTTAAATCTTCTTGTACCCTGGTCTGAAAGAGATTATAAAATATTAATATAATAACAACCGATGTCAAAATAATTGAGATAGTTCCTATTAAAATAAGCCTGAGATTAATTCTTTTTTTCATATTTAATCACCAATCTTATAACCAACATTTCTTACTGTTTTTACAGCTTTACCACTTTCGCCTAGCTTTTGCCTAAGAGTTTTTACATGCATATCAACTGTACGGCTTTCTCCTTCATAATCAAAGCCCCATACATGTTCCATTATTTTATTACGGGATAATACTATGCCTTTATTCATAAGAAGAAGCTTTAACAGTTCATATTCTTTATATGTTAACTCAATATTGCTGCCATCTGCTGTTACAGTCCGTTTTTCATCATTAAGTATAATATTATTATATTGAAATGTACTTTTATTTTCTATTATTTGTACTCGTCTAAGTAAAGCTTTTACTCTGGAAATAAGTTCCATAATACCAAATGGTTTAGTTATATAATCATCTGCACCTAAATCCAGACCTTTTACTTTATCTATTTCAGTATCCTTTGCCGTTACCATTATTACAGGAATACTGTTCCATTTACTGCTGTCACGAAGGCGCCTTAATATACTAAGTCCGTCCTCATTAGGAAGCATTATATCAAGAAGAACAAGCTCTGGGGTAATTTTATCACAAGCAGCAAAAAATCCAGATGCATTTTCAAATGCATCCGCTTCAAACCCGCTGTTTTGCAGTGCATAACGTTCCAATTCTCTTATATTTCTATCGTCTTCTACAATATATATCATTGTATAAAGCTCCGTTTCATATAATTAATTATAAATTACTTTTTATTTTTATGTTTTCCTGTTATAGAGAATATTACCCATTCAGCAATATTTACTGCATGATCGCCAATACGCTCAAAATATTTTGCAACAAGCAGAAAATCTACAGCCTGTTCGCCTTTATCTACATTTTCATGTATAAGTTTTATTAAATCAGATTTAACAGAAGTAAAGAGATTATCTACATTATCATCATATTCAACTACAGATTGAGCTAAATTTAAATCGCGTTTTACAAATGCATCTACACTATCAGTAACCATTTTTATTGTAGCTCTTGCCATATCTGATATATGGTCCGGCTGCATAACATAAGGAGTATCAGCCATTAACATGGTGATTTCTGAAATATCAGCAGCCTGATCTCCAATACGTTCCATATCAGTAATCATTTTTAAGGCAGAAGAAATAAGACGCAAATCTTTTGCAACTGGTTGTTGTTGTAAAAGCAGTTTAAAACAAATATTTTCAATTTCTTTTTCTTTATGATCAACTTCAATATCACAATCAATTGCTCTTTTTGCTTGTTTTGTATCCTGTTCAATCAAAGCTTTTACAGCGCATGCAATTGCACGCTCAACTAAAGCTCCCATTTGGATAAGCTCATTATTTAATAATTCAAGTTGGGCTTCAAAACTTTTTCTCATAACATAATAACTCCATTTCAAAAATCAGTCATAATTTATATGATAAATAATATTATTACTTTTATAAAAATATTAATAAAATAATATTTTTTATCCAAAACGGCCTGTTATATAATCTTCTGTCCGCTTATCCTTAGGCATTGCAAATAATTCTTCTGTAACACCAAATTCAACCACTTCACCTAATAAGAAAAATGCAGTTTTATCTGATATTCTTGCAGCTTGCTGCATATTATGAGTTACCATAATAATAGTATACTGTTTTTTTAATTCTGCGGCAAGATCTTCGATTTTTGATGTAGAAATAGGGTCAAGAGCACTTGTTGGTTCATCCATAAGCAAAACTTCAGGCTGTACTGCAAGAGCTCTGGCAATACATAACCTTTGCTGCTGTCCGCCGGATAATCCTAAAGCGCTTTTCTTTAATCTATCTTTTACTTCATCCCATATAGCAGCATCTTTTAATGATTTTTCAACTATTTCATCAAGCTTCATTTTAGAACGTATGCCATGAGTACGAGGGCCAAATGCGATATTATCATATACGCTCATAGGGAATGGATTAGGTTTTTGGAAAACCATACCAACTCTTTTACGCAAGAGATTTATATCCATATTACCATATATGTCTTCATTATCAAGCAAAACTTCTCCTGTTATTTTACATCCCTCAATAAGATCATTCATTCTGTTAAGGGATTTTAATAATGTAGATTTACCGCAGCCTGACGGACCGATAAATGCTGTTATTTCATTTGAAGGTAAATTAAGATTAATATTTTTTAAAGCTTTAAAGCTTCCATAATATAAGTCTAAATTACTTATTTTAAATTTATCCATATGCCTATCCTTTCATTGTATGCTATAAGCAAATCATTAATAATATTCTTATACTTTTGCGACTCTTTTTGCTACAAATCCTGATAACCAATTTATTAACATAACAATTATTAAAAGGATAACAGCAGTTGCATATGCCTGGTCGGTATGAAGGCCTTCATTTGATAAGACATACATATGTACTGATAAAGTACGTCCGGAATCTAATAAACTTTCCGGAATAACTGCTACGCTTCCTGCTGTATATATTAAAGCGGCTGTTTCGCCTACAATTCTTCCTATTGCTAAAATTATACCGGATAATATTCCTGGTACTGCTGAAGGCAATACTATTCTAAAAACAGTTCTAAGTCTTCCTGCGCCTAAACCAAAGCTTCCTTCACGATATGTATCCGGTACAGCTTTTAAAGCTTCCTCAGTAGTTCGCATTATTAATGGCAGTATCATAATTGCAAGAGTAAATGCACCAGCTAATAAGGAATACCCCCACTTTAGTGTAGTTACAAAAAATAACATACCAAATAAGCCATATACGATTGAAGGAATACCTGATAATGTTTCGGCAGTAGTTCTTACTATACCCACTATTTTATTACCTTTTTTTGCATATTCAACAAGGTAAATAGCTGCAAATATGCCTAAAGGCGCCGCAATTAATAATGAAATTAATGTCATTGTTATTGTGTTAATTAATGCTGGCATAAGTGATACATTTTCTGAATTATAAGTCCAGGCAAATAAATCAGGCGTAATATTTGGTATGCCTTTTACTAAAATATAACCTATAAGAAATAGTAATGCTGAAAATGTTAAAACAGCGGCTAAAATTACAATTATTAATAAAAAAAGCGATAAAGGATGTTTTTTATAGGAACTAAACTTTTGTTTAAATGTTTGCTTATTAATCTGTTGCATTATTTTGCCCTCCTATTAAGAAGTGAGAACAATAAATTAATAATTAGAATAAAGACAAAAAGTACTACAGCAGTAGCAATTAAAGCTTCACGGTGTAAATCTGCGGCATAACCCATTTCCATAACTATATTGGCTGTAAGAGTACGTACACCGTCCAATATACTGTCAGGGAATATGGCCTGATTGCCTGCAACCATAATAACAGCCATTGTTTCTCCTATAGCACGGCCTATACCTAATATTACACCGGCCATAATACCAGATTTAGCAGCGGGGAGAGTAGCAAAGAATACGCTGCGTTCATGACTTGCTCCTAATGCTAAAGCACCTTCATAATATGAATCCGGTACAGCGCGTATAGCAGCTTCACTAACTCCAATTATGGTAGGAAGTATCATTACGCCTAATAATATTGACGCTGTTAAAATACTGTTGCCGTTACCGCCAAATACATTTCTAATAAATGGTACAAGTACAACTAAACCAAAGAAACCATATACGATAGATGGAATACCAGCGAGGAGATCTACTGCAGGCTTTAAAAACCTGTAAATTTTTTTAGGACAGAATTTTGCCATAAAAATAGCTGTCAAAATACCTATTGGCACTCCTATTATAATAGCTCCGGCTGTTACATAAATGCTACCTAAAATCATAGGTAAGATCCCATATGATGCAGGTACATTGTTTGGAGCCCATTTATCACCTAAAATAAAATCAAATACGCCTATTTCTGCCATTGCGGGGATACCATTTGCAAATAAAAATACACATATTAATGCTACTGCTAATATAGAAGCAATTGCAGCAACAAAAAATACTCCCCGCATAGCGATCTCCGTATATTTTTTCATAAGCCTCTCCTTAAAGCACATATGTCAGTTATTAATATATTTAACTGTTTACAGCAATAGCAGGGCTGCTGTTATAATAAACGGCAACCCATGCTATTAACTTAGGAATTAGTTATTATTCAGTAATGATTTCATCCCATGAAGTAGTTGTGCCTGTGAATATATTTTTAACTTGTTCGCTTGTGATGGATTGGAGTGTATTTTCATTATTTACAATGATTGCTATACCATCTAAAGCAATAACTGTTGGAGTAAGAGCTTCAAGCTCACTATCTTTTAATTCACGGGAAGCCATACCAATGTCGCAAGTACCATCCATAGCAGCCTGCATACCAGATGAAGAATCTGTCTGCTGTACTTCGATTGTGATATCTGGATTGATTTCATTATAAGCTTCTTTAAGTTTTTCCATAACAGGAGTTACAGAAGAAGAACCAGCTACAACAATTTTATCTTTATCTGTTGGCTTGCTGGAAGTAAATTCTTTAGTATCATCAAGAGGAATATATCCGCTATCTGCTACAACTTGCTGTCCTTGTGTGCTGAGAATAAAATTAATAAAATCCTGTGCAGCGTCAGATACATCGTTTGTTGTTGCAATATTAAATGGACGGGAAATTTTATATGTATCGTTTTTAACATTATCAACAGTTGGTTCAGCGCCATCTACTGGTAAAGCTTTTATAGTATCATTTATAGAACCTAATGAAGCATAACCGATTGCATATTGATTACCAGAAACTGTTGTCATCATAACTTCTGTGCTGTTAACGATATTAGCTTCAGCTGTTGTATTGTCTACTTTGTTGCCTTGATCGTCTTCTTCTTCAATTCCGAATAATTCAATGAAAGCTCCTCTTGTACCAGAACCGTCTTCACGGGATACTACAGAGATATCATTTTTAGGATCAAAACCTTGATTTGAATTACATCCTGCAAAAGCTCCTACAATAAAGGTAAGTGCAAGTAAAATTGTTAATACTTTTTTCATGTAAAATACTCTCCTTTAAATTTACGTTTTTATTAACCTTTCTGTGAGTTCGCAGCTATTGTATGTTGTACAAGTAAAATGAACAGACAGCTTTATGTAAAATATACGTAAAATTTAAAAATTTTACATAAAATACTTGAAATAAATATTTGTCAAAAGATTGACAAAATATAAAAATCATATTATATTTGGAGATACATTGATGGGCTGTTATTACTTTTCCCGGTTAGAGTTGTTAAATAACGGAGGATTTATTTTATGTTACGAGTAATCAATGTTACAAAAAAGTATAGGAATACTATTGCTAACGATAATATAACGTTTGATGTTAGTGATGGTCAGATCGCTGTTCTATTAGGTCCAAATGGCGCGGGTAAATCAACTATAATAAAATGTATTTCCGGTTTGCTTAGATTTAATGGACATATAGAAATCAATGGATTTGACAATAAATCAATTGAAGCAAAACGTCTTTTGGGATATATTCCTGAAATGCCGGCTATATATGATATGCTGACCGTTGAAGAGCATTTGGAATTTATTCGCCGAGCATATCGTATGCAGGATGATGGATATGGTAAACAACTTATGGAACGTTTTGAATTATGGGATAAAAAAGATAAATTAGGTAAAGAATTATCTAAAGGTATGCAGCAAAAGTTATCTATATGTTGTGCAGTAATTCATAGACCCAAAATAATTATATTTGATGAACCAATGGTTGGCCTTGATCCTCATGCAATAAAAGAATTAAAAGATATGTTTATTGAAATGCGTGATAGCGGCGCTTCTGTTCTTATCAGTACTCATATGCTTGATAGTGTAGAAGATTATTGGGATGTTGCTAATATAATGATGGGCGGTAAAATTGTAGCAACAAAATATAACCGCCATGATATGGATAATAATGAAAAGACCCTTGAGGAGTTATTCTTCGAGATAACTGAAAACAGGGGGTAATATTATGGGCGGTTTATCATATTTATTTTGTACTCGAATAAAGAATCAGATTATTGAAACTTTTAAAAGTCCAACTAAAATTATATTTGTAATAATAATGGCAGGATTGCTTATATTATCGCTTGTATCAGGCCAATCTGCTATGAGTGATATGGACACAAATGAATTTCGTCCTGTTTCAGAATTATATGCTTTAATATTTGTCCTATATGCAGTCATGTTTTTAGTGACAAGTTATAGAGGCTTTTCAAGCGGCGCTAGTATGTTTTCCATGTCGGATGTAAATTTAGTATTTTGTTCGCCATTTAAGCCGAGAAAAGTATTGTTTTATGGTCTTGTCCAGCAATTAGGTCAGTCTATATTAATAGGTTTCTTTATCTTATTCCAATATGGATGGCTTAGTTTTACGTATGGAACAACATTTTTAGATATTATATTAATATTAGTTGGATATGGTTTATCGGTATTTTGTGGCCAATTAACCGCTATGGTTATATATTCTCTTACAAGCGGCGATGATTATAAAAAAAGGATTGCAAAAACTATATTAATAGTCATTTGTGCAGTTGCTGTTTTATATGTAGGATTTAAAGTATATGAAGATATGGATAATATTCTTCCAGCTGCAGTAGATGCGGCAAATGGTATGCCTATGGTATTATTCCCTGTTGCGGGATGGCTGCAGGCATGTATTGTAGGAATTATGCAAATGCAGTTAATACCTATTGTTTTAGGTTTAGCCGGTACGGCAATATATATTGGTTTACTGGTAGCTGTTATAGTTTTTGCACGCTCAGATTATTATGAAGATGTTTTACAGGCGTCTGAAGTATCATTTAGTGCAATTACCGCACGTAAAGAAGGTAAAGTAGGGGAGATGTCTCCTAAAAATGTAAAAGTAGGCAAAACCGGTATTGATAAAGGTTTTGGAGCAAATGCTTTTTATTTTAAACATATATTAGAAAACAGGCGGTCAAAAATATTTCTTCTAGATACGGTATCGCTTGTTTATATAGGTATTAATATTGCATTTGCAATTTTTACTAAAGAAATTATTCCGTTTTTCTGTATGTCAACATATTTACAGATGATATCGACATCTATGTCAAGGATTAACAGAGAATTATTATTGCCTTATGTATATCTTGTACCAGAACCACCATTTAAAAAGCTAATGTATTGTTTATTGGAAAGCTTACCAAAAGTAATAGTTGAAGCTGTTATTATATATATCCCTGTTGGAATATTATTAAGTTTAAATCCAATAGAAATAATAATATTTATTATAGCAAGAATAACTTTTGGCTTTTTATTTACAGCTGGAAATATTATGGTAGAAAGAGTATTTGGACAGATTACAGTGAAGGGACTTATATTAGCAATATATTTCTTAATGCTTATAGTTCTATCTATACCAGGTATTATTGCTGCAGTAATTACAGGAGTATTTTTCTCTGTGCTTTTTGGCGGCGCACTGTCGGTATATGCCGTATCATTCCTTGTATTAGCTATATGTAATATATTAGTGGGTACGCTTGTTATTTTCCTTTGCAGAAATATGCTGCAATATGCTGAATTAAATAATAAGTAAAAAATAAAGAAAACCGGGCCTATGAAATTTATCATAGGCCCGGTTTTCTTTATTATTAATCATTTCTCAGAACAGAATTTTACTTCTTTACCTTCAAGTATCATATTAGTAGTTCTCATAGCGCACATTTTACCGCACATTGAACATGTATGGCGTTCAGTTGGAGGAGTGCTTTCATAATATCTTTTAGCTTTTTCGCTATCAAGAGCAAGAGAAAACATTTCATCCCAATCGACACGGCGGCGAGCATCGCTCATTTTATTATCAATATCGCGTGCATTTGGTATGCCTTTAGCGATATCGCCTGCATGCGCTGCTATTTTTGCTGCAATTATACCTTCTTTTACATCATCTAAATCAGGAAGGCGAAGATGTTCGGCAGGAGTAACATAACAAAGAAAATCAGCGCCGTTTGCAGCGGCTACTGCTCCTCCTATTGCTGAAGTAATATGGTCATATCCAGGAGCAATATCGGTTACAATAGGTCCTAAAACATAAAACGGAGCATTATGGCATATTTTCTTTTGTAATGTCATATTAGCAGCTATTTCATTTAACGCCATATGTCCAGGACCTTCTACAAGTACCTGAACATCTTTATCCCATGCACGTTTTGTAAGATTACCTAATTCAATAAGTTCGCTTATTTGGCCGGCATCTGTACTGTCCGCTATACTTCCAGGACGCAATGCATCACCAAGGCTAATAGTTACATCATATTCACGTAATATTTCAAGTACATCGTCATAATACTCATAAAATGGATTTTCATTACCGGTCATTTCCATCCAAGCAAATAAAAGAGATCCGCCGCGCGATACAATATTAGTAAGGCGTTTTTCACGTTTAAAACATTCTACAGCACGTCTATTAATACCTGCATGTATTGTCATAAAATCAACGCCTTCTTTTGCATGGGCTTCAACTACTTTAAGAAAATCTTTTGCCGATATTTCCAATAGATCCTTTTCAAGATAACCGATAGCGTCATACATAGGGACAGTGCCTATCATAGCAGGAGAATAATCGATAAGTTGTTTTCTAAATGTATTTGTTTTGCCATAATTACTTAAATCCATAATAGCATGTGCGCCAAGATTAATAGACATTTTAACCTTTTCCATTTCCATGGAATAATCTACGCAATCGCCTGAAATACCAAGATTAACATTAATCTTAGTTGTCATATTTTTTCCAATACCTTCGGCAGATAAAGATTTATGATTAATATTTGCCGGGATAGCTACCTGACCGGATGCAACTAATTTTATAAGTTCCTGCTCAGATATATTTTCTTTTTTAGCTACAGTTTTCATTTCTTTTGTTATGTATCCATTTTTTGCAGCTTGCATTTGAGTTTTATAATTCATTTTATATATCCTTCCTTTTTTATTTTAAGTTATAAAAATTATATAAATGATTTGTAGGCCCATGCCCTTTTCCAATATTCAGTGAATATTTTATCGCATTAGTTATATAACCTTTTGCATTACTTACAGCATCATTAATATTCATACCATTTGCTAGATTAGACGCAATAGAAGATGAAAAAGTACAGCCTGTACCATGTGTATTTTTAGTTTGTATGCGCTCAGTTGTATATGTATAATAATCCTTGCCGTTATATAGAATATCGATAGCATCTCCGTCAAGATGCCCGCCTTTTATGATTATATTTTTAGCACCCATATTATAAATTTGTTTTGCTGCTATTTTCATATCATCAATAGTTTTTATATTAATACCTGTTATAGCTTCAGTTTCAGGTATATTAGGCGTTAAAATATCAGCTAATGGAATAATATTATCTATTAAAGCTTTAACTGAATTATCCATCATTAAAGCACATCCGCCTTTTGCCACCATAACAGGATCTATAACAATATTATTAGGATGATATTTTTGTAGTTCTTGAGCTACAGTTTTCATACAAATCTCATTCGGCAACATGCCTATTTTTATTGCGTCAACCTTTATATCTTCAAATATAGCTGTAATTTGGTCTGTTATGCAGTTTTCAGGCATATTTTCAATGCTTATTACTCTTGATGTATTTTCAGATACAACAGCCGTTATTACGCTCATACCGAATACTTTATGCGCAGCAAAAGTTTTTAAATCAGCTTGTATACCAGCTCCGCCGCTACAATCTGAACCAGCTATAGTTAAAGCGGTTTTCATATTTATTAATAGTTCCTTTCTATTATTAATAAAATTAATAAGCAAATAAAAAAATGCCCTACAAATAGCAGGGCATTTAACATAATAAATTTATTATTGATTATGTTTTTTGCTCCCTACTACGGTGTTAACCGACAGGTTCTAAGGGTTAGGTTTTACCTTCTCAACCTGCTATAATATAAATACAGCTAAGTTCCCCTGCAAATTTTGTAAAAATTATAACATACAAAAAAATACTTGTCAATTTTTAGTCGCTTAATATTTTAATAAAGAATTTTCTTGAACGCGGACCATCAAACTCACAAAAATATATACCTTGCCATGTGCCTAATAATAAATGGCCGTTTTCAATTATTATATTAGCACTGCTGCCAACAAAACTTGCCTTTATATGGGCTGTTGTATTCCCTTCCATATGCATAAATTCCGGCCTGTCTGGAAAAGTTTTATTAAAAGCAAACAACATATCGCTGACAACATCAGGATCGGCATTTTCATTAATAGTAATCCCAGCGGTTGTATGCGGACAGAATACTATACAAACTCCATCGCTAACACCGCTTTGCTTTAACGCTTCATTAGCTTTATTTGTTATATTATAAAAACCTTCGCGCTGAGTATTAATATTATATTTATAAACCATACTTAAAACCTTTCATAAAATGTTATAACTTTTTAGAATATATTTCAGTATAAATAAGCTTACCATTAATACGTTCAGATTTCATAAGAGAAATTTTATTAATAGTAATATTTTGTTTTGGTATATAATCATTTAAATTATCATAATCAAGAGGCAAATTTAATACCATTTGTCTTGATAAAGTTAAATGAGGCTTATATTCACGCGATTCTATATTAAACCCACAAGCTGTAAGGTTATTATAAAGCTGGGTATAAATAGAGGATAACGCAGGCATTTTATCTATTCCAATCCAGAAAATATCGCCGCCTGTACGCTTGAATTTACCGATATTAGCGAATTTTATATCAAATGGCTGCTGTTGGATATTATCTATAGCACTTTTAATGGATGTTATTTTATTAGAAGGCGTTTCACCGATAAATACAAGAGTAAGATGTAAATTTTCGCGCCTTGTAAAATTACCAGAGACAGAATAATTTTTTAACTCATCTGTTAATAAACAAAGCTCATCTTTTATTTTATCATCAAAATTAATAGCAATAAATAATCTCATAAATTTATTTTCCTAAATACTCTAATATTTCCTCAGCATTTGTATCTGGTTTTGCTTTTTTATATACTTTTTCTATAATACCTTCTTCATTAATTATATAAGTGCTGCGTACAACACCCATACTAATTTTGCCATACATCTTCTTTTCCTGCCATACGTCATATAATTTTATAGCAATAAGCTCAGGATCAGATAAAAGTATAAAAGGTAAATCATATTTTTCAGCAAACTTTTGATGTGAAACTGTACTGTCTTTACTAATACCAATAACAACGATATCATTATCTTTAAATTTTTCATATGATGCTTTAAATGCACATGCCTGGCGAGTACATCCTGGAGTATTATCACGTGGATAAAAATATAAAACAACTTTTTTACCTAAAAAGTTTGATAATGTTATATCGTTTGAATCTTTATCTTTTAAAGTAAAATCAGGCGCTTTTATTCCGCTTTCAAGCATAATATTTTCCTCCGTATTTCTTTTTAAATATTTATTGAATTAAAAATTTCTCCAATATTATCATGAATAATAATATCAGCTTTATAATCAAATGGGGTGCTGTCACGGTTTATTAAAACAAGTGTATTACCATTAAAATATTGAATAAGCCCTGCAGCAGGATATACATTAAGAGATGTACCTCCTATTATAAGCACATCAGCTTGACTGATATACTGTACAGATTTTATTAATACATTTTCATCTAAACTTTCTTCATATAATACAACGTCAGGTTTTATTAAACCTGAGCATTCACACTTTGGTATGCCTTTACTATTTAAAATATATTGTGCATTATACAGCTTGCCGCAGGACATACAATAATTTCTATGAACCGAGCCATGAAGTTCGAGAACGTTTTTACTGCCAGCCATCTGATGAAGCCCATCAATATTTTGAGTAATTATAGCTTTGATTTTGCCCGTTTGTTCCAATTGAGCTAATTTAATATGAGCTGGATTTGGTTTAGCATTAAGGCAAAGCATTTTATCCCTATAAAATTTATAAAATTCATCAGGATATTTTAAATAAAAACTATGGCTGATTATAGTTTCTGGCGGATAATCATATTTTTGATTATATAATCCATCCTGGCTTCTAAAATCCGGTATGCCGCTTTCGGTTGATACGCCTGCGCCTCCAAAAAAGACTATATTATTATTTTTATTTATAATATCTTGTAGTTTATTTATGTTTTCGTTTGGCATATTACACCATCTTCTTTGATTTAATATGTTTCTATTATATCAGATTATTTTTTTATAGTAAATAAACCAAAATAAAAAAGCATAGCCCTCTTGCTATGCTTTTTTAATGCATTTATTTATATAATCCAAATAAACTTAAAAGGCGCTGCCACCATGTTAATTGTGGTTCAGTTTCTTCTGTTAATTGCGTATTATCATCAGGTATTTCTATACCACTGGTCTTAATAACAAACTGAACTGAATTAATATTTGTATTTTTATCTGATATAAAAGATTTTATATTTTCTTTATTGCCAGTTATATCAGTTATAATATTATCAATTTCATTATCTATCTGTGAATCTAAATCTGAGGTTTTATTTTTAAATTCTGATGTACCATTTGTAAGTTCTTGACTTCCATTTGATATGCTTTGGATACCGTTTACTAATTTATCTGTACCATTATTAAGTTTATTAGCTCCTTCAAATATACTTAATGAACCGGAATATAAACTATTAGCATTAGTTTTTATATCTTTTGTTGCATTATATAAATCAGAACTGCCATTTTTTAATTGTTGGCTTGCCTCTGATACCATATTTGCACCATCAGTGAGAGCTGAATAACCGGATACAATTTGTGTTACTCCAGAGGTATAATCATTAATTCCATTATCTAAAATTTCATAATTATCTGCTATTTCATTTATACCATCAGCAAGAATTGTCATACCAAATAAAAGTAAATTTAATGTATTCGAAAGTTCATTAATTGATGAATTAAATGTATTATAATTTTTTTGTAATTCTACTAGTCCTTCATATAAATTATTGCCAGCATTTGATAATTTATCAAAATATTGTTCTGTGCCTGTTATGGCGGAATTATTGCCAATAAGCAATGCTGATATCTGTTTCAGGTTATTTATTTGTTCTTGTAATTTAGCAATTTGATTTTCATAACCTTCGGATGGTAAAGAATCTATGGTTGCCTGCAAATCATCTATTTGTTTATTAATATTTTGAGCAGCTTGATTATTTTGTTCTTTTAAACTATCTATATCTAAACCATTTTGTTCCATAGTATTTTTGTAAGCGCTATAGTTTAAAATATTATTTAAATTATTTGCACCTTCTACAAGATCATCTATGCCTTTTTTTATTTGTGATGATGCAGAGATAAGTTCAATTAATTTATCATTTGAAATATTTATACTATTAATAGCTGATTGTATTTTCTGTAATGCAGAATTTATCTGAGCTGAACCATTTTTTATTGTTGAAGTATTGCTATTTAATGTATCCAAGCCGTTTTGAACTTGTTTAATACCGTTAGAAAGCGATGATGTTCCATCTGCTAATGAAATTGAGCCATCAGCAAGCTTTGATGCGCCAGATTCCAATTGTTCACTTGCATCGGCAAATTGCTTTGTACCGTTTTTAAGCTCTTGGGCACCATTTGCAAGCGATTCAGTACCTGACTGCAATTCATTTTTTGCACTGTTTTCCAGCTGAGATATACCGTTATTTAAATCATTAACACCTTTATCAAGTTTTTCTACTCCATCTTTAAGTTCAGTTACCTTATCAGTCATATCATCTATATCAACATCAATATCAAGCGACATTAATACACCGTTTATTTCTATAGGATCCATTTCAAAATCTTTAACATCGGCTTTTATACTGATTTCTTTTTCACTTTTTGGCAAGATTATATATGTAAGTTGTTTGTCTACTCCAACATTAGCTATAGTAGCACCATCAGATTTGATATTAGTACATTTTTCACTATCTAATGTAATATTTGCCTGAATAGCATAATTATTAAAAAATATATCCTCAACAGAATGATTCTGTTTTATTATAATTTTTATTTCAAGCTTACCGGATTTACCTGCTATTTCATCAGCAGAATATTCTTTGTCGTCAAGGAAATATTTTATAGAGATATTCCAAGGAATCTGTACAGTTTCAGGAGTACCTTCATAATATAACTTTCCTTTTTTAGCATCTATTGTTATTGTATCTCCATTAGTTTTTATTTCATCGTTTGTAGTCATATTTCTTATGTTAGAATAGTTACCATAATCAGTAATGGTCCCATCTTCAGCCAAATCAAAAATATTAACTACATATACTTTATCAACATTACCGTTATCTTGCAAATTAATATATACTACTTCTTCCTTTTCTGTATTTGAAGTTGAAGCAGTTGAAGCAAACGCAGGCAAAATACAGCTTGAGATAATCAATATAAAGGATAATATTAATGATATACTAGCTTTTGCAGCCTTTTTCATATAAAGTCAATCCTTTCATTATAAATTTATAAAATCTATTTTTTAAAGTGATATTTAAGACTTGTCTTTTGTATTACTCTGTCAAAAATATATAATAGAGCAGGCAATACAAATAAAACCATTATAGTGGATAATATTGCGCCTCGGCCTACTAAGAAACCTAACTGGCTAATGATTTTATTAGTGGAAAATTCACCTAATATTATTCCGGCTACAGCCATAATAGACGCTGATGTTAATATTGAAATAGTTGTACTGGATATGGTTTCTATAATAGAATCTTTCTTAGATAATATCTCTCTATTTTCAATATACCTATTTGCAAATAATATAGCATAATCGACTGTAGCGCCAAGCTGAATAGAACTGATTATTAAATAAGATATATAAAATAATTTTTCTCCTACTAAATAAGGTATAGATAAATTTAACCAAATGGAAGATTCTATGGCAAGAAGCAATAATATTGGTATGGAAACTGAACGGAAAGTAAGAAGAAGGACTATTGCTATTGCGCCTATTGCAATAGCATTGACACGCACATTATCAGCCGTAACAGTATCTTTCATATCGTATGTGCTTACACTGTCACCGGCCAAATAATATTCATCAGGATAATATGACTGTGCAATATTTCTTATTTGTTCAACTATTTCAAAACTGCGTTTTCCTTCATAATCTGCATTTATATTCAGCAGCATACGGCTGTAATTATCAGATATAAGCTGAGACAATGTATCATCAGGCAGATATTCTGTAGGAACTTCAGCTCCGGCCATATCAACATAAGAAACGATTGAACTTACTTCAGGTATATCATGAAGTTCATCACTTAATATTTTTTCAGTTTCAAAATCTCCATTTGGAACTAATAGCACTAATTGATTAGATTTACCAAATGTATCTTCAATTATAGTACGGTCGCGTCCAATTTGAGTATTATTATCCCCAAATATTTCTGATGCGCCATATAAAAATTGATTGGAGTTTTGTGCAAGTATAGATGGAACAAGAATAATGATAAAAATAATTAATGCTGGTATTTTTATTTTATAAATTGCTTTGCCTAACTTTTTAAATGATGGCAAAAATCTGCGGTGTTGGGTTTTATCTATAAGTTTATATGAAAGCATAGCTAATACTGGTAAAAGTATAAGTACGCATATAAGGCTTAATATAATTGATTTTGCCATAATAATACCCATATCAGGTCCTATTTTAAACCTCATAAGTATAAGAGCGGCAAATCCTATTATTGTGGTTATCCCGCTTGCTGTAATAGAAGATACGGATTTTTTTAAAGCCATTATCATAGCTTCATTTATTTCTAAACCATCTTTTCTAAATTCAGAAAATCTATGTAATAAAAATATAGCATAATCCATTGATACTGCTAATTGTAAAAGGCTGCCTGCTGCATTAGTAACAAATGATATCTCGCCAAAAAAGATATTTGTACCCATATTTAATACAATTGCTATACCAATTGTAGCTAAAAATAATATCGGTTCAAGCCATGAACTAGTGGTAAGCAATAATATTCCTAAAACTATAGGTATTACTATAAGCATTATAGTGGCGAGTTCTGAACTGGTTTCAGTAGCAGCAACGGCTGAATTTACGCTTGATCCTGACATCGCGCCATCTTCACCAATGATTTCTCTTATTTGATCAAGAGCTTCAATTTTCTTTTCATCATCTATTGTAAGCGTAAAGACAGCATTTTCATCTTTATACCAGCTTTCCAATGTATCCTTATCAATAGTTTCAATTGGTACAGTAATATTAACAGAATCATCAAGCCAGCTAACCGATTGCACTCCGTCTATATCTTTAAGCTGCTGTTTTATTTCAAGCGCCTGAGGTATTGTTACATTAGGTACCATAACTCTGGCATTAGGTATTTCTCCTCCAAATTCTTTCTCCATAACGTCAAGGGCAATTGTTGATGGGGCGTCATCAGGAAGATAATCCATAATATTATAATTTACTGAAACTTTAGTTGATGAAAATACACAAATAATAGATGATATTAAGAAGATTGCCAATATTAATACTTTGTGTTTTAATATAAAACGATAAAATTTATTCAAAAGAAAACAACTCCTGTCTGAAAATAGACTATTGTTGATTTATTAACTAAAATATATTATAATGTATATATTATAATATTACAACAGCCAAATGAACAAATAAATATAGTAATTTGATATGATATATATAATTTTCGATAAAATTGGAGATGGACATAATGACAGTCAATGATGTATCAGGTAAAATCGATAGGAGAATACGAAAAACAAAACAACAGCTCAGATTAGGATTAACAAAATTATTAAAAGAAAAAAGTGTTAATGAAATATCTGTCAGGGAATTATCAGAACTTGCTGATTTAAATAGGGGAACATTTTATTTACATTATAAAGATATATTTGATATGGTAGAAAAAATTGAAAATGAGATGTTTGATCAATTTTATCAAACGATAAATAAACATGAAATAGATAAAAATAACGATAGGACATTATATTTATTAACAGATATTTTTAAATTTATAGCTGATAATGCAGATATGTGTATGGTGCTTTTAGGCGAAAATGGAGATTTATCATTTGTAAATAAATTAAAAAAAGTAGTAGAAGATAGATATCTAAGTCAGTGGAAGCAAAAATTTGATACTGAACATATTGGTAACTTTAATTATTTTTATTCATATATTGTATCAGGGTGTACAGGATTATTTCAGGCATGGCTGGAAAATGATATGAAAGAAAGCCCACAGGAAATGGCTCAACTTACAGAAAATATTATAACTAATGGAATGAATTTTGTTGATATAAGCAAGAAATAAATGTTGACAAATTATTAATAATGTGGTTTAATTTATTTAAACTGATGATAGGGAAATAAAACTAGCATATGTGTTTAAAGAGAGCCGCAGCAGCTGGAATTGCGGTAACGGCAGGCTGGTAAATGGACCCTGGAGGGCAGTGTGAACAAGCTAATATTTTATTTAGTTTAAGTAGCATATGACGCATCGCCAGCGTTATTGGGCGAGGAATGTGATGGCATTCTGTTTTGAGGCGGGCGGTTTTTTATACCGTCAAGCAAGGTGGTACCGCAGATGGATTTACGCATCTGTCCTTGTATTAGGACAGATGCTTTTTTGTTTTTCCAAATAAAAATTTATCATTTATAAAAGGAGTAAAATATTATGAAAAAGATTTTAGCGTTAATTATGACCCTAATTATGTTATTTACTATGACAGTTTTAACATCATGCAATAATGGAGATGCAGGGGAGTCAAATACTGGTTCTGGTGCTGATACAGCTGATGGTAAATACCAAATAGGACTGGTACAGATAAGCGAGCATACATCTTTAAACGCTATCCGTGAAGCTTTTACAGCTAGGATTGATGAATTAGGGCTTGGGGATAAAGTTGAGATAGACTATAAAAATGCACAAGGTGAACAAAATAATCTTAATACTATATGCGCAAAATTTGTCAGTGACAAAAAAGATTTAATAGTTGCTATTGCAACTCCAACAGCTCAAGCTGCAGCTGCTGCAACTGACAGTATACCAATAATATTTTCAGCTGTAAGCGATCCTGTAGGCGCAAAACTTGTATCTGATCTTAATAAACCTGACCTTAATATTACAGGAACATCTGACGTACTTGACGTTGATAAAATATTCGATCTTATACTTAAACTTACTCCAGATGTTAAGAATATAGGATTTCTTTACAGCTCAAGCGAAGCTAATTCAGCATCAGCTTTGGAAAAGGCAAAAAAAGCAGCGTCTGATAAAGGCCTTACTATAGTTGAACAAAGCATATCCGATCGATCTGAAATCCAGCAGGCGGCCGTATCTTTATCAGAAAAATGCGATGTTATGTTTACGCCAAATGATAATACAATTGCAAGCTCTCTTCCTATAGTTACACAGGTATGTGAAGAAAAGAATATGCCATATTATGTAGGCGCTGATTCAATGGTAATTGACGGCGGATTTGCTACAATGGGAGTAAATTATGAGGAACTTGGCAAAGCTACAGCTGATATGGCAAAAAGCATATATGAAGGTACTGCAATATCAGAACTTCCTGTTGTATCTATCACAGAATGCGACCCTTATATTAATGTAGAAGTAGCTGATAAATTAGGTATTGCAATTCCTGACGATTTAAAGGATACAGCTATACTTATTAACGAATAATACAATATTATAAAAAATTATAACTATCACTATCAGGATTATATGGTTCTGATAGTGATAGTTATATGATAAACCCTTAGGAGGAAGGAAATATGAGTTTTGATGTAATAAGAAGCGCCGTTGAATTAGGCCTTATATATGGACTTATGGCACTAGGTATATTTTTAACCTATCGTATACTTAATATTGCTGATTTAACAGTTGACGGCAGTTTTACTACAGGAGCAGCTGTTTCAGCAATGCTGACTTCACTTGGCATGCCGTGGTTAGGTATAATCGGAGCTATTGCTGCAGGTATGATAGCAGGTGTTTGCACAGGTTTATTGCAGACAAAATTAAAAATAAATCCAATACTTGCCGGTATACTTACAATGACTGCGCTTTATTCTATAAATTTGCACATAATGGGATCAAAACCAAACGTACCGCTTTTGCGTGTTGATACGATATTTACACCGTTTACAAATATTTTGGGCAAGGAATTAGGCCGTTTTCTTATGATATTATTAATTACGGCTATTATACTTGTTTTTATTATTTTATTTTTAAAAACATCAATTGGATTAGCTATAAGAGCTACAGGTGATAATGAAAATATGGTAAGATCATCATCGATTAATTCAGATGGTACAAAAATTCTTACAATATCAATTGCAAACGGTATAGTCGCATTAGCTGGTGCATTGGCAGCACAATATCAAATGTTTGCCGACGTTGGTATGGGTATTGGTATGGTTGTTATAGGTTTAGCTTCGCTTATTATTGGTGAAGTTATATTCTTTGGTAAGATTTCAGTCACATATAATGCAATTACCGTAATATTAGGAGCTATAGTTTACAGGATAATAATTGCACTTACTTTAGAGACCAGTATGTCACCGTCCGATTTAAAATTAATATCAGCTTTAATTGTTATAGTGGCATTATCTTATCCTCCAATAAAAGAAAAAATACAAACTATTATGAAAAAATCACACAAGAAGGAGGATATAAAAAATGCTTAAAATAATTAATGCAACAAAAATATTTAATAAGGGCACTGTTAATGAAAGAGTTGCTTTAAATGATGTATCCCTTAATCTTGATAAAGGTGATTTTGTTACGATCATTGGTGGAAATGGTGCAGGAAAGTCTACATTATTAAATATAATTTCCGGAAATTATCTTATTGACAAAGGCAGGATTTTACTTGATAATGAAGATATAACATTTAAACCTGAATATAAGCGTGCATATAATATAGGAAGGCTATTTCAGGATCCTTTAAAAGGAACTGCGCCTAATATGACAGTAGAAGAAAATCTTGTTTTAGCTTTAGGCAGAGGTAAAAAAAGAGGTTTAAGATTTGGTATAAGCAACAAAGAACGTGAGTTATTTAAAGAAAGACTTGCTGAACTTAATTTAGGTCTTGAAGATCGGCTTAAATCAAAAGTAGGGCTATTATCTGGAGGTCAACGTCAAGCTATAACCCTTATAATGGCTACTCTTAATACTCCTAAACTATTAATGTTGGATGAACATACAGCGGCACTTGATCCTTCTACTGCTGAAAAAGTATTAT
>CALWVB010000030.1 GCA_944384895.1 uncultured Clostridia bacterium | reverse complement strand
ATATCAACAAAAGCCTGTTCACTTCCGCCTACATATTCTGCTAATGCTACCGCTGCATCATTAGCGCTCATAACAGCCGTACCTTTTAATAAATCATGCACGGTCATCTGTTCCCCTTCTTTTAGGAAGATTGTCGAACCGCCAAAAGAAAATGCATGTTCGCTTACTGTTACTACATCATCCATTGATATACGTCCTGAATCAATAGCTTCCATAACAAGCAGCATTGTCATAATTTTTGTTATAGATGCAGGAGACCGTTTTTCATCAGCATTTGATTCACATAAAACGCGTCTTGTTGATTGTTCCATTAATATTACGCTTTTAGCATCGCTTATATCAACAGGCGGTGCTTCTGTAATATTTTGCTGAGATTGCTGCTGGTTTTGCTGAGTATTAGGCTGGGTATTAGGCTGGTTCTCCTGATTAGTATTCTGCTGATTATTTTGTGTTTCTTCAGCCATTACAGGAGATACTGTATTTGTAGTTGGAACTATTAATATTATCACCAGTATTGCCGCTATAATCCTTAACATAGTTTTAATTGGACTAAATTTTTTAATTTTTACACCTTTATATACACTATACATAACAGCCTCTTTTCTCCGGCAAAATATATTTTTAACCGGCGTATTATTAGAATAATATT
Organism: uncultured Clostridia bacterium; assembly: GCA_944384895.1. Taxonomy (GTDB): domain Bacteria; phylum Bacillota; class Clostridia; order Oscillospirales; family Acutalibacteraceae; genus RGIG7067. Next base: position 2,287 of record CALWVB010000030.1, on the reverse strand, counting down.
ATTTTATAATATTGATATGCTGTTATATATCGTTAAAATTCCTGTATATATAATTTTATTAATTGAAAAAAATACTTGCAATTCATGTCAAAACCTGCTATCATATTAATGTTTTGAATATATACGTATTTAAAGGAGGTGCAGACATATGGCAAAATGCGATATCTGCGGAAAAGAAGTTGTTTTTGGTATTAAGGTCTCCCATTCACATAGAAGATCTAACAGAACATGGAAACCTAATGTCAAACGTGTTAAAGCGATCGTCAACGGTACTCCTAAGAGAGTTTACGCCTGCACCCGTTGCTTGCGTTCTAATAAGGTTACCCGTGCGGTATAATCTTTTCTTAAAAGTGATATTTTAAAAAGCAGTTATTTCTATTTTTTAGAAACAACTGCTTTTTTATTTTTCTAAACAGATAATTATGCAAAGGATAAACATTAATAAAAATTCCTAAAAGAACATGCTCACTATTATCTCATCAAAAAAACTTTATATGGTTTCATACCTCGTATAACTTACACGACATTGCGTAAATATATTAAATTTGTTTAGATTAGACATATTTAGACTTTCAATTTACTTTTTGTTTAATTCTTCATATTAAAATTTTATCTTTCTAATTGAGCTTATTTATTGTTTTTCTTAATTTATATTAACTTAAATCGAATAATAGATAAAAATAAATATATTTATTAATAGAAAATATGTTTTTGTTACGCTGCTTAATAAAAAGGGGGCGCCTGCGTTGCAACCATATATAAATATGGTTGCTATTTGCAAAATAATTTTTCATAATAAATGTACTGTTCATAAAATACACTAGTTTCCCTTTCTTAGCCAAACTTATGTATTTTTTATTATTTTGCATCAAAGCGCATCTAAAAGATGCGCTGCGCAGGCGCCCCCCTTATTACGGGTACTTTTCTGTTTTTTTAAGTATATCTATTTATTGCTATATATATCCGAATCACACATTTGACTAGAAGTAAAGGTCATATGAAACATGATTTTAATATTTTGATAAATCCATATACCTGCTTTATTTAATTTACTATGTACCATGCAATATTTCACTTTATGTTTTTTAGATTTTCTTTATATAAGAAAAAAATAAACAAAATACCTGTCATAAAATTATGACAGGTATTTTCTTGCTTATCTTATATTTTCTTTAATTTAGCAAAATTAGCCATCAGGCGTTTTGTACCTACTTTATCAAAAGCTATTTCAACTAAAGTATCATTACCCATAATCTTTGATGAAATAACCATACCTTTTCCAAATATTTTATGAGATACCATATCACCAGCTGAAAAGCTCTGCATTGATTTTGGCATAGTTTTATTAGTAGAAGGCGATAATTGTGATGGTTTTGGATGATAATTAGGATAAGGAGTGGCTTTAATAAATTGTCCCTGCGTACTAAAGCCAGAAGACGGTATATAACTCTTACGGATATTAGTACGGGTTATAAGCTTTTCTGGGATATCCTCAACAAATCGTGATAATTTATTGCGCGTACTTTTACCATATAAAGTACGGCTGTCGCAACATGTCATATAGAGCTGTTTTTTTGCTCTTGTTATACCCACATAAGCTAAACGCCGCTCTTCTTCTATTTCACCCGGTTCGGTTATTGACATCATTCCTGGAAATATTCCTTCTTCCATACCAGGTAAAAATACATAAGGAAATTCCAATCCCTTCGCCGCATGCATTGTCATTAATACAACGGCATCCGCGCTTTTGTCATAATTATCAACATCTGTCATAAGCGAAATTTCTTCCAAAAATCCAGCTAAATCAGGCTGTTCATTTTCCTCTTCATATGTAACTATAGCGGATGCAAATTCATTGAGATTATCTATTCTTGATAATGCTTCATCCCCTTGGGTTTGCAACATTTCCATATAACCTGCCTTATTAAGTACCTTTTCATATAATTCATGTAATCCTATTTCATCAGCCTCATCTATTAATTCTTGCATCATAGCGGCAAATTGTTTTAATTTATTGCTGGAACGCTTTAATATATCGTACTGGTCTGCTGTACTAATAACTTCAAACAACGATAAACCTAAAGAATAAGCTATTTCCAAAGCGTTTGCTACTGTAGCATCGCCTATACCGCGTTTAGGTTCATTTATAATGCGTTGTAATCTTGTATTGTCAGAAGGATTATTTATAACGCCTAGATATGCAAGAATATCTTTAATTTCCTTATGTTCATAGAATCTTAACCCTGCTAATATCCTATATGGTACGCCGCTTTTTACCATAGCGCGT
>CALWVB010000029.1 GCA_944384895.1 uncultured Clostridia bacterium | reverse complement strand
TGGAGCTAATGATAAATCTACTATGCCAAATGGTACACAAAGACGTTTAGAAGCTTCAAAAGCCACCAGCTGGCCAGCTCTGGTTATTTTAAAAGCTGTCTTTTTTATTAAATCAGCAACAGCAGTTATATCGCAGTCTCCTGCTTTAGCAAGAGCAGCTCTCACAACACCAGGCCCTGATACACCGACATTTATAACGCAATCCGGTTCGCCTGCACCATGAAAAGCACCTGCCATAAATGGATTATCTTCCGGAGCATTGCAAAATACAACCAATTTAGCGCAGCCTATACAATCCCGGTCAGCTGTTATTTCTGCTGTTTGTCTTACTATTTTGCCCATCATTGCAACAGCATCCATATTAATACCGGTTTTTGTAGACGCAACATTTACAGAAGAACATACATGTTCAGTTTCAGATAAAGCCTGTGGTATCGATTGAATTAATGCATAATCACCCGGACCAAATCCTTTATGTACTAATGCAGAATACCCTCCGATAAAATTAACGCCAGTTTCTCTTGCTGCCTTTTCTAATGCATGTGCAAAATGTACAGGATTCTTATCCTGACATGCCGCTGCCAACATAGCAACCGGTGTTACTGATATGCGTTTATTAATAATAGGTATACCATATTCTTTTTCAATATCTTCGCCGGTTTTTACTAAATCTTTTGCATATGCTGTGATTTTATCATAAATTTTTGTACATGCTTTATTGATATCCGGATCAATACAATCTAATAAAGAAATACCCATTGTTATAGTACGTACATCCAGATTATCTTCTTCTATCATTTTTATTGTTTCAAGTATATCTTTTGCATTAATCATATTAAATATCGTCCTTATATGATAAATTTAATTTTTAAAAATTTTGCTTATTATATTTTATGCATGCTATCAAAAATATCTTCATGCATTACATGTATTTGTAATCCCATTTTATTACCTAACTGTGTAAGATTTTCTACAAGTTCTACAAAAGGTATTGTAGCTTTAGATATATCAACCATCATAATCATTGCAAATAAATCCTGCTGTATAGTTTGTGTAACTTCTGTTACATTTACATTAGCTTTTGCACAAACATCACATACCTTTGCTAATATTCCTACAGTATCTTTACCGATTACAGTTATAACAGCGCGCATTTTTATTATCCTCCCAATAAAATAGCCTAATATATTATAAATCGACCATATACCAATATGATATATTATGATATATTTCTTAAATACTGTCAAGTTAACATATTTAAATGTAAACAATTAAAAATAAAATGATTTAATTATCTATATATATGATAAATCTTTATCTTACAGTATATAATTTAGATTAATATAAAAATGTTATTTTTATAATTAAATAATGTATATATAGAAGGTACCGTTGATTTAGGGGGCGCCTGCGTTGCGCATCTTTTGATGCGCCGACATGCAAAATAATAATTGACAAAATGGTATAGTGATAATACATATGGCAGATATTGTTTTAATAATAGCACATTGATAGTAAGAATTATTTTGCATAAAACAACCATATAAAATATGGTTGTACGCAGGCGCCCCCTATTTTTAGCTTCATATAAACCGTTAGCTTCATTCTTAAATTATTATAATAAAACTCAAAAAATAATTCATTAAATTTTAATTGACATCTTACTCTAAAAAACATATAATATCCAATGTACATTTTTATATGCGGGCGTGGTGGAATGGCAGACACGCTGGTCTTAGGAGCCAGTATCTTTCGATGTAAGGGTTCAAGTCCCTTCGCCCGCACTACGCATCGGAGCAAGCGGTACAATGTTTGCTCCAATTTATTTTTTGAAGAAGCGAAAGTTTCATGAGAATCGAAACTAAACATCTGCGCATTGCAAGTATTATACAGATCCTCCTTGGTGTAGGTTCACTGCTTGCAGCGTATTTTATGATTGGCGCCAGTGATATTACAGACATTGGAATTGATCCGGAAAAGGCCTTACTTGATATGCAGGATACTTTTTTTAGGTATTAGCAGGAATTTTTGACCTGCTTTTATCTAAGAAAAAATCACTGTTTACTATAAATTCTCGGTGTATTGCTTTTTATCCCTCAGTTAGTATCTTTTATTCATGTTCAGCATAATATTATACTCTTATTTTCATAAATGAGGTTCTGTTAGCAATTGCGTTTTATTATCTGCATAATGCATATAAAAATTTTAAGGCTTAATGTTTATAAATTCTCATTTTTTATGTAGTCTGATAAACAGCAAAAATAAAATTAAAAACTTATTAAAATATTGTTTTACAAATAGTAAAAAATCAGGTAGTATTTTTAAGGATAATATAAATTAAGAATATTCACAATGAAATTGTTGTAAATACCTTATATCAAATCTAACTGATATTTAAAATCATACAAATAGATAAAAATCAAAAAACATATAATAATCTATTTCATTTGCTGTAAATATATTCTATCTTTCTTTTGCTAATATCCGTACTGAAATTGGATATTTATATTATTAACGTTGTCCAAGTTAATGTAATCCGAACCTTTTCCTGATTTATTGAGGGGTTCGGATTTATTGTTTCTTTTAAATCCATTTTTTATTAACTGTCTTTCTACTTTCACTTTATAAATTTAAAATTGTTAAAAAGCTCCAAAGCAATACTTTAAGACTAAATAATATACTCTGTTCTTACCAATAAGATTCTCTTGATAAATAATTTATAGTAAATTATAATTAGTTAAATTATATAATAGATCATTATGGGATAATTTTACCATTTTTGTTTAAAAGAAGTATTTTATAGAGAAATCCTCAAAATATATTTTAAGTAATATTAAGCGCTATAATAAAATTAATTTACATAAATAGCCTGTGGAAAATTTGCCAAATAAGGAGGCTTTTAAATGCTTCAAATAAAACAGCTCTGCAAAGAGTATAAAACTGGGGATTTAGTTCAAAAAGCCCTTGATCATGTTGATTTAAATCTTAGAGATAATGAATTTGTTGCAATCTTAGGACCAAGCGGTTCTGGTAAAACAACCCTTTTAAATATTATCGGCGGGCTTGACCGTTATGATAGCGGAGAACTGATTATTAACGGTATCTCTACAAAAAAATATAAAGATAGGGATTGGGATTCTTATAGGAACCATACGATCGGATTTGTATTTCAAAGCTATAATCTAATACCGCATCAATCAATTTTAGCCAATGTTGAGTTAGCTTTGACTATCTCTGGTATTGGAAAAAACGAACGCCGTCAACGTGCTGTAAAAGCTTTAGAACAGGTTGGACTTGGTGATCAGCTTCATAAAAAACCCAATCAGATGTCCGGTGGTCAGATGCAAAGGGTAGCAATTGCCCGTGCATTGGTAAATGACCCTGATATTCTGTTGGCAGATGAACCTACAGGTGCATTGGATAGCAACACAAGTGTACAGGTTATGGATCTTTTGCGGGATGTAGCTAAAGACCGTCTAGTAGTTATGGTTACTCATAACCCGGAGCTTGCTCAAAGATATGCTACCCGTATCGTTAATTTACGCGATGGAAAAATACAATCGGATACAAATCCGTTTAATATTCAGGATGCTGCTCTTACAAAACCTGAGCATAAAAATATGGGTAAAGCATCTATGTCTTTCCTTACAGCTTTATCTTTAAGCTTTAATAATTTACGTACAAAAAAAGCCCGTACTTTGCTTACTGCATTTGCCGGTTCTATTGGAATTATTGGTATTGCACTTATTTTAGCTCTTTCTACTGGAGTTAATGATTACATAAAAAATGTGGAAAAAGATACGCTTTCACAGTATCCCCTTCAAATTCAGAGTACAGGAATTGATGTAACCTCTATGTTATCTATTGATGGGAATATCGGCAATAATGATAAAAAAGTCGGCCAGATAAATGTTATACAAATGGTAACCAATATGTTTTCTAAAATGGATTCTAATGACCTGGAATCTTTAAAACAATATTTGGATAGCGGTGAAAGCGGTATTGAACAATATACCAGTTCCATTGAATATACTTATAATGTAGTTCCACAAATATACCGTCAGGAAAAAGACAGTATTCGTCAGGTAAATCCTGATAAATCCTTTGAAGCGCTTGGTTTTGGTTCGTCCGTAGGCGCAAACAGTATGATGTCTACCATGATGGGAACAGATGTCTTTTATGAGATGCCGGAAAATGCCGGTTTATATCAAAGCCAATATGATGTAAAAGCTGGACATTGGCCGGAAAATTATAATGAATGTGTATTAGTACTAACTTCAGGTGGAAATATAAGCGATTTTATGCTGTATACCCTTGGCCTTAGGGATTCTATTGAACTTGATGAAATGATTCAACAGTTTATTGATGAAGAAAACGTTGATATTCCTGAAAATATAGGACCTTATTCTTATGACGATATATTAGGTATCAAATTCAAATTGGTAAACAGTAAAGATTATTATCAATATGACAGCCAATACCAGATATGGAAAGATAAATCAGACGATAAAGATTATATGAAAAATCTTGTAGAAAACGGTGAGGATCTTACTATAGTAGGTATTGTACAGCCTTCTGAAGATGCAAATGGTACTCTTTTGCAAACAGGTATTGCCTATCCGCCTTCACTTACAAAGCATATAACAGAAATTGCTGAAGATAGTGAAATTGTACAAAAACAATTGGCAAATCATAATACCAATGTTTTTACCAATGAACCTTTTGGAGAAGAAAGCAAACAGAATGATTTTGATATGAGATCTCTGTTTACAATAGATGAAAATGCTCTGCAAAATGCTTTTTCCTTTGATACAAACCAATTCTCACAAGGTTTTTCAGGTGCTTTAAACTTTGCAGATCTATCAAATATTGATTCAAGTTCTATAGATTTATCCGGTATATTAAATTTAAATGATATTCCATTAAATTCCCCTCAGATGCCTAACCTTGATATGGGCGATATTATGGGAAGTATTGAACTAAATGTATCAAAAGAAGACCTATTTCAGATGGTATCTGGACTGTTAGAAGGTTATAAGGAATACGCCGCTTCAAATCCTCAAGCTGATTATTCTAAATTAGGAGAATATTTTTTAGATTATCTTAAAACTGAGGAAGCTAAAGAAATTCTATGTGAAAATATAAAAAATATTATTGAGGAAAATGATATTGTAACAGTATCTCCTGAACAGATTAAGGAATTGTTTAAAGAAATATTAACAGGATATCAAGCTTATGCCGCATCTAACGGATATACTGATCCTGAAAAATTTGACGAATATCTGTTAGAATATTTGCAAACATCTGAGGCTCAGGAAATAATAAATAAATGGGCGGATAATGTTTTTCAAAATAGCGGTAATATATGGGTATCTGCTGAACAACTTGAAAAATCAGCCGGTGATTTAATCGCAGGTTATCAATCTTATGCAGTAGCTAACAGTTTGCCTGATCCATCAAAAATGGGAGAATATTTTATAGATTATCTAGGAACAGATGCAGCTCAGCAAAAATTAATGGCTGGGATAACTAATATGGTAGATACCGGAAAGCTACAGGAGCAAATTTCTGGTTCTATTGAAAATTATATGAAATCAATGATGACTTCATATTCAGGGACTATATCTCAAGTTTTTCAATCACAAATAACATCTGTTATGCAGCAGGTAATGAATCAAATTAGCTCTAGTATGCAAACCGCTATGCAGCAAGCTGCATCACAGCTCGGAAGCAATATGGAAAGTGCTATGAATATTGACCCAGAATCATTTTCTAATGCTTTTACAATGAATATGAATGCAGATGAATTATCTGAACTTTTCCGTTCTATGAATTCTACACAAGATGCCACTTATGACAATAATCTAAGAACATTAGGTTATATAGATTTTAATACACCAAGTGGAATTAATATTTATCCAATTGATTTTGAAAGTAAAGAATATGTAGTAAATATTTTAGATGATTATAATAACCGTATGGAAGCAGAAGGTAACGAAGAACAGGTCATCACTTATACTGATATGGTAGGAACACTTATGTCTTCTGTTACGGATATTATTGACATTATAAGTTATGTATTGATTGCTTTTGTAGCTATTTCATTAATAGTATCTTCAATCATGATTGGCGTAATAACTTATATCAGTGTTCTTGAAAGGAAAAAAGAAATCGGTATCCTTAGGGCTATCGGAGCATCCAAAGGCAATATTTCCCAAGTATTTAATGCTGAAACCTTTATTATCGGCCTTACTGCAGGCTTAATTGGTATTGGTCTTTCTCTCTTTATATTAATACCAGGCAATGCAATTATTCATCATCTTGCAGGTACTAATGATATTAGCGCAGTACTTCCTGTTGGATATGCTATAATATTAATTCTTATAAGCGTACTGTTAACACTCATTGGCGGTATTATTCCTTCAAGGAAAGCTGCAAAAAGTGATCCTGTAACAGCATTGCGGACAGAATAGCTATTGTAATACTGAAAACTTTTCATTTTTTATTAGTCAATTTATTATATTAAAATATATTAATTTGAAATACACAATAGACAATAACAAGCAATTATAATAAATATTAATAATAATTACAATATACCAGGTTACGTTACCTTAAAAGTGGGGCGCCTGCGTGCAGCCATATTAATATATGGCTGCTTTTTGCAAAATAATTTGTTATATTAAGATACTATTCCATAAGATAACACCTGTTTCTTATTATTAGCTCAGTCTATTTAATGTTATATTATTTTGCATTTAGCGCATCTAAACGATGCGCTGCGCAGGCGCCCCCTTTTTAGATGTATTTTCCTATATCTCTTTTTATCAGGATTAGTTTATTGTACATCTTTTGTTTTATGATATTTACATTGCATTTTCATCGCATGAAACTAATTAAATTAAAAAGCTCCATAAAAGCTATTTTGATATAGCATTTATAGAGCTTTTTTATTTTTAAATAATTTATAAAATTAATTAATCAGGACTAAAGTTAGTATTTATTAATCATTTTTAAATATAAATTATTTGTGTATTTAATCAATTAATTATTAAAAAATTGAAAACCATACAAATAATGAAGATAATAATGAAGCTACAAGAGAAACAACTGTAATTTGAGTATTAATAGAAGGACCGGCAGTATCCTTAAATGGATCTCCTACAGTATCTCCTATAACGGCTGCTTTATGTGCATCACTACCCTTGCCGCCTTCTTCTCCTGATTCAATATATTTCTTTGAGTTATCCCATAAACCACCGGAATTAGACATAAACAATGCTATTAATAAACCGCTGACAATATTACCTAAAAGGAAACCGCCTATTGCTAAAGGTCCACCAATAAAGCCTACTACTAATGTAGCAATAATACTCATTAAACCAGCAGGAATAAGTTCTTTTAATGAACCAGTAGTAGCTATATCAATACATCTGCCATAATCTGGCTGTGCATCTTTCTTGCCTTCACGTAAGCCTTTTATAGTATTAAACTGTCTATGAATTTCCTGTACCATTCTTTGTGCATTTTTATCAACGCCTAAAATCAGCATTGCAGAGAATACAGCTGGTATAGCAGCACCTATCAAAATACCGAAGAATACTGTAGGCGACATAATATCAAATCCAGTAATTAATTCTCTTCCAGCAGCTGCTAAAGCAGTATTGGCTTCTGACATAAATGCACCTAATAATGATATAACTGTTAAACCAGCAGCACCAATAGAAAAGCCTTTTGTAACAGCTTTAACAGTATTACCTGCGCTATCCAATTCATCTGCCGTACGGATAGTATCTTCACCAAGGCCACCCATTTCAGCTAAACCACGGGCATTATCAACAATAGGTCCATATGCATCGTTTGAAATAATCATACCAACAATTGAAAGCATACCTACAGCTGCCATCGCTATACCATATATAGCATACCCATCGCCCATAGGAGCGCAAAGCTGATATGCTACAAGTGCAGAAACAGCAATACCTACCATTGCAGGAAGAGCAGAAATAAATCCATATGATACGCCCGAAAGAACTGTAAATGCCGGGCCGGATTTAGATGCACGGGCAACTTTACGTACAATTGGTTTTGTATCATCTGTGAAATAGTCGGTCGTAATACCTATAATAACACCGACTAATAAGCCTGTTGCAGAAGCTCCCCATATTCTCCAGGAAAAGCCTTCGAATAACAAGGTAGCAAGAGCGGTTAAAACTAAAAATATAGCTGTTGTAACATATGTAGAAGAATTTAATGCACGAGTAGGATTGCCTTTTTTACCAACTCTAGCCGTAGCAATACCAATTATAGAAGATAACAATCCTAATATAGCATAACAGAATACCATGGAAATATTAGCAAATTTACCATCTGATAAAGATTGTGCAATAACTAAAGCAGAGGCCATAGCTGCTACATTGGAATCAAAAAGGTCCGCGCCCATGCCGGCTACGTCACCAACATTATCACCAACATTATCAGCAATTACAGCTGGGTTACGAGGATCATCTTCTGGAATTCCCAATTCAACTTTTCCAGTTAAGTCTGCTGATATATCAGCAGTTTTTGTAAAGATTCCTCCACCTGCTTTTGCGAATAAAGCCAATGAGCTAGCACCAAAAGAAAAACCTAAAAGAATAGTGGAATCACCTGTCAACATTAATACAGCGGCAACCCCTAAAAGAGAACAGCCAACAACAAGCAGCCCCATTACAGCGCCGCCACGGAAACCAATTAAAAATGCAGGTTTTATTCCTTTTTGAGCTCCTTCAGCTGCACGAGCGTTTGAAAGAGTTGCTACAAATATACCAATTTTACCAGCTATTGCTGAAAGAACTGTACCAGCAATATAAGCTATAGCCATAGAAATATTAGCAATATAATCGCCATTCCAAATTGGACTAGGAAGTAATACTAAAATGATAACTGCTGCTACTGCGGCAAATTTTGCAAGGATTTTATATTCCCTTTTCATGAATGTGTTAGCGCCTTGCTTAATTAATTCTGATACCTTAATAATTTGTGCATTATTAACTTTCTGTTTCTTTACCCATAGATACAAATAAGCTGCAAATGCAAACGCAATGACTACCGTTAGAAACGAAAACCCATAGAATATGGGAAGATAACGTTCCATAATTCAAATCACCAAACCTTCTCTTAATAAATTTTTTGAAAAAAGCTGAAAATCTGTTTCAAAATACTGGCGATTAATTAACAGGTATAAACATTATCATAAAACAAAAAGGCAGAACCCCTTTTTTTAGAGGCCTGCCCTTTTTATTTCACGACAGAATAATACTTAGAAAATTCACAAGTTTATTCCTATTTTGTGCCACGCCACAACATATTATGAATAAATAGAATCGCAAACGCGTTCTATGACAGACTCCACCACTTATTCCAAGATATAGTATAAAACTTATATCTTTTGTTGTCAACGTTTAATTTGAAATAAAAATGCAATGTGAAAAAAGTCCTAAATTCGACACCAAAATGCATACTTGACAGTACATTTTTTTCACTTTATCTCAACATTACAGTTTCATTTTATTAATACCTGACAATTATTCTGATATCATTTCTTAATATATTTCGTTGCATTTTTCATGAATATTTATACAAATATATTATTAAATGTTTTAAGAAAAAACAATATGGTTTGATATCTATTCACTCTAATTTATTCATTTATGAGTGGTTTATAATCTAATTATTAAATATTAGGTTGTAGTTGGATAAGGTCCTATTCTTGTAACTGATATAAATGCATTACAATATCCGCTAGTAGCAGGCAGTGATACCGGTGAATTATTATTAGTAGAATCAATACGCAATGAAACTCTAGTTTGAGCTCCTAAACGTCTTACAATTGATCCGCTGACAAGAGTATTTGCTGTTAAAGCTATTTTTCCACTTTCATCAATACCACCGGGATTAAAACTTATTGTGCATATACCTGGAAGTCCTGAACTTGATCTTACCCCATAATTGATCATATAAAGTCCTGATGTTTCAACAATTATAAAACCTCGGTTACTAGATAATGACATACCATGGAGAGCTCCAGTATAATCAAACGATACTACACCATAATTAGGCGCTGTAAAAGTTTGAGCTGATCTGCTTGCTAACGAAGCTGTTGCTGCAATTGTTGGCCCTTCAGGACCAGTTGGGCCTGTTGGGCCTGTTGTTCCCGTTGGTCCGGTTGGTCCGGTTGGACCTGTAGCACCTGTAGCTCCTGTATTTCCCTGAACACCCTGCGGACCTTGTGGACCTTGTGGTCCAGTTGGACCGGTTGTTCCACGTTCTCCTTGGATTCCCTGTGGGCCTTGTGGACCTTGTAAACCGGTTGCTCCTACAAAGCCTTGTATTCCTTGCGGACCAGTAGCTCCAGTTAATCCTGTAGCCCCTGTGGCTCCGGTAGCACCAGTCGAACCAGTAGGACCGGTTGGACCTGACGGACCGGTTGGACCTGATGGGCCGGTAGCTCCTGATGGACCGGTTGGTCCGGTGGCTCCTGTGGCGCCAGTTATACCTTGTGGACCAGTTAATCCCCGTTCTCCTTGAATTCCCTGAGGACCTTGTGGACCCTGTATACCGGTGGCTCCTACAAAACCTTGTATTCCTTGCGGACCGGTTGGACCTGATGGGCCTGTTGGACCTGATGGGCCCGTTGGACCGGTTGCGCCTGACGGACCGGTTGGACCTGACGGACCGGTTGGACCTGTTGGACCGGTTGCGCCTGTTGGGCCTGACGGACCGGTTGGACCTGACGGGCCGGTTGGACCTGATGGGCCTGTTGGACCTGACGGGCCCGTTGGACCTGACGGGCCTGTTGGACCTGACGGACCGGTTGGACCTGATGGACCGGTTGGACCGGTTGGGCCCGTTGGGCCTGATGGGCCCGTTGGACCGGTTGGGCCCGTTGGACCGGTTGGGCCGGTTGGACCTGATGGACC
>CALWVB010000028.1 GCA_944384895.1 uncultured Clostridia bacterium | reverse complement strand
TCAGCTTCAGTTTAGCAATGTAAGAGTTTTAGATGTATGAGATAAATAAGGCGCATAAAATAATGATTAGTAAATTCACATAATGGCCATCTGTCTTGAAAAGATATGAATTAAAATTTGTCAGGGTAATCCTTATCAATCTTTATAAGACGATGTTTTTTATCAGAAAGATATGGATAGGAATTATTTGATGAGGGGGGCGCCTGCGCAGCGCATCTTTTAGATGCGCTAAATGCAAAATAATAATTAATAAAGAAGCTTTGGTAAAAAATATATATTTGTGATGTTATCCTAAGAAAACATTATTAATTGACCAATTATTTTGCATCACGCAGCCATATTACAAATATGGCTGCACGCAGGCGCCCCCTCTTAGCTTTATATAATCGGTAAGTTTATTATAAACATAAAAAAATATTAAGCTATCTATATAAAGATGAGTCTTTATTAAAAATATATAATCTGAATTGATATAGGTTTAATGTTTAATTGTATTTACTGATAAAATGCTTTTATAATTATATTTGGAGGTGCTTTTTATTAATATGACTACAATAGCAGCTATTTCTACTCCTATTGCTGCCGGAGGTATAGGTATTGTAAGAATATCAGGAGATAAAGCAAAAAATATTGCATCAAAAGTATTCAAATCTAAAAGTAAACGAACAATAGAAGATGCAAAAGGATATACAGCTATATATGGAAGGGTATATGATAAAGACGGTGATTTTGATGAAGCGGTTGCATTAATATTTACAGCTCCTAAGAGCTATACAGGAGAAGATGTTGTAGAATTATCCTGCCATGGCGGTATATATATAACAAAAAGGTTATTAGAAGCTGTACTGGATGCTGGAGCATGTTTAGCTGGACCAGGTGAATTTACTCAAAGAGCTTTTATGAATGGTAAAATGGATTTAACAGGTACAGAAGCTGTTATGGATTTAATAAGCGCAAGAGGAGAACAGGCAGCAAGAGCTGCTTTAGCAGCTAAAGACGGCGCTTTATGGAATGAGATATCGGAAATAAAACAAAGTCTTATAGAATCAGCTGCCCATATAGCGGCATGGATAGATTATCCGGAAGATGATATACCTCAGCTTAGTATAGATAATTTAACAAATTCATTTATTAATGCAAAAGAACATATAACAAAGCTTTTAAATAATTTTGATGCTGGAAAAATACTGCGCGAAGGAGTAGATACTGTAATAGCAGGACGGCCAAATGTAGGAAAATCTACTCTTATGAATCTTTTATCAGGATGTGAAAGATCAATTGTAACAGATATACCGGGAACAACAAGAGATATAGTAGAGGAAACTGTAAAACTCGGCGATATTATATTACGGCTTTCTGATACAGCAGGACTTAGAAATACTTCTGATCCAGTTGAATCAATAGGCGTAGATAAAGCTATGGAAAGGCTTGATACTGCACAGTTTATTATAGCTGTTTTTGATTGTTCACAAACTCTTAATCAGGATGATATAGAACTATTGAAAAAATGTAAAGGACGTTCTTGTATAGCTGTTATTAATAAAACTGATTTATTATATAAAATTGATGTTGATATTATCAGGCAATATGTAAAAGAAATAGCGGAAATATCTGCTGTATCAGGGGAAGGTTTAAAACAAATAGAAAATGCAGCATCCAAAGCTTTAGGTATGGATAAAATTGATACATCTGCCGCTATGATAGCAACTGAACGTCAAAAAAGATGCGCAATAAAAGCATTGGATGGTATAAATGCAGCTTTAGACGCTGTGTATACTGGTATGACTTTAGATGCTATAGGGGTATCTTTAGACGACGCTATAGCAGCTTTATTGGAACTAACCGGCGAGAGGGTTACAGAATCGGTAGTAAACGAAGTATTTGCACGGTTTTGCGTAGGAAAATAATAATAAGTATAAAATATGAGAAAAGAATATAGGGGGGAAATAAAATGTCAAAAGGACTAAAAATTCTTACAGTAGTTATTATAGTATTGTGCTGTGCAATAGGCGGGATAGTTTGGTTGTTTAATGGAACCATCACAAAAACAAACCTTAAATATTATGAAAAATATACTTTAACAAATGATATTATGCCAAATCTTGAAAGTTTGCCGGAATATGAGGATATAAGGTTTAAATATTATCATAAAAATAATTTTATATTTGAATCTGATGCGTATACTCTTATAGTTACATATGATGAGGAAACATACCAGGAAGAAAAGGATAAATTAGATCAAAAATATTATTTTCAAGAAGAACCATTAAATGATTGGACAACAGTACCTAAAGAACCTGAATTTACTCTGGGTACATTTTATTTCCGCGTGCTTTCTGAGGAAGCTTACCGGGATGAATATCATAATAACTATCCCCAAAAAATATATTTTATTGGAACATCCGATGTAACTAATGAAATTGCTTATATTGAGTTTTATGATATAGATCTTGACCTTATAAATAGCTTACAAGAATTTTTAGTAAGATATTGCGATTGGGAAGTTGCATGATAAAAGGTACCAATAAACAGTATAAAAACAATATCCCCCTGCTGATAGAATCTCAGCAGAGGGATTTTTTACACATACCACGGTTTTTAGAAACGCAAAGCAAAAGGCTATGAATGAATTTAGGTTTAATAAAAAAGTAAACGGGAAAGCTGAAAGGGGGGGCGCCTGGCAGCGCATCGTTTAGATGCGCTTTAATGCAAAATAATAGTTAATAATAAAGCCGGGCTGAATAAAAAAACGGGTATTTTTAATAGACAGCATATTAATTTGACAAATTATTTTGCATCACGCCGCCATATGAAATATGGCGGCGTACAGGCGCCCCCTCTTATGAGGTAACGTGACCGGAAACGTTTTATATAAATATAAAAAGCAAATATATTCAATTTGAATATCATCGATAAATTTTAGATACATTAAAATTTAAGTTATATTAACGTGCATCTTAATGTAATAAAATTCACCTATGAACAGAATAAATGATTACCTATTTTAACTATAACAGGGCGGGAACGTATCCATTCATTAGTAGCTGTTACAGGATTATAATAATAAATCGCGCCGCCGGACGGATCCATACCATTTAAAGCATCTCGTGCTGCACGGTATGCTGATTCAGCTACAGGTTCGTTAAATTGTCCGTCATATAAACAGGAAAATGCCTGAGGCTGATAGATAACTCCAGATATTGTATCAGGAAAAGATGGATGTTCAACCCTGTTTAATACACAGGCTCCTACAGCTACCTGGCCTATATAAGGTTCACCGCGCGCTTCAGCTGAAATAAGCCTTGCTAATAAATCAACATTAGCGCTATTAGACGAATTACCGGAAGAACCGGAATTTGATCCAGATGAACTATTAATACCAAGCGCTTTTAAAGTAGCAGGTCCGACTATACCGTCAACTGTAAGACCGTTTTTACGCTGAAAATATTTTACAGCTTCTAACGTTTGGGATCCAAAGATACCGTCTACATTACCGCTGTAATAACCCCAGTTTTTTAGTTTTGTCTGTATTTGGCGCACAAGTTCGCCTGATGAACCAAATTTTGTTACAGCTTGTACAGTTTGGGTATAAATAATAGGGAAACCTACGGAAGATGTTAACATAACAAATGATAAAATTATACACATAACAGGTATGAATATAGCTTTTATCCAATGTTTATATCTTTTAGTCATATTAGTTTCACTCCGTTTTATAATAAAATTATATTTTTCGCTATTTATGGAATAAGTTTTCCCAATAAATAGTCAACTATACAAAATATAATATTTATAAAACAGAATAAAAAATTTATCACTGGATTAATGCTTTTATTACATCTTTTATATTAAATCCATAAGGAAATATTCTAAGCTTTACAGAATTAACCCCTTTTATTTTATCAAGCTTTTGTGCATATTCCAATGATATTTTTTCAATAAGACCATAATTTTTAACAGGCACTGCTACTATACATTCATTGCCTGCATAAGATATAACCATACCACTGCCGATTTTAACATATCTTGCACAGATTTCACCTTGTGAAAAACATAAACGGCTTATACGGCGCAATTCATATGGTTTTAATGTATTAATATCATCTATACCTACTGTAACTTTTGCAAAAACAGGAGGAGTATCTTTATCAAAAACAGGCAAATCAGAATGAGTATAAAATTTAAGTCTATTATATATATCAGCACATAAAGCCGAATCAAGCTGTTTATACCATGGATTGGTAAAATATTTACCATCCAATTTTATTTTAAATATATATTCCAGATCAATATTTAAATGAAGCTTATTTAATAAAATATCATTAAAATTTTCTATACCCTTACTAAGAGCATATTTTATCATACCGGAATGTTTGCCGGCTTCTATTATAAATTTTGTGCCAAATACAGTAGATTTATATTCATCATAAGAAAACAAAAGTTTATCAGCATGAGGAAATAATAACCCATTAAATGCTACAGGACAGTTTTCATAAACAGATTTATATATTTCACAGCCAAGCATATTAATAGGATTGTATACTAATATAATATGTTCGAAGGAAGAACACTCATCTAAGAAACATCCATTTATCTGTGTTTCTATTATATTCATAGTTTTCCGCCTCCTAAATATATACTTTGATACAACTGCTTTTTTTGTATATTTTATCATGATATTTTATATTATTCAATATTTAGTGAACAATAGATGATAAAAAGAGAAAAGTAATATTTGTTACGCAAAAAGTAAAATCTTTTACGCTGTTGGATGAAAGTGGTATACAAAATAATTATATTATTTTATAATTTGTTTGAATTATATTAATAAAAGGACATATTATACTTCAGATATTTTACTTAATGTGAAATAATAGAGGCTAATTGTCCGGCTTTATTAAAATTATAAGGAGGCTAATTTATGAGAAAACGCATATTGGCAATAATACTGTCCATTGCTCTGATGCTGACTGTAGCAGTACCTATAGCATCTGCTGAGCCGGCTGTAGAAGAGGGATTAGTATTTGGGTATGATTTTAGTACAGTAGATGGTACTACAGTAAAAGACCTGTCAGCCAATGGGTATGATGGCACATTAAGAGGCACAGCTTCAGTATCCGATGATTTTGGATATCTTGGACAGGGCCTTCGTCCATCAAATTCCAATAATACACATACAGGTGCAATGGATCTTCCTGATGGTATTTTAGCAGGAATAAAAGATTTTACGTTCAGTGCATTTGTAAATCCACAAGCTTCTAATACATGGCAGAGAATATTTGACTTTGGTTATGGTACATTGGAAAACATGTTCCTTACTGTACGCGGGGATGATGGTTCCGGCGGATCAAACGCCGTTACATTTGCTATAACAAATTCCGGTAATACAGCTGAAGAAAAAATTACAGCTAATGTTGCCGTACCAGCAAATGAATGGACTCATATTGCCGTTACATTACAGGGCAGCGTTGGTATTATGTATGTAAACGGTATAGAAGTAGCACGTAAAGACGATTTTACATTAACACCGGATTCTATTGGCGGCGCTGATAATAATATGTTAGGCGACGCTCAATATGACGATGCGGCTTATAATGGCTATATTGATGAATTTAAATTTTATAATTATGCAATGACTCCTGAACAGATTGCTATGCAGTCAGTACAGGGACTTGACGACCAGCAGGCTATTAATAAAATAATGGCTGCTATACCAAAACTCAGCGGTACAGTTTATGATGACCTTGATTTTGTGCTTATTAACGGCGATTTAAGCAAAGGTGAAATCAAAACAAGCTATAATTCTCTTAATAAAGATATTATAACAAATGAAGGTATTGTAAACCGTCCGCAAGAGGATACAGACGTAAGTATTACAATTGTAGTACAAAAAGGCGGTAAATCCACTTATTGGGGTAATAAAGTTACTGTAAAAGGTACAGAAAATTATGACGGACAGCTTGATATCAATCTGAATGAAGCTGAAAAAGGTCCGGAAATTTCTCAGGATTTATTCGGTTTATTCTTTGAAGATATCAACTATGGTGCAGACGGCGGACTTTATGCTGAATTAGTACAAAACCGTTCATTTGAATACTTTATGTATGCAGGACGCCCAACAGAAGATTATCATACATATTCATGGTCTACTGTAAACGGCGCTTCAATGAACGCTGTTAACGACGGTACAGGTATAGACGCTGAACGCAATCCATATTTCCTTAGAGTAACAACTGCAAACGCAAATCAAGGCGTAGCTAATACCGGTTGGACAAGTGAACCTTCTAATATGGCATCTGTAACAGCTACACCATATTATGATACAGGCATATATCTCCAAAGAGGAGAAAAATATAATTTCTCTATGTTTGTAAAAGGTCCGTTTACAACCGATGTTACAGCTCAGATTGTATCCGACGGAGAAGTTATTGGTAAAACTGTTATAACAGAAGATGTAAACGAATCCGGCTGGCAGAAAATAAAAGGTGAAATTACTGCTGAAGCTACAACCTGGAAAGGTTCTTTACAGGTATTATTTGCCGATGCCGGCACATATGATATAGATTTCGTATCATTATTCCCGCAAAAAACTTATAATAACCGTGAAAACGGCCTTCGTGCAGATATGGTTCAGGTATTAAAAGATATGAATCCTGGATTCCTTCGTTTCCCAGGCGGATGTATTGTTGAAGGTAAAAACCTTTCTAACAGATATCAGTGGAAAGACAGCGTAGGCCCAGTTGAAACAAGAAAATATAACTGGAACCGTTGGCAGACTGAAGTAGGGCGCGCATATGTTTACCATCAGTCATATGGCTTAGGTTTCTATGAATATATGCTTCTTTGTGAAGATATCGGCGCAAAAGCTTTACCGGTTCTCAACTGCGGTATGGGATGCCAATATCAGGATTCCGATGTAGTTCCTCTTGACCAGCTTCAGCCGTATATTGATGATGCTATAGATTTCATAGAATTCTGTAATGGTGATCCGGAAACTAATGAATGGGCGGCATTACGTGCTGAAATGGGTCATCCGGAACCATTTAATCTTGAATATTTAGCAATTGGTAATGAACAATGGGACTGGGAATATTTTGAACGTTATGATATGTTCCAAGCTCAAATAGCTCCGCTTTATCCAGAAATTAAATTATTATCAACAACAGGTCCTAATCTTGATTCCAGCTATTGGAATAATGCAAAAGAATGGCTTTCTGATAAAGACAGAACTCATTCCTGGGCTTATGACGAACATTATTATATTTCAGAAGCTCAGATGTTAGGCCAGCATTTTGACCGTTATGCTGATGAAAATAAATATCCGCGTACAGAAGACGGTCCATATGTATTTGCCGGCGAATATGCATGTCATTCCGGTAATGCTCCTACAAGACAAATGACTATTAGACAGGCTCTTGTAGAAGCTGCATATATGACAACATTTGAAAAGAACGCAGATATAGTTAAACTTGCAGCTTATGCTCCATTATTTGCTAAAGCTGACCATGTTCAGTGGAATCCAAACCTTATTTATGCTACAAATACATGCGCATATGGCCAGCCAAGTTATTGGACACAGTGGATGTATTCAACAAATATAGGCGATTATCAATTGGATAACCAACTTTCATTAAAATCTGACGAAGAAGTAGAAGTACCAGTAGCAAGCGGTAAAGCTGGATTTGCTACATGGGTAACACAGGCTCGTTATGATAACTTTAAAGTAACAAGCAATGTTGACGGTTCAGTGCTTGCTGAATATAAATTTGAAGATGCTGCCGATGCCGATGCATTTACATCATTTGCAAATAACGGCTCATGGAGCGTTGAAAATGGTTATTATCAGCAGTCAGCTACACCAAACAACGTAGCGGTAGGAAAAATTACAGGCGATGAAACCTGGAGCAATTATACTATTGAAGTTGACGCTATGAAATATGGCGGAAATGAAGGCTTCCTCATCCCATTCCTTTATAAAGATGCTAATAATTATTATTGGCTTAATGCAGGAGGGTGGAGCAATACCCAGAGCTGCGTTGAAAAATGTGAAGACGGAGCAAAATCACAGTATAATTTTAATACCTCTTGGAGAGCTGAAAATAACAAATGGTATCATATTAAGATAGTAGTAGGTTTGGATAAAGCCGAATGTTATATTGACGACCAGCTTATCAGCTATATCAATGTAACGCCATGGGATCAGGCTGAAACAGCTATAAGCAATGTTTATCATTCTGCTTCTTATGATGAAGATTCAAGAGAAATTATTGTAAAACTTATCAACTATAACTCTTCTGAAAGAGATATCCGTATAAATCTCAATGATTTTGCAGGATATATTAATCCAACCGGCCGTGTTGTACAGATTCAAAATGATTCTCTTACAGCAGGAAATGCTGAAAATAATCAGAAGAATGTTGCAGCAGTTGAATTTGGTTATAATGGATTTGCTAAGAACTTTAACTATGTATTGCCGAAGTATTCTATAACAACACTCAGAATTTCTACATTAGAAAATTCTGAACGTGTAGTTGATATAGAAAAACAAACGGTAGAAACAGAAATCGGTACAGTACCGCAACTTCCGGAAACCTGTACAGTTATAAATGCTGACGGCAGCACAACTGTAAAACCAGTTGAATGGGAAAAGAAACCAGACAGCCTTTATAATGTAGCCGGCACATTCACAGTACTCGGTGAAGTAGATGGCACTAAGATAGACGCTCAAGTTGACGTAGTTGTAAATGAAAAAGAACCAGAAGTACAAATTCCAGTTATCAATGGCAATGAAGACGGATATGCAGAAGTTGATGTTAATGAAATTATCACTATGCAGGTTGTTCTTCCAATTGAAGCTTTTGATATAGGCCTTGATAACGGATATGGCAAGTGGTTAGGCAATAGAATCGTAAGTGTTGTTGATAACGGTGATAATACAGCTACATGGACGGTTGAATTTACTTATGGTACTAAAGGCGACCGTGTAGTAAACGTATATGCTGATATGGGCGATGGTATGGTTGATATGAATATACAAGGTAATATCCTTGTAAGATCACCGCTTACTGAAATTTATGATACTGTTAAAGCTCCAATGATTGCTGTAGCTAATAAAGTATTTGAAATTGAAGTTACAACTGATAAAAATGCTAAAGATATAAGAATAAGCAATGAATATGGCAGCGATATGGGTAGAACTATAACAGACAAAACTGAAAATGCTGATGGTACTATCACATGGACAGTTGCTATGAGCGTTGGTTCAGCCGGTTCCAGAACATTTAATGTTTATGCGTTAAATGCTGATAAGGCTGCAAGCGACAGCGTAAGCTTTAGCATAAGAATTGTTAAATAATTATGCGAAGGTTAAATTAAAAAGTGTTTTAATAAAAGGCGTCCTATATGGAGTTTCCGTATAGGACGCCTAATTTTATATATTAATATTATGTATAGAAATTAGTGCTACAATATTATTTTCTATATATAGTTAAGATATAAAATTAGTATTATGAATCTGTTTTTTATAGCCGGTTTATGATATAATAATTAAATATATGTATAATAAAAACATATCAAGATACGTTACCATAAAAGGGGGGGCGCCTGCATGCCGCCATATAAAATATGGCGGCTTATTGCAAAATAATATGCTATAATAATGATATTGCTTATATAATAATATCATGCTTATTATTTTTTCTCAGGATATTATATGTTTTATATTATTTTGCATCTAAAGCGCATCTTATGATGCGCTATGCAGGCGCCCCCTTATCAGCGGTATTTTTACATATCTCGTTTTTTATTATATTAGTTGTATTAACACAATTTTTTATTTTGTGCTATTTACATTACCTTTATATATAAAATATAATATTATAAAGATAATTTTTTTAATCTTATAAATATAAATTTAAATATTTCGGAGGGATTTTAATTGCCAGTATCCCGTGATAAGATCAGGAATTTTAGTATAATTGCACATATAGACCATGGTAAATCGACATTAGCCGACCGTATTTTAGAAAAGACACAGGCTGTTGCTTTGCGTGATATGGAAGACCAATTGCTTGATAATATGGATTTGGAACGTGAACGTGGTATTACTATAAAAGCGCATGCGGTAACGGTTGATTATAAAGCTGAGGATGGCCAAATGTATACATTTAATTTAATAGATACACCGGGCCATGTTGACTTTAATTATGAAGTATCCCGTTCACTTGCAGCTTGTGAAGGAGCTATTCTTATAGTTGACGCTTCGCAGGGTATAGAAGCTCAGACTTTAGCAAATACCTATCTTGCGGTTGATCATGGATTGGAAATTGTACCTGTTATAAATAAAATAGATTTGCCGTCTGCTGATCCTGAGAGGGCTATACATGAAATAGAATCTATTATAGGAATACCAGCAGAAGAAGCGCCTCAAGTATCAGCAAAAAATGGTATAAATATTGAAGCTGTTATGGAGGATATTGTAAAAAATATCCCAGCGCCGCAGGGTGATGATAACGCTCCGTTAAAAGCTTTGATATTTGATTCATATTATGATAGCTATAAAGGTGTTATTGTATATGTAAGAGTGATGGATGGTACATTAAAAGCCGGTGATACAATAAAAATGATGGCTACAAACGCTACGTTTAATGTAGTAGAAGTAGGTTTAATGCGTCCAACCTATCTGGAACCAAGAGCTGAAGGATTAAAAGCCGGCGAAGTTGGATATATTGCGGCATCCATTAAAACTATAGGCGATGCTCGTGTTGGCGATACGGTAACAAAAGTGGATAATCCGGCCCAGGAACCTTTACCAGGTTATAGAAAGGCTAATCCTATGGTATTCTGCGGAATATATCCAGCGGATGGCGCTAAATATCCGGATTTAAGAGAAGCTCTGGAAAAATTACAGCTTAATGATGCGTCGTTATCATTTGATCCGGAAACATCAGTGGCATTAGGTTTTGGTTTCAGATGCGGATTTTTAGGCCTTTTGCATATGGAAATAATTCAGGAACGTTTGGAAAGAGAATATAACCTTGATTTGATAACTACAGCTCCAAGCGTTATTTATAGAATTACTTTAACAGGCGGCAAGGTTGTATATATAGATAACCCTACTAATTATCCGGATCCATCGCAGATAGAAATGGCAGAAGAACCGATAGCAAACGCGCATATCTATTCGCCGGCGGAATATGTAGGTAATATTATGGATTTATGCCAGGAACGCCGCGGTGTATTCAAAGATATGGAATATATAGATACCGACAGAGTGGATATACATTATGAATTGCCGTTAAATGAAATAATCTATGATTTCTTTGATGCGTTAAAATCACGTACAAGAGGATATGCTTCATTTGATTATGAAATGAAGGGTTATGTTAAATCCAGTCTTGTTAAGCTTGATATATTATTAAACGGTGAAATTGTCGATGCTTTATCATTTATAGTTCATTCGGATAAAGCATATCCAAGAGCAAGAAAAATAGCTGAAAAGCTTAAAGATAATATCCCAAGACAATTATTTGAAGTACCTATCCAAGCAGCTATAGGCGGTAAAATTATTGCAAGAGAAACAGTAAAAGCTATGCGTAAAGATGTTCTTGCAAAATGTTATGGCGGCGATATTACTAGAAAGAAGAAATTATTAGAAAAACAAAAAGAGGGTAAAAAGCGCATGAGGCAGTTAGGTACGGTTGAAGTACCGCAGGAAGCGTTTATGGCTGTATTAAAACTGGATGAATAAAAAAATTGTTATATCTATCAATAAAATATATTTTTGATAGTATTACAGAAAGGTTCTGTGTTATAAATGAAGATATTATTTGTATGTACTGGTAATACATGCCGCAGTCCTATGGCTCAGGCTATTGCCGAAGATTATATAAAAAAACATAATATTAAAGATATTGAAGTATCAAGCTGTGGGATTTATCCGGAAACAGGAGCTAATGCAAGCAAAAATGCTGTGGAAGTTATGAAGGAATTAGGTATTGATATATCTAAACATAAAGCAAGACAGTTTGATGCAAATGATATAACCGACAGCGATATAATTGTCGTTATGTCGCCAAGGCATATGGAGTTATTATCAGTTGCAGGAGTGCCGGAAGATAAAATAATTATATTGGGCGGTGGGATATATGATCCATATGGCTCAAATATCGATACCTACCGTTCATGCAGAGATAAGATTTTATTGGAAGTAACTGCGCTTATTGATAAAATTACCGATGATATGGAAATTAATGATGATAAATAATAGCATTAAAATTATCCCTATGCAAAAAGAACATATAAAATATATAGCTGAGCTGGAAAAACAATGTTTTTCCGAGCCTTGGAGTGAAAATGCTCTATCAGAAGAGCTTAGCAATATATGCGCTGTATTTTTTGCAGCTATTGTTGATAATATATTAGCTGGTTATATTGGTATGCATAATATATGTTCTCAAGGGTATATAACAAATATTGCGGTATTTAAGCAATACAGAAGAAAAGGCATAGCGGGAGCTCTATTGCAAAAAATTATTGAATATGCATTGGATAATAATATGGAATTTGTATCGTTGGAAGTAAGAAAATCTAATACGCCGGCAATATCGCTTTATGTTAAATATGATTTTAAAGAAATGGGTATTAGAAAAAATTTTTATAGTAAACCATGCGAAGATGCAGTTATTATGACGCGCTATTTTGTCGTAAATTAGTTATATTTTGCACGTTTAATACTAAAAGTAAATAAAATTTACAAAGACGTTTTTATTATTACAAAATAAAACGCGAATATAGTTATAATAAATAAAACATAATAAGGACAAGCTCTAAAATCGGAATTAAAAACGTAAAAGGCAGCGTCTACAAGCGGGGGGCGCCTGCGCAGCGCATCTAAAAGATGCGCTAAGAATGCAAAATAAATATATATTAATAAAGCCTGTATCAAAAGGATAGAGAATGTTTTATTATTAGCAGTACATTATAATAAGGCAAATTATTTTGCATAAAGCAGCCATATTACAGCTGCCTGCACGCAGGCACCCCACTTTTAGGGAGTCGGTTGAAATATTGAAACAGCCGTTGACCAGTATCTCAACCAAAAGGGGCGAATCCCCCATGTAGGGG
>CALWVB010000027.1 GCA_944384895.1 uncultured Clostridia bacterium | reverse complement strand
ATGAGAATGCTGCAGAAGATACTCAAAAGGAAACTATTGCAGATAATAATACAAATATTTCTTCAAATGAATCCATTGATCAACAATATTTTGGTATGGATTTATCTGATGTGCAGTTAAATTTTTCAGAAAATTCTGATGATAGTTTATTAACTCAAGAAAATAATGTAAATAATCAGATTGAAAATATTCAGGAAGAATTTGTTGATAATTATTCTGAACAACCAAAAGGCGTTAAACGTATTTTGGCAACGTTTAAAGGTTTATTCAGAAAAAATAAAAATAATGATCAATATATCGAAAATCCTTATCCATTACAGGATAATCTTAATGAAAGTTTGGATGAAGAAAACATACCGCAGAATGATATTATAAATAACGATATAGTTGAGGATGTTTCAGATAATTCTTTTGAAATACAGGAAAATGTTGTTGATAATGAAGATACTGATATCAGCAAAAGCAGCAACATTAATGCAATAGAACATGCCTCTGAAGATATTGTTGAAGATGTCATTCCTGAAAATGATTATAATGCGCCAGTCGTTATGGATAATAAAGAAATTATTAAAGCTGACGATGAAACTACAAATACAAATGAGGATGTAGAAGAAGATATCAGTGAAGATATTCAGGAAGAAAATAATGATAAAAATATTAATGAAAATCAAAGTAACGATGCAATATCAATAGCTGATGAAGCTGAAGAGCCAAAAAATATTTCTGATAATGAACCAGAACAGCAATTATCCGATGATATTATAAATGAAGAAGAAAAAGAAACTATAGAAACAGAAGAATTAACAGAAAATCCAATTGATTCTAATATTGAAATTGCTGAACAGCAGGATAATGAACAGGAATATTTAGATAATACACAAACAGAGAATAATCAAGAAAATACAAAAGCAGCTGAACAGAATGACAATGATGATTTCCTTGACGGTATTGGTTATGATTATGAGTATTATTTAAATAATCTTGATAAATTTGATATGCTTGACGGAGATGATAAAACTGATCCAATAGATTATTTAATAGGATCATCCGATACATCAGATGACTTAGATAATGAAGATCCAATGGGGTATGAACGTTATTTAAATACATTAGATGATATTGAAGAAGATTCGAACAGTGATTTATTAGATGAAGATCAAAATAGTGATGAATCTGATACTCCGAGATATGTAGATTATGAAGCAATAATTTCCGATCTTAATATTGATTTTGATAATCTTGCAAAAATTTTCTTTGAAGAAAGCGAAAAAGGAGGGGATAAACAATGATGTTAGAAACAGCTAAATCCCCTTTTATAAAAACAAGGGAAAAAATTTGGGGAATATCGTCAGATATTTTAATAGTCTGCGGATTTATGCTTATACAAGCTGTGGCTAATTATGGTGTGCGTCCTTTAATAATAACTGCGCTTTCAGTAATTACCTGTGTGCTTGTAGAAATAGCTGGAAATGCAATTTTTAAGAATTCTAATACATTAGGAGATCTCATGGGAATAAAATCAGGCGTATTACTTGCAATGATTTTATCGCCTGCTGTTCCATTTTGGTTTCCTATTCTAGGCGGAGTAATAGCTGGAATTATTAGATGGCCGTTTTTAAATAAAGGTGCATCTCCATTTATACCAGCTGCAGTATCTGCCAGTGTATTGACTGTAGCTTTTCCAAATATAATGTTTTCTTATATTTCGCCTGGCGGAATATTTAGTCCAATAATGCTTGATTCAACTCAAAATGCAGTTAAATCAACTGCTGGATGGTTAATGGACGGAAGAGTAACGCCATTTACATATTTAGAAGAATTTTTAGGTATAGTTCCTGGAACAATAGGTTCATCTCTCATTGCTTTATGTATATGTGGATTATTATATTTAATATTACGTAAAGCAGTAAACTGGGTAGCGGCAGTATCATTTATATTAGAATGTTTATTGATTGCTACGGCATTTCCGCGTGGCGATTATGGTATGACTATGTCGGCATTAAATGAAATAATGGATGGGTCATTGGTATTTTGCGGCATATTCTTTATTGGTGATAAGTATACGTCGCCTAAACATTGGGGAGCATCACTTATTTATGGCCTTATAGCAGGTACGGCATGTATGTTTTTAAGATACGCAGGATTTTATGAAGAAGTTTGTTGGTTTGTAGTTGTTATTATGGGATTAATTGCTCCTTTGCTTGACCAATTTATTTGGAGATTATTTAAAAATTAATTTATATTACTATCATAATTAGAAATATTTTGTAATTTATTCTTGACATAACAAATTTGTCTTGATATAATTTTAATGTTATGGCAATCAAATGATTGTTATTATCCTTGCTCTGGTCTTAAGAATCTGGGCCTAATGACCAAAAGGAGGTGCAACAAAACATGGCAAATATTTCAGGTAAGTATGAAACTGTTTTGGTAATATCACTCACATTAGGTGATGATGGTGTTGCTAGCATGGTGGAAAAGTTCAAAAATCTTATTGAACAGAGTGCCACACTTGAATCTGTTGATGAATGGGGCAAACGTAGGCTTGCTTATCCTATCAATGATGAAACAGAAGCTTATTATGTATTATATACATTTGAATCTTCTTGTGATTTCCCAGCAGAACTTGACCGTATTTACAAAATAACTGACGGAGTCCTCCGTTCGCTTATCGTTCGCAAGGATGCGTAATTGGAGGTAAGTTAAATGCTTAATGTAGTAGCGCTTATGGGACGTTTAACAGCTGATCCAGAATTAAGATATACTCAGGGAAGTAATATACCTGTAACAACATTTACTTTAGCTGTAGACCGTTCTTATGTTAAACAAGGTACTGAACGCCAAGCAGATTTTATTGATATCGTTGCCTGGAGAAGTACGGCGGAATTTGTTAGCCGTTATTTTAGAAAAGGACAACTCGTAGCTGTACAGGGTTCTATACAGACTAGAAGCTATGAAGATAAACAAGGTATCAAGCGTAAAGCTTTTGAAATCGTTGCTGACAGCGTTCACTTTGCAGAACCTAAACGTGATAATTATATGGCGCCTCAGGCTCCAAGATATGATCAGACTCAATCTGCTCCACCACAGGCTCCGGCAGCTTATTCAAGCGGTAGTGTTAGTGATTTTGAGCCAGTTGAAGATGATCTTCCATTCTAATTTTATAATATTCCAATATTTTTTGATTATATAATATTGACTGCAAAGGAGGTCAAGATTCATGGCATTTGAAAAAAATGATAGACGCGGCGGCCGCAAAGGACGTAAGAAAGTATGCAGCTTCTGCGTAGACAGAATAGATAATATTGATTATAAAGATGCTGCTAGACTTCGCCGTTTTATTTCAGAACGTGCAAAGATTCTTCCAAGAAGAGTTACTGGTACATGTGCACGTCATCAACGTGAATTAACAGTAGCTATTAAACGTGCACGTCATATTGCTTTATTACCTTATATCAGCGACTAATTTTTTTATTTAAATTATAATCCCTTTCGGTTTTCCGGAAGGGATTTATTTTTATATAATCATCGTAAGGTTGTGCTGTGGAATTAATAAAAAGCTATCAGTACAAAGTGAGATTAGCAACCATAACCCAAAAGATGAAAAATAAATCAAATCGTGAAACTTGATACAGTACGTTTAACCATTTTAAAACTATTATAAATAATATTAAACCAATATAAGCTAAAAATTAATCGCAATTATTAAATAGTAGAAATAAAAAGTACTGTTAATGTAGGGGGCGCCTGCGCGCGCATCTAAAAGATGCGCTTTGATGCAAAATAATAGCTGTTAATTAGGGACAGGATAAATAATATGGTCAAGGGTTGTTTTATAGACATTATTTTATATTGCGAATTATTTTGCATATAGCCACCATATTTTTATATGGTGGCACGCAGGCGCCCCATGTTTAGCATCATTGCAATTTGTTAGTTTCGAAATAATGAGTAATTTAAATTTTAAAATGTATAAAATTTAAATTAGTATAGATTTGACAATTGGTAATAAAAAATGTAAAATATAATATCGGCCATATATAAAAAATTTTTACAAAGAAAATATAATATAATCTATAAATAATCATTTAAGAAAGAGGCTTCTCATGATAAAAAGCATGACTGGTTATGGACGGGTACAATCCGTAATCGATGGAATGAATATTACTGTTGAATTAAAATCAGTTAATCATCGTTATTTTGAATTTGCTTCTAAAATTCCAAGGAATTATGGTTTTTTAGATGATAAAATAAAAAAATATATTCAAACAAGAGTAGCTCGTGGTAAAATCGATTGTTATATATCAATTGAAATGCTTGAAGCTCAACCAGCTGATGTTGTTATTAATCATACTCTTGCTGCAGGTTATGTAAAAGCTTTAACAGAATTAGCTAAAGTTTATGATTTAAAAGATGATATTACAGCTACTGCTGTAGCTCGTTATCCAGAAATATTTTCTGTACGAAAAGCTCCTGAAGATGAAGATAAAATATTTAACTCAGTAAAACAAGTGCTTGATATGGCATTAGACGGATTTATTGAAATGCGTATTAAAGAAGGAGAAAATCTCCGTAATGATATACTATCAAGAGTTAAGATTATAG
The DNA here is from genome assembly GCA_944384895.1 of uncultured Clostridia bacterium. GTDB lineage: Bacteria > Bacillota > Clostridia > Oscillospirales > Acutalibacteraceae > RGIG7067. The sequence continues at coordinate 5,598 of CALWVB010000027.1, read as the reverse complement.
AAGAACGCTTAGAATTTATAGAAAAAGCTTCTCCAAAAACTTTGGAAGATTATATAACTAGATTGCGCCAGCGTATTAAAGATTTAATTGGAGACGCTATTTTAGATGAACAGCGTATATTAACAGAAGCTGCAATATTTGCAGATAAAATAGCTGTAGCTGAAGAAACTGTACGTCTGCACAGTCATTTACAGCAGCTTGAATCTATGATGAAATCAGATGATGCTGTTGGAAGAAAATTGGATTTTTTAGTTCAAGAAATAAACCGTGAAACAAATACTATAGGCTCTAAAGCACAGGATGTAGAAATAGCAAAAGCTGTAGTAGATATTAAAGCAGAAGTTGAAAAAATACGTGAACAAATTCAAAATATAGAATAGTTTTTGTTATATGTTATAATAGGAGTAAAATAATGAAATTAATTAATATTGGATTTGGTAATATGGTGTCAGCCAATCGTTTGATCGCTATAGTCAGTCCAGAATCAGCGCCTATTAAAAGAATAATACAGGATGCTAGGGATAGAGGTTCGCTTATTGACGCTACTTACGGACGTAGAACCAGAGCTGTTATAATAATGGACAGCGATCATGTAGTATTATCAGCAATACAACCGGAAACGGTAGCAAACCGTCTTAATGACCATGATACTAATGAGGAGGATATTGATGAAGAATAAAGGTATCCTTTTAGTATTGTCAGGCCCTTCAGGTACTGGTAAAGGCACAATTGCAAACAAACTTATTGAAGATAAAGACATAGTATTATCAATATCAGCGACAACAAGACTGCCAAGAGATACTGAAATTGACGGTAAACATTATTATTTTAAAAGTAAAGATGAATTTTTTAATATGCTTGAAAATAATAAGCTTTTGGAATATGCTGAATATTGTGGAAATTATTATGGTACTCCTGAAGAAAATATTGATAAATGGATTAATGAAGGCAAAACAGTTATATTAGAAATTGAAACTGTAGGTGCATTAAAAGTAAAACAAAAACGTCCAGATGCTGTTTTAATATTTATATCACCACCGTCTATTGAAGAACAGCTTAGAAGGTTAAAAAATGCTGATACGGGTGTTAGAAATGATATCGAAAAAAGAATTGAAAAATCCCGTGAAGAATTAAAATTAGCAGATAAATATGATTATGTTGTGATAAATGATTCTTTAGACCGTGCGGTTAATGAAATAAAGGATATAATAAATAAATCAAAAAATACGTTATAAGATTATAAAAGAATAACCATAAAATTAATTGTGTATAATTTTTATAAATGAATATAAATAAAATCCGTGCAGGAGGAGATTATTAATGTTAAGACCAGCTATAAGCGATTTACTTGGACCAAAAGACAGCAGATATTCATTAGTAATAGCAACTGCAAAAATTGCTAGAAAAATCGCTGAATATGCAGAAATTCATAAAGAACCATTGGAAGATAAACCTGTAAGTATAGCTGTAGATTTATTATCAAAAGGCAAATATAATATTATATATCCTAAAGACGTTCATCAAGAAGAAAAACATGATGAACAAATTGAAGATAAAGTTATTGAAGAAGAATTATTAGAATTACATGAAAATGATAATGAGGAATAATAAATGCCTCTAAAGATAGCAAGAATAGCCGTAGAGCAAACGGCATATAGCTTTGATAAAGCTTTTGATTACTATATTCCTGTTGAATTAAGGGAAAAAGCTCTGCCTGGATGCAGAGTATTAATACCATTTGGAAAAGGTAATAGAAAGCGCCAGGGTATGATAATGGAACTTGTTGAGGATAATGACCTTGAAGTGACAAAACCAATTTTAGCGGTGCTTGATAAAGCGCCGCTTCTCAATAGTGAGATGTTGGAATTAGCTAAATGGATAAAGGAAAAATATTTCTGTACATTATTTGACGCAATAAAACCCATGCTGCCGACCGGCCTTAATTTGAGGATTGTTACCGCTTATACGGCAAGTGAAAATGTAACGGATAACGATATAGATAAACTTGAACCTGTAGAAAAACAGCTGATGCATTATCTTTTGCAAAGTAAAGCTACTGTTGAACGGGATAGGCTGCTGGAAATATTGGGTCTTGACGATGATACAGATATACCTGATAAATTAGCTAAACAAGGTTATTTAATACGTACAGATGATTCTGTACGTAAAGTAGGCGATGCAGTACAAAAAATGGTCCGAATCGCTCAAGATCATGAAATATCAGAAGTTTTAAAAAACTGTACTAAAAAACAGGCGTCAGTAATAAATTTTCTTTTGGAGGCAGGTACTGCAACTGTAAAAGAAATTTGCTATTTTACCGGTGTTACTACAGCGGTATTAACAGCTCTCGAAAAAAAAGGTATTATTGAATATACATATTATGAAACATTTCGTAATCCTAATAAAGGTAAAAATATTACTAATACAAATGATATTATATTAACTGATGAACAGCAAAAAGCTTATGATAATTTGTATTCGCAGTATTTATCTCAAGATGGATCGGTTTCATTGCTTTATGGTATAACAGGAAGCGGTAAAACTCAGGTTTTTATGAAATTAGTAGAGGCTGTATATAAAGAAGGCAAACAAGTTATAGTAATGGTGCCTGAAATAGCATTGACGCCGCAAACATTATCCCATTTTATATCGCGTTTTGGTGAAACTGTAGCTGTTTTGCACAGTGGGTTATCATTAGGCGAGCGTTTGGATGAATGGAAACGTATAAAAACAGGAAAAGCTAAAATTGTTATAGGCACACGTTCGGCGATATTTGCACCATGTGACAATTTAGGATTAATTATAATAGATGAAGAACAGGAACATACATATAAATCAGAAGGAACCCCTCGTTTTCATGCAAGAGACATAGCTCGTTTTCGTGTAGCAAAACATAAAGGATTATTGTTGCTTGCATCAGCAACGCCTTCTATAGAAAGCTTTTATAATGCTAAAACAGGGAAATATTCGCTTAATAAATTAAGTGAAAGATATGGTAATGCTCAGCTGCCGGAAATACAAATCATTGATTTAAGAAATGAAATAATCGGAGAAAATATAATAAGCAGTTCTTTAGGTGAAATTATTGAAGAAAATTTATTAAATAAACATCAATCAATACTTTTACATAACAGGCGTGGGCATAATACATATGTATCATGCCGTTCATGCGGATATGTTTTTACCTGTCCAAATTGCAGTATATCAATGACATACCATTCAGCAAATGGTATGCTTATGTGCCATATGTGCGGACATATTACGCCTATGCCAGAATTTTGTCCTGAATGCGAAAGTAAGCATGTAAGATATTCTGGATTTGGTACCCAACGAATAGAAAAAGAATTATCCGAATGTTTTCCTGAAGCAAGAATACTTCGCCTTGACGCGGATACAATTACTACCAAATATTCTTATGAAAATAAATTAGGTGAATTTGCACAAGGGCATTATGATATAATGATAGGTACGCAGATGGTTGCTAAAGGATTGGATTTTCCTAATGTAACATTAGTAGGAGTATTGTTAGCAGACCAGATTATGTATGGCAATGACTTTCGCAGTTTTGAGAAAGCGTTCTCTATGTTAACTCAAGTTGTAGGAAGATCTGGCCGCGGAAATATAAAAGGCAAAGCTGTAATACAGACATTTACTCCGGAAAATCCTCTTATAGAATTAGCGGCCAAACAAGATTATGAAGAATTTTATAATAATGAGATTACCACAAGAAAAATTATGCTTTATCCGCCATATTGTGATATTTGTATGATTGGTTTTGTAGGTATAAACCACGAACAGGTTCGAGATGGAGCATTATGCTTTTTAAAATTATTTACTGATATGGCAAGCCGGGAATATTCTGATTTACCGCTTAGGGTATTAGGCCCATCTCCTGCAATTGTACCTAAAGTATGCAATAATTATCGTTATAGAATAATTGTAAAATGCAGAGATAACACTCGGTTTAGGAATCTTATTAGTATTTTAATTAAAGATTTCAGTAGGATAAGAGATTTTAAAGATGTAACAGCATATGTGGATATGAATCCGGAAACAACCATATAAATTATAAAATAAATTTTTTGAAGTATTTTATAAAAAAATCTGATTTATAAAATATAAAACGGAGGAATTGCTATGGCAATAAGAAAAATAAGAAAAGATCCAGATCCAATTTTAAGAAAAATTTCTAGAAGAGTCGATGTATTTGACTGGCGTTTATGGCAATTGCTTGATGATATGGCAGATACCCTCCGTGATTCTGACGGCGTAGGTTTAGCTGCTGTTCAGGTAGGAGTATTAAGAAGAATTGTAATAGTTGATACAGGGAAAGAAATACTTGAGCTTATAAATCCTGAAATTTTAAGTTCATCCGGTATGCAGGAAGAGCTTGAAGGATGCCTCTCATTTCCAGGACAATATGGTATAATTCAACGGCCTATGGTAGTAAAAATAAAAGCACAAAACCGTAAAGGTGAAACCTATGAATATACCGGTGAAGGATTAATTGCTAAAGCTTTTTGCCATGAAACTGAACATCTGGATGGTAAATTATTTATAGATAAATGTAAAAAAATACTTTCTCAGGAAGAATTGGATGAATATATAAAAAAACAAAGCAATAAAAAACATCAGGATAAAAAATAACTGCTTATATTATGCAGATTTTATATGAATAATATGATTTAAACAAGAATAATTATCAGAATAAATAATTTAAAATCAGCTGTTTTTTTATACAGCAATAAAAAATAATTCCTGAATGGGAGGAACTATTTTGCGAATTCTATTTATGGGTACCCCTGAATTTGCTGTACCATGCCTTGAACAATTAATAAAAGATGGTTATGATATATGCGGAGTATTTACACAGCCGGATAAGCCAAAAGGCAGGGGATATGTAATGACTCCGCCGCCTGTTAAAGTATGCGCTATGGAGCATAATCTGCCGGTATATCAGCCGGAAAAAATGCGTGATGGCAAAGCATTGGATATAATAAATAAACTCAATCCGCAGTTAATAATAGTTGTTGCATATGGTAAGATTTTACCTAAAGAAATATTAGATTTTCCACAATACGGCTGTATAAATGTCCACGCATCATTATTGCCTAAATACCGTGGGGCAGCGCCTATACAATGGTCGGTTATTAATGGTGAAACTGAAACAGGCGTTACTTTAATGAAAATGGATACAGGGCTTGATACAGGCGATATGTTATATTGTCAAAGTACTCCAATAGACCAGGATGAAACAGCAGGCCAATTACATGACAGATTATCTGTATTGGGTGCAAAAACATTATCAAACGGATTGAAATTATTTTTTGATAACAGGCTTACAGCGCAAAAACAGGATGACAATCTTAGCTGTTATGCTCCTATGCTGGATAAATCACTTTGTAATATAGATTGGAACAATAGCGCAAAAGATATACACAATAAAATCAGGGGATTATCTCCATGGCCGGTAGCTATTTCAAAATTAAATGGAAAAATTATAAAAATACATTCATCAAGTCTTGTAAAAGATACGTCTGATATTCCAAAATTTGAAGCAGGGACAATTTTTAGCAATGACGGACATATGTTTGTTAG
>CALWVB010000026.1 GCA_944384895.1 uncultured Clostridia bacterium | reverse complement strand
GAACCGATTTATATAGCAAAATAAATATAAATAACAAAGAACACCTGACAGCATTTTACCGCCAGGTGTTCTTTATTTTACTTTATATATTATAAAAGACTCAGGTTGCGTTACATTAAAAAGGGGGCGCCTGCGCGCCGCCATATAAAATATGGCGGCGGGATTGCAAAATAATTTGTAATATTATAAATATTGTTATTAAGACAATACTTGTTTTTTATACTTGCCAGGCTCTGTTTTAGCAACTATTATTTTGCAGACAGCGCATCTAAAAGATGCGCTACGCAGGCGCCCCCCTTAAACGGTACCTATCAAATTTTAGTTTTTTTGATGGGATTAGATTTTTTATTGCTATTTTAATGGTTTTATGTTATTTAAATTCCTGGTATATTACTTTAATTATTTAATAAACCAAGCTTTTATAACAGGATCCATTGCATTAAGTTCATTTACAATAGCGTCTATCTTGCTGTCATCACTTGTATCAATATCAAGTATGCTATAAGCATAATCGCCTTTGGATTTGCTCATCATATTTTCAATATTAATATCCTGAGAAGAAGGAGTTTTAGTAATCTGAGTAAGCATAGCAGGAACGTTTTTATGAATAACACAAATTCTAACATCACCTGCGCGTGCAATTTCAAGATTAGGCATATTAACAGAATTATTGATATTGCCTGATTCAAGGAAGTTTTTAAGTTCCTGAGCCGCCATATAAGCGCAGTTTTCTTCAGATTCAGGAGTAGATGCACCAAGATGAGGGATAGCAATAATATTTTCAATGCCAAGAACTTTATCGTCTGGGAAATCGGTTACATATGCTGCAACTTTACCAGATTTAACAGCTTCAATTATATCATCATCATTTACAAGTCCGCCTCTGGCAAAATTAAGGATACGTACATCGTCCTTCATCATGGAAATAGAGGTTTTATTAATTAAATCTTTTGTATCTTTATTAAATGGAACATGAACAGTGATATAATCAGCATTATCATAAATATCTTTTAAATTGGTTACATGTTTGACAGAACGTGAAAGACCCCATGCAGCGTCAACAGAAATATATGGATCATAACCATAAACATCCATGCCAAGGGAAACAGCGGCGTTAGCTACAAGTACGCCGATAGCGCCAAGGCCGATAACGCCAAGGCCTTTTCCTTTAATTTCAGGGCCGACAAAAGAACTTTTACCTTTTTCAACTAATTTACCGACTTCATCGCCTTTACCTTTTAAATCCTGAGCCCAGCTTAAAGCAGGAGCCATTTTACGGGAAGATAATAATAAACCGGCGATAACAAGTTCTTTAACAGCATTAGCGTTTGCGCCTGGGGTATTAAATACAACAATACCTTTTTCACTGCATTTATCAAGTGGAATGTTATTAACGCCAGCACCAGCTCTTGCAATAGCTTTAAGGGATGCTGGAAGTTCCATTTCATGCATAGAAGCTGAACGTACTATTATAGCATCCGGATTTTCAATATCAACATCACAGTTATAATTTTTGCCAAATACTGATAAACCTTTTTGGCTTATTTTATTCAGCATTTTTATATCATACATAATACTAATGCTCCTTAAAATTAAAATTTAATTATTATAAATTATAAAATGTTATATTATTCTTTATTAAATTAAGAATTTTTTTCTTCAAAATCCTTCATAAATGCAACTAATTTTTCAACGCCTTCAACCGGCATAGCGTTATAGATGGAAGCACGCATACCGCCTACGCTGCGATGGCCTTTAAGGTTAACAAAACCAGCGTCTGCAGCTGCTTTAACAAATTTTTTGTCAAGTTCATCATTACCTGTTACAAACGGTACATTCATAAGAGAACGGTCTTTGCCCTGAACAGTTGCATTAAACATTTTGGAATTATCAAGGAAATCATAAAGCATAGCAGCTTTTTTGACATTTTGTTCATGCATTTTTTCAATACCGCCGATATCATTGATAATCCAGTCAAGAACTAAACCTAACATATAAATGCAATATGTTGGAGGGGTATTATATAATGAATCATTATCAGCATGTGTTTTATAATTAAACATGGTTGGTGTGATATCTCTTGCATTGCCGATTAAATCTTCTCTGATAATAACAACAGTAAGGCCAGCTGGAGCCATATTTTTCTGTGCACCGGCATAAATTACGCCAAATTTGCTTATATCAATTTTTTCAGAAAGTATACATGAAGACATATCAGCTACAAGAGGTACATTGCCAACATCAGGAATCTCGTTAAAATGTGTACCATAAATGGTGTTATTCCAGCAAACATGGAAATAATCAGCTTCAGGATCAAATTTTGAGCTATCTAATTCAGGGATATATGAAAAAGTTTTATCAGCTGAAGAAGCTACAATATTAGCCTGACCATAGCGTGCAGCTTCAGTATAAGCTTTTTTAGCCCACTGGCCGGAAATAACAAAATCAGCTTTGCCGGATTTATTCATAAGATTAAGAGGAACCATAGCAAATTGAGATGAAGCGCCGCCTTGTACAAAAAGAACTTTATAATTATCAGGAATATTAAGAACCTGACGAAGTTTTTGTTCAGTGCCTTTAATAATTGCATCAAATTCTTTTGAACGGTGAGACATTTCCATAACGCTTTGTCCGGAACCGTTACAATCTAACATTTCTGATGCAGCTCTTTCAAGAACGCTTTCAGGTAATACAGATGGACCTGCGGAAAAATTATATACTCTGCTCATAATAAAAAGTACCTCCGGTTTTATTAATATTATATCTATCTAATAATAAATTAGGTAACATTAATTTATATTTTATTATCATATAAAGGCGAAGTCAATAGAAATTACTGTTTTTAGATAAAACTTTGCGATTTTTTTAACAATATTGCAAATAAAAATAGGAAAATAAAACTATATAAATTCAGTATAAGATATTTTGCATTGATATTATAAAAAAATTATAAAATGTGGTATTGACTTCAGGACAAGTTTATGATAATATATTGCGGTAGCAAATAAATATGCGCCAGTAGCTCAGCTGGATAGAGTGACTGGCTACGAACCAGTAGGTCAGGGGTTCGAGTC
>CALWVB010000025.1 GCA_944384895.1 uncultured Clostridia bacterium | reverse complement strand
TGGACTTATGGCGGCAGGATTTGCTGCTAATAATGGCAATAATGTCATATTACTGGAACGTAACCAAAGAGTAGCAAGAAAAGTAATGATAACTGGTAAAGGCAGATGTAATTTAACAAATAATTGTGATATTGATCAATTTATATCAAATGTTCCAGTAAACGGAAGATTTTTATACAGCGCTATAACAAGATTTTCACCTAAAGATACAATGGAATTTTTTGAAAATCAGGGATTAAAGCTTAAAACTGAACGTGGGAGGAGAGTATTTCCACAATCAGATAAAGCTATGGATGTTGTAGATACATTATATAATTTTGTTAAAAAAAGCGGTGTAAAGATTATAAATACACGCGCTCAAAAGCTAATTATTGAAGAAAATGTTATTAAAGGTATAGTTGATGAAAATAATAAAGAATATTTAGCGAATAAAGTGATAATATGTACAGGCGGCCTATCTTATCCAGGTACAGGTTCAACAGGCGACGGATATAAAATAGCACAACAGGTTGGACATACTATAATAAAACCAAAACCATCGCTTGTGCCTTTGGTATGCAAAGGTAATGATTGTAAAGATATGCAGGGATTATCATTAAAAAATATATCAATAAAAATAATAGATAATCAAAAGAAAAAAGAGATATATCATGATTTTGGTGAAATGATGTTTACGCATTTTGGCGCATCAGGGCCATTAATATTAAGCGCAAGTTCTCATATGCGTCAGATGTCTCCAGCAAGATATACAATACTGATAAATTTTAAACCAGCATTAACAGATGAACAGCTTAATAATAGATTATTGCGTGAATTTGAGAAAAATCCTAATAGTGCGCTTCATAATGTGATGGGAGCATTATTACCAAAAAGCGCTGTTATGCCTGTTATCAGAAAAGCAAAGCTTACAGGCAATGAAAAAATAAACCAGATAACAAAAGAAATGCGTTATGCTTTAATAAATGTATTAACAAACTTTCCTGTAATAGTAGAAGGTTTTCGTCCAATTGAGGAAGCTATAATAACATCCGGCGGGATTAATGTAAAAGAAATAGATCCAAAAACTATGCAGTCAAAATTAGTCAGTGGATTATATTTTGCCGGCGAGATTATAGATGTTGACGCATATACAGGTGGATATAATCTTCAGATTGCATTTTCAACCGGCGTCCTAGCAGGCGCCGGCGGGTAAGACCCGCGGCAAAGACGCGGATAGGCCGGTATGATATAAAAAAATAATACCACGCGGAAAGAACCATTAACAATGCACAGCATTGCATGAAATACAAGAATTCATAGCAAATGAGACTCGTGGCAAAGCGGGTAAGACCCGCGGCAAAGACGCGGATAAACTGGGATAAGATAATAAACATAATACCACGCGTACTGAGGGCATGGATGAAAATATCATTGCCTTTTTATACGTTATTTTCATACCCTGTCGTTCTCTATTCGACAAGACAATATATATGTAATAAAATTAACACCCAATAGGTAAAACTTATACTATAATAACTAACATTACGAGAAAAGTACCATTGATACTATAATAAAAACATAATATAGTATATTAGATAAATCCGAGATATAAACATCCTAGTATTAAAATGCAATATAATTTTATTTGTATTTTGACATATTGCTATTTTTACGTTTAAAATTATATTAATAAAGCAATATTACCTTAAATCAAACAATATATAAAAATAAAAGTAAAATTATGTAATATAATATTAAAGAAAACATTTCAGGTTACGTTACCGTAAAAAAGGGGGCGCCTGCGTGCAACCATATGAAATATGGTTGCCAAATGCAAAATAATTTGCTAAATAAAGATGATATGTATTTAAGATAATACTAGTTTTTCTTATTAACTCAGCCTGAATATTTAAGAAATTATTTTGCGTAAAGCGCATCCAAAGGATGCGCTGCGCAGGCGCCCCCTATAAGCGGTGCTTTTACATTATATTTTGATTTTTTATTTTAGTTTATTATTTATTCTTTTGTTTCGAGTGATTTAGATTTTCTTACAAAAACCAATATAATTCGATAAAAGATTAATAAAAAAGATATTATAATAATAAGATATGAAAATATTAGGAGGTATTAATAAAATGTATTCTGTTGCAATAGACGGACCATCTGGAGCAGGTAAAAGTACAATAGCCAGAGCAGCAGCTAAAGCATTAGGTTTTATTTATGTAGATACAGGCGCCTTATATAGGGCAATTGGTTATTATATTGTAAAACAAGGTATTAATACAAAAGATGAACAAGCTGTATCACAACAGCTTATAAATATTGATATATCTTTAAAATATGATAATAAAGGAAAACAGCAGGTTATATTAAATAATATTGATGTTTCTGAATATATACGTACGCCTGAAATATCAATGGCAGCGTCAAATGTATCTGCAATACCTAAAGTACGAGAATTTTTGCTTGATTTGCAAAGGAATATAGCAAAAAATAATAATGTTATAATGGATGGCAGGGATATTGCAACTGTAATACTTCCTAATGCTGATGTAAAAATATTTCTTACAGCAAGTGCTGAAAAAAGAGCTCATAGAAGATATTTAGAATTATTAGAAAAAGGTGAAAATGTAACAGAGCAGGAAGTATTAGAGGATGTTAAAAAGAGAGATTATCAGGATTCCCATAGAGAAATAGCTCCTCTTATGCCTTCTGGGACATCTATTATTGTTGATACATCGGAATTAACATTGGATGAATCTATTAATACAATTATAAAAATAGTAAAGGAGCATCTTAAATGATATTCCATAAGATTTTATGGTATATAGCTTATCCATTTGTAAAGCTGTTATGGTTAGTTAAATTTGAAAAACCAAAGGATATGCCAAAAACCGGTCCTGTTGTATTATGCTGTAATCATATATCATATTTAGATCCTGTATTATTGGAATTATCCATGCATAGATGGATATATTTTATGGCAAAACAGGAATTATTCAGAAATAAATTATTTGCAGCATTAATAAAATTTTTAGGTGCATTTCCCGTAAAAAGAGGGACAGGGGACCAGGAAGCTATAAATACAGGGTTTGAAATATTAGACGAAGGTAAGGTTATGGGTATATTCCCGGAAGGCGGTCGGTCTAAAGATGGAAAACTAATGCGTGCAAAAGCAGGTGCTGTATTATTTGCTGCAAAAACCGGAGCCCCGATTCAGGTAATGGCAATAAAAACAAAAAATCAAAAAGTACGTCTTTTTAAACCTATTACTGTAAAATTTGGAAGGCTTATAGATCCATCAGAATTTCAGATAGATTCTCCGCATTCAACTGCACAAATAAGAGAAGCAAGCAAGCTTATTATGGATGAAATAGCGAGATTATTGGAGGAATAATTTAATTGAGCGATTATATAAAAGGAGAAGTTATAAAATTTCCTACAGTGAAAACTATAACTATAGCAAATACAGCGGGATTTTGTTTTGGTGTATCCAGAGCGGTTGATTTAGTATACAGTTTATTAGATAAAGGTGAGAAGGTATGTACATTAGGCCCTATTATACATAATCCGCAGCTTGTAGCTGATTTAACGAATAAAGGAGTAGTGATAGCCGGCTCAGTTGATGAAATACCATCAGGATATACTGCGATTATACGTTCGCATGGAGTGCCGGGAGAAATATTTAATAATTTAGAAAATGATAATATTGCTTATGAAGACGCTACCTGTCCGTTTGTTAAGAAGATACATAATATAGCACTAAAACAATCACAACAAGGTGAAATTATTTTTATAGCAGGAGATGAACAGCATCCAGAAGTACATGGGATAAGAGGATATATAAAAGGCAAGTCTTATGTATTTAAAAATAATGATGAATTAGAAGAATTATTAAAATCACAGGAAGATTTTGTCGATTTTCCTGTTTCTGTGGTAGCTCAAACAACTTTTTCGGTAAATGAGTGGAAAAAATGTATAAAAACCATTAAAAAGGTATGTACAAACGCTAAAATTTTTGATACAATATGTAATGCTACGTCGGAACGGCAACATGAAGCGGTATTACTTTCACAAAAATCTGATCTTATGATCGTAATAGGGGGAAGGCAAAGCTCAAATACTAGAAAATTATTTGATGCTTGTTGTGAAAATTGTAATACAATCCATGTTGAAACAGCCGATGAAATTCCAATAAATGCAGTTACTGCGGCCGAAAGGATCGGCATTACGGCAGGTGCATCAACTCCTGCCGCAATCATTAAGGAGGTATTTGTTGTTATGTCAGATATTATAAACAACAATGAAACAAACGAGACAGTCGAAACTAAAGCAAAATCATTTGATGAGATGACCTTTGAAGAAGCTTTGGAGGAATCTCTCAAAAGTCTGACACCAAGCGAAAGGGTAAAAGGCACGGTAATCCGTATCACTCCATCTGAGGTACAGGTTGACGTTGGCCGTAAACAGGCTGGCTTTATTCCGATTGACGAGCTTTCCAACGATCCAAGTGCTAAAGCAGAGGATATCGTCAAGGAAGGCGACGTTCTTGACCTCCTCATTATGCGCACTAACGATCAGGAAGGCACTATTATGCTTTCTAAAAAACGTGTAGATGCAGCAAAACAATGGGATGATATTGTTGCAGCATCTGAAAATAATGAGATACTTGAAGGTAAAGTAATCGAAGTTATTAAAGGCGGCGTTATTGTTCTTTATGGCAATGTAAGAATATTTGTTCCTGCATCTCAGGCTACTCTTAATAGAAATGATCCATTAGAAGATTTAATAGGTAAAAAAGTAAGATTCCGTATTATTGAAGCTTCTAATAACCGTGGACGTAAAAGAGCTGTTGGTTCTATCCGTGTTGTTGCTCGCGAAGAACGTAAAGCAGCATCTGAAAAATTCTGGAAAGAAGCTGCTGTGGGCAATAAATATACAGGAGTTGTTAAATCGCTTACTCAATATGGCGCTTTTGTTGATATCGGCGGTGTAGACGGTATGATACATATTTCTGAACTTAGTTGGGGAAGAATTAAACATCCGTCTGAAGTTGTAAATATCGGCGATGTTGTTGATGTATATATTAAAGATCTTGATACAGAGAAAAAGAGAATTTCTTTAGGTTTCCGTAAAATTGAAGATAATCCATGGGAAATCCTTAAGAATAAATATCCAATTGGTACTGTTACAAAAGCTAAAATTGTTGGTATAACTCAATTTGGCGCATTTGCTAACATTATCCCTGGTATTGACGGTCTTATCCATATTTCTCAAATAGCTGACCGCCGTATTGACAAACCTTCCGATGTTCTCAGCATAGGCCAGGAAGTTACTGTTAAAATCACTGATATTGATTTTGAAAGAAAACGTGTAAGTCTTTCTATCCGTGCATTATTAGAACCGGAAAATGAAGCTGACCAGCAAGCTGAGACTCCAGCTGAAGCAACAGAGACTGTAGCTGAAGAACCTGCTCAGGAAGAAGCTTCTGCTGAATAATTTTAATATAAATAATTTTCGCCTGCCAGTGTATTTTATCATTGGCAGGCTTTTTATTATTGATTGGCTTATATTTTATATCTTAAATATAAGAATATAAGCTATATAAAAATAGTATGAACAACGCTGAAAAATCAAAGATATAAAAAATTAATCCTAATAAATTAAAGTATATGATAAGCGTAAATTGGAATTATTCGTATTGTAATAATTTAAAAATTATAATACCGGCTAGCTGCACATAAGGGGAAATACCGTCTAGGAGGGGGCGCCTGCGCAGCGCATCTTAAAAAGATGCGCTAAAGCAAAATAATAGCTAATAAATTAGGGTAGGTAGAATATAGTTATAAGGATAATCAAAAGAACAATAGCCTAATTAAGAAAAATTATTTTGCGTAGAGCAGCCATATTTTATATGGCTGCGCGCAGGCGCCCCCACTATACGGCAACGCAGCGGACAACGTTTTTTATATTATAAAAAGCTAAATATGCTTAAATCTGTTTTCTATATATGTTTGCTGTGATGTAATTTTAATTAATATAATTCATCATATATGGATATCCGTAATTTTTTTAAGGTATGAATATTGAATGTTTTTGATAAAATAAAAATGATATATTAGAATTTTTTGTTAAATATATTGTAAATTATTATTAACTATGGTAAAATAGATATGTAATTTGGTGAACAAATTACATATTATAAAATGAAAGAAGGTAAGTCAGATGAAAAAAAGAATACTAGCTGTGTTTTTAGCGGCAGCGCTCATGTGTTCGTTTGCGCTCAGTGTCAGCGCAGATAATGTTCAGCTTAACCCTTCGCAGATTGTTTACCAGGATGAAGATTACACAGTTGTCGCGAGGATGATGACTGTAGAGGAAGGCGAAAAAATGTGGCGGGAGATGATAGCCGCCAGGGGCCCGGATGCCATTCCAATTCAAGAAGGGCCGCAAAGTGAAATAACACCATTTGCTTTAAAGAATTATTCTAAAACAGGGAACTTTAGAGTTGACGGATTAAGCAAAACAATTAGTTTAACAGCAGCGGCTACAGTAAATCAGACCAGCAGTACAATGATTGGTACTTTGCAATCAGCAAGAATTTATGCAAACAACACAGCGGAAATAAACACTGAAATTGTATATTACACATATGAAGGCACAAAACTGGACGGAGGAAGAACCTATTCAATAAAATATATTTGTGATTTCAAACAAAATCATACAACTTTGTTTGGAAACTGGACTGGATATGAATATGCAAGCGGAGCAATTATCTATGAAATCTATGCATCAGGAGGGAGTGAGTTTCAAAATTGACAATACCAAATATTATTATGTTGTTAGAGTTTTTGTTGCTTCTTGAAATAGTAGTAGCAATACCGTTGGTACTATGTTTTTTATACATAAAATTTTTCAAAAATAAATAGAAAAAAGGAGCTATAGGAATTATTCATCCTATAGCTCCTGTATTTTTTTATAAAATATTATTTTGAAAATATATCTTCCTGGCCGACAACAGGAATACCGCCTTGGGTTAATACTTTCACAGCTTTATCATTATCTTCAACACGAAGGATAACATAAGCTAAATTATCACTGCGGCTGACAAAAGCATAAAGATATTCAATACTTATATCAGAATTAGCTAATACACGTACCGCTTTAGCAAATCCACCTGGTGTATCGTCAATACCAATAGCAATAACATTGGTAAGAGATACTGTAAGTCCGGATTCTTTTAAAATAAGTACAGCTTCTTCCGGTTTATCGACAATAAGACGGAGAATACCAAAATCAGTTGTATCAGCAAGAGAAAGTGCACGGATATCAATATTAGCTTCAGCAATTTTAGCAGTAATATCAGCAAGACGGCCCTGAGTATTTTCTACAAATACGGATAATTGTTTTATCTGCATATATTTAACTCCTTTCTATTATGTAAAATTAAAGAATAAAAATTATATAAATTTACGTTTATCAATAATTCTTTTAGCTTTACCTTCACTTCTTGGAATAGATTTTGGTTCAACCATTTTTATAGTGGCTGTTATGCCTAAATATGAAGCCATAGCATTTTTAATAATATTAGCAGTTTCTTCAATTTTACGCACTGAATCGGAGAACATTTCTTCAGTCATTTCAACTTCAATTTCAAGTGTATCCATATTATTATGCCTATCAACAATAAGCATATAATAAGGAGCAGTAAGCCCTAATTCAAGCAATACATGTTCAACCTGAGATGGGAATACATTAACGCCGCGGATAATGAGCATATCATCAGTACGTCCAGTAACACGGGACATCTTAATAAGAGTACGTCCGCAGGAACATTTTTCACGTGTTAATGTACAAATATCACGGGTACGGTACCTTATAAGAGGCATACCATATTTTTGAATAGTCGTAAATACTAATTCGCCGGTAGAGCCTTCAGGTAATTGTTTACCAGTTTCAGGATCAATTATTTCAGGTAAGAAATAGTCTTCATTTATATGCATACCAGTTTGTTCTTCACATTCAAAGGATACACCTGGGCCGCATATTTCAGTTAGACCATAAATATCATGAGCTTTTATACCTAAAAGCTTTTCTATTTCCTTACGCATATTATCTGTCCAAGGTTCAGCACCAAATATACCAGCGCGTACTTTTAAAGTTTTTGGATCAATACCTTTATCACGTACATGTTCGCCGATATAAAGGGCATATGAAGGAGTACAGCATAAGATATCAGAACCAAAATCTTTTAATATATTAACCTGGCGTTCGGTATTACCAGATGATACAGGGATAACAGTACATCCCATAGCTTCAGCGCCAGCATGAAGGCCAAATCCACCAGTAAAAAGGCCATAACCATATGATACATGGATAAAATCTTCTTTTGTGCCGCCGGCAGCGACTATAGCGCGCGCAGTACATTCGCCCCACATATCAATATCTTCTTTAGTATATCCAGCAACAGTTTGTTTACCAGTTGTACCAGAGGAAGCCTGGATTCGATATAAATCCTCTTTAGGTACTGCAAGCAATCCAAACGGATAATTATCCCTTAAATCCTGCTTAACAGTAAATGGAAGCTTAGATAAATCATCCAGAGATTTTATATCATCCGGAGTAATACCTAATTCATCAAATTTTTTCTTATAAAATGGGACATTTTTATAACAATGCTTTACTGTACGAATAAGACGTACTGTTTGTATGGCTTTCAGTTCTTCAACTGAAGCAGTTTCTACTTCCGGGGTATAATATCTGTTCTGCAATTTTATCACAACCTTCTTCTCAGATTATATTGTATAAAACGGATTTATAAAATATCCATTATAAAACTAAATAATAAAAATTTTAAAATATCATAATAAACTATGATATTATATGCCGTTAATATAAAATAAAAGAATCAATAATTAAATAAGCAGTATAGTTTAATATATAAGTTTTATAAGCTTATGAAAACTTATATCACTTATATATACATATAATAACTTAATAATCGATATCCGAAAACTTAAATCTATATTTATTGATAAAATAAAGATTTAATCATCTCAAGTACCGTTAACAGGGGGCGCCCGCGTGCAGCCATATTTTATATGGCTGCTGTACGCAAAATAATTTTTCTTAATTTGGATACTGTTATTAAAACAATACCTTATATCATATTCTCATCC
>CALWVB010000024.1 GCA_944384895.1 uncultured Clostridia bacterium | reverse complement strand
GTATTATAGGTTATATAATAAATTTATTTATTTTATTTAATAGGAAGGAACGCGGCCGTATAATAACTTTAGTTAAAAATAAACTTAATAAAAATAGATTTAAATAATTATCCTTATATCTTATATAAAAAGGGAAATATGATATTTTTAACTTATAAGCCGGTTTATAAATTTTATGAAAATATGTGATAAAGATTTATGCTATGGCTGCAAAGCATGTCAAAACATTTGTTCTAAAAATGCGGTATCATTTGAATCAGATATTTATGGAAAAGCTATACCTGTAATAGATCCTGAAAAATGTATAGATTGCGGATTATGTAAAAAAATTTGTCCAGTAAATACAAATTTTATAAATCAGCCTGATTTCAAACAATTATGTTATGCCGCTTATGCAAAAGATACTATATCAAGTAAAAATTGTGCTTCCGGCGGTATCAGTAATGCTTTTTGCAAATATATTCTGGAAAATAACGGGGTAGTATTTGGAGCAGCTTTTGATGAAAATATTAATTTAAAACATATTATGGTCCGGGATAAAGCAGATTTAGAAAAGCTCAAAGGATCAAAATATGTCTACAGCGATATAGCTTTCACTTTTAGACAGGCAAAAGATATGCTTGACAAAGGTGTTAATGTTTTATTTACAGGTACGCCATGTCAAATTGCCGGTTTTAATAATTTTCTGCAAAAACCATATCCAAACCTTATTACTGTAGACCTTATATGTCATGGCGCTCCTCCCGCCTCATATCTGAGTGAATATCTTAATAAACAATATCCTGATAAAAATTATAATAATCTTACATTTCGCGGCGAAAAGGATTTTTATTTTGAATTGAAATATTTTAGTGATATTATTTCACAAGAACCTGCAAAATATGATATATATTTTTCTGCCTTTTTATCCGGATTATCATATAGAGATAATTGTTATACATGTAAATTTGCATCCAGAAACCGAATTTCTGATATTACTATAGGCGATTTTTGGGGTATAGACCGCTCCACGCTGAAAAAACCTTATAAAGGGAAAATTTCAGTTGTTTTAATAAATACTCAAAAAGGTAAAGCGTTTTTTGATAATACCAGGCATTTATTTTATTATGAAGCTCGTTCTATTGCTGAAGCTGCAAAAAACAATGAACAGCTTGAGCACCCTTCTAATCCGCCTGAACCTGACAGAGATATTTTCCTTAAAAATTATCCTGATAAAGGTTTTTTGGGCGCTGTGAGTTTAACTAAGATTTATAAAAATGTAAAGCATAATCAAAAAATAAGAAAACTTAAATCATCTTTTCCTTATACCATGCTCAAAAAATATAAAAAGAAATTTTTGTCTAAATAGCAAAGGAGGGAATAAATATGAAAATTGGTATTATAAGTATGCAAAGAATTATTAACTACGGTTCTTTTTTACAAGCATACAGTTTAAAAAAAATAATAGAACAATTAGGCCATAATGTTCTATTTATCGATTATCATATTGAGCCATGTATTGTTCCCTCAAATCAAAAAAGCCATAATATATTTTACAAAATGTATAAAAAAGCGCGTAAATGTGTCGGATATACTTTAAGTATATTTAATAAAGAAAAATATTTGCGCAATAAACAAAAGAAAGAATTTTTTAATAAGTTTAAATATGCCTGTAAACATTATTTGAATATAACTGATGAATATCATTATCAAGTGCCTACAGATGTTTTAATAATCGGCAGTGATGAAGTATTCAATTGTTTGCAAACAAATGCTGACGTAGGTTATTCTTTAGAGCTATTCGGAAAAAATCATAAATCAAAAAAACTTATCAGTTATGCAGCATCATTTGGCAATACTACTTTAAACAAATTAAAACAATATAATGTTGATAAAGAAATATCACAATTGCTTAATAATTTTGACTGTATTTCTGTTCGCGATAATAATTCAAAAAATATTATAGAAAATCTTACTGATAAAATACCTTTTATGCACCTTGATCCTGTTTTTATATATGATTATACTGATGATATCCCTGCTCCGCCTGATATTAAGGATTATATAATTGTTTATGCTTATGCTAATAGAATAAATGAACAAGAAGCTGAGTATATTATAAATTTTGCAAAAAAGCATAATAAAAAGCTTATATGTCTTGGCAACCGGCAAAATTTTTGTGATATATATATACCCGCCTCACCATTTGAAGTATTAAGCTATTTTAAAAACGCTGATTATATTATTACTGATACATTTCATGGCAGTGTTTTTTCAATTAAGTATAATATTCCTTTTGCTGTAATTATTAGAGAAAGTATAAATGGATCATATGGTAATTCAGAAAAATTAAATGATTTAATTAATAAATTTTCATTTAATAACCGTATTGTTAAAAAATTAAATGAGCTTGAAAGTATTTTATCTGATGATATTGATTTTACTAATGCAAATAAAATAATAGAAGATGAAACAAACAAGAGTATTAATTATCTAAAAAAATGGTTAGCATAATATGTTATTGTATTATCTAAGATAATTTAAATCACTCAAAACAAAAGAATAAAAATAATAAGACTAAAATAAAAAAGCAACAAATAATGTAAAAGTACCGTTTATGGGGGCGCCTGCGCAGCGCATCCAAAGGATGCGCTTTACGCAAAATAATTTTTAAAAATATTTAGGCTGAGTTAATAAGGAAAACTAGTATTATCTTAAATACTCATCATCTTTATATAACAAATTATTTTGCATTTGGCAACCATATTTCATATGGTTGCACGCAGGCGCCCCCTTTTTATGCTAACGTAACCAGAGTTTTTTTAATATTATATGCATATTTTTATATATTATTTAATTTAAGATAATATAGCATTTATAATACATTGCAATTAAATTAAAATTATGATATTATAAATAAAAATTAAATATAATCAATAAGGAAAATGCGGTTCGAAATAAGTTTTTTAAACTTATATTAAAGTAGATTAATAGGGAAGCCGGTGTAATTCCGGCACAACCGCCATTACTGTGTCTGATGATATACGAAAAATTATTATACCATTGGTATTTTTTATACTGAGAAGGTCTTTTTCGTATAAACGGTAAAATTTTTATAATACCGTTTGCATCATAAGTCAGGAGACCTGCCGTATTTTTTATTTGGTTTATACTGTCTTTGGCGATGAAGAAGTGCAGCCGGTTTTATTGATTTGCCGTTTCTTTTGTTTTTATTAAATACAGGCTGTATTTTTCTGAATTTTAGCCTGTGTTAGTATTATTGCGGCATTTTAATTGATTGTGTTGCGCTTTCTCATAAAATGGGAAAGCGCTTTTTTATCGTTAATTATCAGTTTTTTAAGGAGGGGGAAATGTCTGATAAAATACAAAAAGCCATCGGTTTATTAAAAGAAAAATATCTCCAATTGGATAGACTGCCTAAAAAAGACGACTTTGATGATCAGGATGTAGCTTTTATAAAAGGTATGTTAGGTCCATGGCCCCGCGCTTTAGAAAAAGCAGGTATAAAACAACCTGCTAAAAAGAGAAAATGATAAGCTAAAATAAAAAATATAAAGGGAGATATGCTAAAATGACAAAAACTTATAAACGTATTATATCTTTAATAATATCGGTTATTATCGCTTTTTCATGTATTACCGTATCTGCTCAGGATATAATAGCAAATCCTGTATCCGGATATAATAATTCTTCTGCAACCGATTTATCTGTAAATAATCAAAACCAAAATCTTACGGATGAGCAATATGTATCAGCCGCTATACAAGCTTTAGACGATAGCTGGTTTAAATTAAAACCTGTATTTGGAAAAGATACAAACGTATGTAAAATAATGAAGGATGAACTTATTTCATTAGGTTACAGCGATATTAATGTATCAATAAAACAAAGCGATACTCAATATATATCCCCAAACGGCGATATAACATATTTTTATGCAAATCCTAATGATATGCGGTTTATGTGGTTTGCACAAACCCCTGTTAAATTTAATTTTATAAAAGGTTCAGCAACTGATGAATATTCAATAAATGCAGTTATATATTGGGATGCTGATAAAGTTAAAGAGACTATTACATCTGAAATAGCTGATAAAATCAATAATGATTCTATAAAAGGTGAAAACCAATCCATCAGCCAGGTTGAAAATAACCTTGTTCTTCCTAAAATTATTGATGATAAAAAATGGGCTATTATATCATGGGAATCTTCCGATGATAGTGTTATTGCTATAGATAATAGCAACCAAGGTACTGCTGATACATTATTTAATCCTTATATCGGCAAAGTTACAAGACCTCAGCAGGATAAAATAGTTACTCTTACCGCTACTATTAATTTCCAATATACAGCATTAGACGAAGCTGCTATAACTTTAACTAAAACATTTGATATAATCGTAAAAGGTACTCAAAGCCAAGGCGTTGTAATCGATCCTAACGCTCAATTACCGGATTATACTTCAATATGGCCGAATTTCCGAGGCAATGATAACAATAACAGCGTAACATCTGCTAAAACCCCGCGTATTTCCGATGATGCTAAATTTAACTGGGCTTATATTTTAAAAGCATCAAATGATTATTATACCAATATATCCGATCCTATTATAGTAAATGATAATATTTATATAGCCGTAGGCAATAAGCTGCTCATACTTAATAAAGACGGTAATGTTATAGCTTCCGGCGCTCTTTTAGATAATATAGAATATACATGCCGCCTGCTTTATACAAACGGTAAAATTATTGTTCCTCTTCCTAACGGAAGATTACAGGCTGTAGCTGCTGATTCTCTTAATACAGTCTGGTATACAAGCAGCCTTAAAAGCTATATAAAAGACGGCGCTGAATATGCTCATCAAAACTTAAGCACATTAATTAGCCATGACGGTTATATTTATTCAGCTACTGTATGCGCTGATTGGGTGACAAGCTTTTATGGTACTATTTTATGTATAGATGAAACAAACGGCAATACTGTATGGAAATATGAAAATAATAACGCTGGTTATTATTGGAGCGGTGCTGTATATATGAATAATGCTATTATTATAGCAGGCGATGACGGAATATTATTATCTTTAGACGCTAAAACAGGCAAAGAAATCTCCAGGTTAGATCTTGGATGTTCTGTACGTTCAACTATTGCCAAAAATGATAATCAAGTTTTTGCCGTTTCAACAGATGGTAAACTTCATAAAATAGATGTTGCTGACGACGGAAGTTTCTCAGGATATCAAAGCGTACAATTTGCACAATACAGTACCAGTACCCCTACCATTTATGACAATAAAGCGTATGTGGGCGGACATCAAGGCGAACAAAATGAATATAAAGGTATTATGTGTATCATTGATTTGCAGGATATGAAAGTAATACAATCTGTTGATACCGTTGCAGAAATAAAATCAGCTCCTTTAGTTTCTACCGGTTATAACGGCAGTGTTTATGCATATTTTACCTGTAATAATTATCCAGGCGGTATATACTCAATAAAATTGGGTTCAGATCAAAAAGATGCTGATGTAATCTTTACTCCGGATGAAGACAGCCAAAATTATTGTATGGCAAGTATAATATGTGATGAAAACGGTACGCTTTATTATACTAATGATTCCGGCAAGCTGTTTTCTTTATCTAATACAAATGTTGAGACACCTGATTTAGACGATGATAAAGATGATGAAAGTTCTTCCTCATCTGAAGGCAGTTCTCAGGACCCGTCTTCAGAAAGCAGCAATATTCAAAGTTCCGATAATAATAACGATAACGATAATAGTGATAATAACGGTAATTATTCAACCGGCGATTTTTCTCCTATTATAATTTTTACAATTATTTTAGTATTATCATCAGTAATTATTATCTTATTATCTATAAGCAAAAAGAAATCCTCAAAGCAATAAATTTTAAATAGAATTTGCCGCTTTAATTATAATAATTAAAGCGGCAATCATCTATTCTTATAGACAGGGGAATTTTTATATGAAAAAACTATTTATATGGCTTTTATCCTTTATATTTATTATATCTTTATTTTCCGGCTGCTCTAATAATACTCCATCCAGCAGTCAGACCAGCAACCAGACCAGCAGCAATATTTCATCCTCTCAAACAGATAAAAATTCTTCATATAACGCTTATATAAGCTCGTCAGAAAATAGCGGTTCCAGTTTATCAGCTAATTCGGACAATCTGTCGTCAGATATACAATCTTCGGCAATTAATAATAAAAACAGTGCTGCTGCCAATAAAAATTCTTCTAAAAAGGATAGCGCTGAGTCTACAAATAATTCAACTAATATCACTGAACCAGCTCCGCAATCGCAGGCGCCTGCTGCTCCAATTGCTCCAACAACATCTTCTCAGGCCCCTGCTCCTGTAGAACAGCCGGCTGAACAAACACCTGCTACCATCACAGTCACTTTAAGTGTGGACTGTAAGACAGCTGTTGCACAAGGCAATGATATCGCTAAAGCCATATCGCAAAATGGAATAATTTTAAGCGGTAAAAAGATCACATTGGATACCGGTGCAACCGTTTATGACGCTCTTAAAAAGAGCGGACTTGTTATAGGCGCTAATAATTCTGCTATGGGCACGTATGTTTATTCTATACAGTCCCTTAGTGAAAAAGCATGCGGTTCTAAAAGCGGATGGATTTATTATGTAAATGGTAATTATGTTAATAAAAGCTGCAGTAAATACACTTTGAAAGACGGAGATACTATATCCTTCAGATATACCTGCGATAATGGTAATGATTTATAATATGAAAAAACATATATTTTCTTATTATCACAGCGCTGTTATTTTTTTATATTTTGCCAGCGTTATTATTTTTTCAATGTGTACTTTAAATCCTGTATTTGTTTTATTATCTTTTTTATGTTCCGCTGTATATTTATGCTATCTCAAAGGCTTTAAGCAATATATAAAAAGCCTTTGGATTTATTTAATAATTTTATTAATAGTAAGCCTGTCAAATATAATATTTAATAGTTTAGGTTTAACCGTACTTTTTTATATTGGGGATAAACCTATTACATTTGAATCGCTTATTTATGGTATATGTTCCGGCGGTATGCTTATAAATGTACTTCAATGGTTTTCCTGTTACAGCATCATAATGACCAGCGATAAATTCCTGAGTTTATTTGGCGGTATTATACCTACTATTGCTATGATGCTATCTATGGTATTCCGATATATACCGGATACCATAAGAAAAGCTAATCAGATTAATACAGCGCAAAATGCATTATTAGGCAATGAAAAACAGGATAAAAAAACACGGTTTAATCAGGGAATTACGCTTGCATCGTCATTAATGGAATGGAGTATGGAAAATTCTATAGAAACAGCAGATTGTATGCGTGCACGCGGATATTTATCAGGAAAACGCAGCCATTATAAAAATGAACGGTTTACTTTATATGATACTGTTTCATTGATTATTTTGCTTATTATTATAATAATAAACGCACTGATAATTTTTATTTATGCAAATAAATTTGTATTTTATCCTGTGATATCATATAATATAAATTTTTTGTGGTTATGTATTTTTTATGCAATATTACTGCTTTATCCTATGCTTTTAGAAGGGAGGGAAAGCTTAGCATGTCTGCGGTATCGTTTATAAATTATCATTTTACATATCCAAATGCTTCAGATTATACTTTAAAAAATATAAATCTTACAATAAATAATGGACAATATATTCTGATATGCGGCCCGACAGGCAGCGGAAAAACTACCCTTTTGCGCAGTATAAAAAGTGAAATTGCACCAGTTGGTAAAACACAAGGCAAAATATTAATAATGGATACAAACCGTGATGATAAAATTAATAAAAAATTAGCTGTAAAAGTTGGATATGTCGCTCAAGACCCGGATAATCAAATTATTATGGACAGCGTATGGCATGAACTTGCCTTTGGTTTGGAAAATATGGGTTTGCCTTCACATATTATAAGGCGCCGTATGGCGGAAACCGCTGCATTTTTTTCAATAGACAGCTGGATTAATAAAAAAACTTATACTCTTTCAGGCGGTCAAAAACAAATATTAAATTTAGCTTCTGTTATGGCTATGCAGCCGGATATACTTATATTGGATGAACCGACGTCTCAGCTTGACCCTATTGCAGCAAAAGAATTTTTGCAGATGGTTAAAAGAATAAATGATGAAATGGGTATTACGGTTATTATATCTGAACATCGTTTTGAAGATATTTTATCATCAGCTGATAGAGTTATATTTATGGAAAAAGGTATGATTATTTCAGATAACCCACCAAAGATATTTGTAAAAAATCTTTTTAATAAAAATAATAGCTTTTGCATTACTCTCCCAGCGCCTATCAAAATTGCAAAATATTTAGGAGAATCGGAAAATTATCCTCTTAATGTTAAACAAGGCAGACAATGGCTTAATAAAAACAATATTAAACTGAAAAATTCAAATAATAATATAATTATTCATAGAGATCGTAAGGCGATTGTATTACAAGCTAAAAATATCTGGTTTCGTTATGATAAACAAAATGATTTTGTTTTGCGCGATACTTCATTTGAATTATATAATAATGAAATTCATGCCATAGTAGGAGCTAACGGCAGTGGTAAAACTACTTTAATGAATATTTTATGCGGCGTTTATAAGCCATCGCGCGGTAAAATAAAAAAACAATCCGGACTGAAAACCGGACTGTTATCTCAAGATCCTAAAGCTTTATTTACTAAAGATACTTTATATGAAGATCTTAGTTTATTAAAGGATAAATATGAATATAATGATAATGACATACAAAATATCTTAAATAAATTAGGATTAGATAAGCTTTCACAAAGACATCCGTTTGATTTAAGCGGCGGTGAACTGCAAAAGGCTGCTTTAGCAAAAATATTACTCATTTCTCCTGATATTTTAATATTAGATGAGCCTACAAAGGGTATTGACGGGATATATAAAGCACAGCTTATAAATATACTAAAAGATTTAAAATTAAAAGGCAAAACAATATTAATAGTGACACATGATTTGGAATTTGCTGCGTCATCTTCCGATAGATGTTCTATGTTGTTTGACGGCGATATTATCTGTTCTGATACAGGGAAAGAATTTTTTTCATCCAATATGTTTTATACTACCCAAACAAACCGTATGACAAGAGGATTTATTGACGGCTGTATAATTGCGGAGGATATAAAACATGAATAAACTGCTGAAAATCACTGAAATAATTATGCTGGTTCTTGTCCCTGCAATACTAATTTTATGCGCATATTTTAATATTGAACATACAGCAGTTATTACTCTTGTAACTGTAATATTATCTATTATTCCATTTTTTATCCATTTTGAAAAACAAAAACCCCGTCCCCGCGATATTATGCCTATTGTAGTATTATCAGCAATAGCAGTAGCTGGCAGGATTATATTTGCTCCCTTTCCAAATTTTAAACCTGTATCAGCTATTGTAATAATAAGCGGAGTATGCTTTGGTAAACAAAACGGTTTTATGACCGGCGCTATAACAGCATTAGCTTCAAATATGTTTTTTGGACAAGGTCCCTGGACTCCATGGCAAATGTATGCATGGGGACTTATTGGTTATATTGCCGGTGCATTAAATAATTGCCATTTATTAGATAAAACTTATAAAGTATGTATTTATGGTTTTATATCAGCTCTTTTTTATGGTTTTATCCTTGATTCATGGTATATTATCGGATATGTTTCTCCTATTACATTAAATACTATATTAACAGCTTATTTTGCAGGATTACCTTTTTCATTATCACATGCTGTAGCTACTGTTTTATTCCTTATACCAATTTTTGCTTTATGGCGTAAAAAAATCGATAGGATAAAAATTAAATACGGAATTTATGATTTGTAGGTTTTAATTTTAATAATAAAATAATAATCTTAATAAAAAAGCGGGATACTAATAAATAATTTGAATCGAGATTATTTAGAAAATCCGATAATTGTAAAAAAACATAAAATGGTATTATATCAATATGTCTTGAGAAATATTGATATAATACCATTTTTTATCTTCATTGTGTATCGAGTAAACAAATACAATTAATATCCTAAAAGACATTTTATATTATTAAATAATTTTTTAACAATTTCCATTTACTCTATGATTTAATCTAAAACTTTAATATTTTTATCATTTTAAACTAATAATTCTCATCTTCTAATCTGCAAAAACGGTCCGTTTAAGGGGGAGGGGGACGCCTGCGCAGCGCATCTTTGTAAGATGCGCTTTTTGCAAAATAATTCATAATCATACTATCTAAGTTAAAAAAGAAGACATGTTATTTATATAAATATAATGATTTATATGGAGAATTATTTTGCATTTGCCCAACCATATTTATAAATATGGTTGGCCCGCAGGCGTCCCCCCTTCTTCCTGTAAAGCCATGCAAACATAAACGTTTTCTATAATATAATAAATAGTTTTGTATATCCTTTTGTCTTTTAATATTGTGTAAATTAGTAAAAATATAAATTGATAATATTATAATTATTAATTATCTATTATCTTATATTATTAAGTTCTAATGTTATACGGGTATAAAATATAGGCGGAGTATATTTATATTCCGCAATACCTGCATATTTTTTTACAGTATGTTCTATACTTGTTAAACCTATTCCGCCTTCCTTTTTTATACTTTTAAATTCTGATGCTTTTACAAAATTATCCGTATAAGACTGGTCATATCCTGTAAATAAAACTTTATTGCAACTGTTTTCCATTAATATTGCTAAGGTGCTATTAATAGTTTTTATATTTAAACGAATAAATTTTTCAGTTTTTATATCACCTTTTATATCATCACATGATGTTATTGCATTTTCCAGACAATTTCCTAATAATACCGTCATATCAATATTATCAATAGGACAATGCTCCATTGATACCCTTATATCACATTTTATATCTTTTTTTCTAGCTTCGCCTACATAATATTGTAATAATGCATTTACCATTGGTTCAATACAAAATTGTTCTATTTCTCCGGATTCTATTATAGTTACACATTCATTGATATATTCCCTTGCTTTATCATGTTTTTCTTCAGTTATCAGGTTATCAATTACCCTGAAATGATGGCGCATATCATGATTTGTTCTTTGTACATTAGCTATATTTTCAGTAATTTCCTGATATCGAATCTGTTGAATTCTCAAAAGGCTTCTATATTTGCTTTTTTCCTGTATCTTAAGTATTTCCCAGAATAAAAACCAAAATGCTATAATAAGGCATAAAGATGCAAAGAAATATGTATAGACAAAGAAAAGAAATAACCCTTTTTCCTCATCCCATGGAACATATTCCAATGAAGGAAATATACTTGCTAAGAAAATATAATAAAATATTGTTAGCACTAATATTATATAAAAAGTACGGCGTAAAAATTTTGAATCTATATTTTCTAAATATTTTCGTATTGGCCCTATCATAACTTTCCATATTATTGGCAGTGTTATTGCTGATAGTATTAAGAAATATGTTAATGTATAATAACTATAGGTATAACCTTGACCAGGCCATTGTTCCCTTATAAATAATGTATATTTCATTAAATTTACCCCTATATAAATAAAGGCAGCATAAATTAATATTACACAGATTACCATTAATTTTTTATATACCGATTCTTTTATACATACAAAAAATAAAGTGCAGCATGCAATTATTGCAACTCCCATAAATGCATTAGATATTATACTTATATTGTACTTATCATCAAATGAAAGATAATATATTGTTAATGCAAATATTATAGAAAATATTATACATATTGGTGTTAAAATACCTATAAGTTTATTTCTATTTATTTTAAATTTATCTTTTGAAAAAGGAAGCAGACATAAAAGCATACATGGAAGTATTTGAATTAAAAATCCTGTAATATGTACCATTAAATACTCAAGCATTAAATTTATTCACCTTCCTCTAAACTATTAAATATAAATTCTCGATATGTAGCTCTTATATTACTACGTTCTTTACGGCTAATAAGTATTGTTGTCCTATTCTTTAATATACATGAATCTGTAGTCATATGATCAACAAAATGCATATTTACTATAAACCCGCGCTGTATTCTTAGAAATGTTTTGTCAAGTTGTTCTTCAAGTTTTCGTGTATTAATAGATGTATGAATTTTACCGCTTTTAGTATATATATCTGTTCCATTATTATGACTTTCAAGATATTGTACTGCTTTTAAATCTAATTGTATAAGATCACGGCCAACTCTTACTTCTATTGTTTTTTTTACTTTATATTTATTATCATATCGTATAAATACATCTTTTATCTGCTGTACATTAACCGGTTTAATTATATAATGCAAAGCATGTAAATCAAATGCTTCAACAGCATGCTGTCTGCTTAATGTTACAAATACTATTTCAGTTTTTGGCGAAAATTTCTTTATATTCTTTGCTAAATTTAATCCTGTTATATCAGGCATATATATATCCAGAAAAATTATATCATATACTGTTTTCCTATTTTGTATATGATCTAATAATATATTACCATATAACAGTTTATCACAACTGACTACAATCTTTGCTTCATCAGCAGCCTTCATTATTTCCTTATATAATAAATCTATTTCAATTTTTTCATCATCACAAATTGCAATTTTTATCATACCTAATTACTCTCTTTAAGAATTTTTATAAGAATGTTTCTGCATAATAATTGTATAATATTATAACATAATATAAACGAATATGGGACCGTTTAAATTATAAACGGCCCCATATTCATAACTTTTTTATTAACCGCAGAGTATACGGTTAAAATCATTGTCTACTCTCTTTTTTATAAATAAATTATTTTACAGTTTTATATCCTTTTTTAGTCAATACAAGCACTAACATACCTGATATAGCAACGATTAATATAACCCAAGCTATAGACATAGAATCATCGCCGGTTTGATGAGTACCGCCTGATCCATCGCCGCCTTGTTCTGGTGTTGAGCTATCTCCACCCGGCTGAGATGAACCTGGATCAACTGTTTTAATCTCTTTTTCTGCTAATACATAATAGCTGTTTATAGAACCTGTATTTAAGGAAAGAGCTGCGTTTTCTTCTGCTTGAGCAGCATAAAGCTTAACTCCTTCATCTGTAATTTCTACTCTGTATAACTGTGTTTTGGATGCATCATAACCTTCAGGCAATGTGAATTTTAAAGTTACGCCTTCACCATTGCCAAGTTCTAATATTTCGCCATCAATATTAGTAGCAAGACTTAATAATGTAAATTCACCAGTACAATCATCATTTAAAAGTGCTTCTTTTATTTTACCATAATCATTTCCATCTTGTACTTCAACTACCGATAAATCAGCGCCTATTGGGATATATCCCATATCATCTATCATAGTAACGCCGCCGTCAGTCAATATTGTATCTTCTATTTCATTTATTGTAAATGTATAAGTATTACCAATAAATCCTTCAGGCTGTGTTACAGTTTTAATATGCATTTGTGCGCCGTCTTTGATATCTATACGTGGTATATCTTCATTTACTTTATATTCGCGTCCATTAATTTCTATAGTAGCATTTGCTTCTATATTATCAAGAACAGGAATAACACTTATATGATTTGTATAAGAAGATAATGTAATAGCATTTTGTGATGGGGAAAGTTTTTGTACTTCACCTATAAGTAAACCGTTCTTATCATAACTTGATATCTGAATTTCTTTTAATTCAGGTACTGTTACGTCAACATTTTTAGTAAATGCTTTAATAAGATTGTTGCCTGGCTGATAGCCAAAATCTTGTAATCCTAATGGATCATCTGCTAAATCTATTGCTCCTGTATTGTCTATTACAAAGCTTTCGCCTCTGTTAATTTTTGAAGTATATTTTATTAAATTATCTACTTGGTTACCATCGTTATCATAACCAGGCTGAGCTTGGTCAGCACCTGCTTCAAAAATTATATAGCAATTGCCAGCTTGGTCTTTAATAGTCTCAACAACAGAGAATTTTTCGCCTTTGCTGAGATTTACCGGCTCTGGTAATTCTATTGTATAATAACCGCTGTATTCAAAATATTTTGATGTTGATGCAACTAAAGTACCGTCTGTTGGACTTACAGCATTAGGATTTAATTTATAAATATTAACCTCTACTGTACGTTTTGGATTATTTAAAACTGTTGATACAGCGCCTAATTGCTGATATTCATCAGTTGCTGTAAATACATTAGCTATAGATAACGGTTCATCAGACATGAATTCCATAGCATTACTTAATCCAAGGTAATCATACTGATAGTTATTATCATAATCAAAACCATCATCGCCGTCATCTATTTCAAAAGTTGTCGGCATCATTATGGAATTATCATAATAGGAAAGATAGAAATAACCGGTATTTTCACCTGATGCATCTTCTACACCCCAGCCTTGGGTTCCCCAGCTGTTTTTAACTATCCATGCGCCAGGTTGTGCCGGACGGCGGCCTTCATTAAAGTTTTCTATTGCATAATTATCATCCCAGCCAACTATTGCAACTGAATGATTAGGGATAGTGCTGTCTTCGCCTTCAACAATCAATTCATTAACATATTGGGACCAGGTATTATAATTAAAATATTTTCCATTGCCTTGCTGATCTGGTCTTGACTGGTCGGCATAGTACATAATATTAACTGCACCTTTTTGCATAACAGCACGTTTTATTGCTGCAACAGCCTCTGCATTATATTCATAATAAAATAATTCTTCCGCAGTAGTTGCTTCATAATTCTGCTGTAATGACGGGCTTGGCAGGAAACCTGCTTCTACCAAATGAGCAGTGCTGTTAAAGCGCTTGCTTTCATCAACTGACCAATCGCCGTCTTTATCCAAAGTTCCTGCATTATTCTGATATGGAACATTAGCTTCATCATCAATTCCCTGCCATGAGCTTAAAACAGAAACAGCTTTTAACGAGTTGCCGCCCTGATCAAGGATATTATAATTTTCTGTAAGGCTTACGCCTTCACCGCTTTGATTTCCTGAAACTTGATTTTGATATGTAAACCATGCAAGATGAAGTTCTGAATAATCCGGATTTGATACGCCCTGTGATAAAGCATTGCTTTCAGCTCCAGCAAGGGCGCCAAATGACCAACATGATCCCCATGGCGATTGATCTCGCACCGGTGTTGCAAGATTATGTTCTCTTAAATCATATTTTTCTGGAAGTGCAGATCTTGTACGAATAGAACTTACATTATTATAGTCATAAAAAGAAAGGTCGCGCAAATTAAAACGTAATCCACCGGATAATATATCCTGATTATCAATTTTTGCTTCCTCTTCTACTCTTACCGAAGACAATGCTGACTCCGATATACCAGTAGCTGATGCTATTGGCGCCGCTATAGTAGCAAGCATTATAGCTGACGTGCATAATGACGCTACCTTTTTCCAAAATTTTCTTCCTTTCATGATACTACTTAACTCCTTCTCCATTTATTTTTAACCTCGCAAAATTTATATCAATAAAAAGCTCCTTTGAATAATATAGTTCTAGAGAGTTTTTTATTTCAACCGATTTACAGCCTTATATATTATAATATAAAAAAACAAAAATTTCCATACATTTTCAATAACTTTGTTTATTAATACTAAATAATTTTATCAACAATTTGCTGATAAATTCTGTGAATGCTATAATCTTTAGGTAAATGGCATCAGTTATTGGTATTATCCCTGAAATTAACTTGGTAAAATAAAAAAATAGCCTTAAATGCATTTAAGGCTATAATTTACGCGCGCCAGTAGGGACTCGAACCCCTGACCTACTGGTTCGTAGCCAGTCACTCTATCCA
>CALWVB010000023.1 GCA_944384895.1 uncultured Clostridia bacterium | reverse complement strand
ATACTGTTCTGTCTCCTTTGGTTCCTACTGTAATCTGTACTGTCCATGTGATTGTATCTGTTGCTTCATCATATACTGCATCTACTATTGTTCTGCCTATATCTTTGCCATATTCATTTACCAGTTTTATGTCTATTACATCTTTTGGTGTTGTTATGGTCATTGTGATTGGGCTGTTTACTACATATACTTCTGCATCTGTCTCAACTGTATATTTATCCTCAGGAATTGGAGTTTCACCCTTCTTAACAGTTACATTAGCAATTGCATCTTTAGCATATCCAGCTACAAATCCTTCAACTACATATGTGCCTTCTACACCATAGAATGAATCAGGTTTTTCTTCCCATACTACAGGTTTTTCACCAGTAGTTCCATCTGCATATTTAACTGTTACTGTTTCTGGAAGTGCAGCAGCTGTTCCTAATTCAGTTTCTACATTTACATCATCAACTGAAACAATAACTTCGTTATCTTCTTTAGTTGATACGCGAAGAATTGTAAATGACCATGCTGGAAGATTGATTGTGAAATCTTCACTTACACCTTCAAATGTTGATTCAACTGGAGAAATCTTTTCAGGATCTTCTACTGTATTTACATCATTTACATCGCCGTCATATGCAAGCTGAATCATCTGAGCTGTAGGATTAATATAACCAGTATTGTTATTAAGTTTAACGTTTACATCCTGAGTTATTTCAGTACCGTTAACCATCTTAAGGATGATATCGCCTGTTTCATTATCAATGCTGGATGTTGCATAAACTGGTCCGTAATCTTTTGGTAATACACCTGAGCAATCAAGTTCGTCGTTAATATAGCATTCAAATGAATTGCCATCCACAACGATCTTAATATCATACCATTCGCCTGTATTAACTATTGTATCGGAACCGGCTATTGTTGATTTTGAACCGCCAACAGCTATTTCTACTGCTGTTGTTGTATTGCTCCAACCGCCAACATTGTAATGGATAAAGTTATTCTTATCCTTTACAGCAAATGGAACAATAAATCCTTCATCTCCGGATACTTTCTTAGCACGGAGAGTATATGTATAATTACTCCACGATGTATCGCCAACATGCAATGAGTTTGCATTAGATGATCCATTAGTTTGTTTTATAACGCCGTTTTCTACAACCCAATTTCCGCCGCCATCTGTCCAATTAGAAAGATCAGATGATGAGAAATCATTTTCATAAAGAACTTCGCCTGTTTCATTTGATACAACTTTAATATCGTCATATTCAACCACAGTATTCCATGAACCTACGCCGATCTTACCTGTAATAACATTTTCTTGACCTTCTCCGCTTACATATTCACTATATGACATTACATTGTCTATGAATGTGCGGTCGCCAAGGTTATTACCATACATTTTTGCTACATAATAGTTTGGAGTACCAAATACAGAGTCATTTGTAAACCAAATAAGGTCTGGTGCCCATCCTGTATAACCAATCTTATTAAAGAGAGGTGCATAACAGGTAAGTTTAACAACATCAGCATTGCGTTCAAAGCCTGTCATAAATGCAGCTTCAGCTATTGCTGAATAGAGAGAGTTTGTTCCATTGATATGACATGCATATTCACCTGCGAATATGTATGCATCGTCTCCTCTTTCCATGATGTCATACCTGCCGGCATTAGAGAAGAACCATTCAGGTGACATATAGAAATGTTCGTCATTTGCATAGCAGAACTGTCTGCCTTTGCCTTTGAGCCAATTTGTTGTAGCTTGGCCAGGGCCATTGGAAAGTCCCATGCCTGATGATAATAATTTTATTTCAGGATATTTTTCGTTTACTTGTTCAGCAAACATTTCAAATCTTTCATAATATCTGCTGTCGTTTATTTGTTCGTTACCAACTTCTACATATTGAAGATCAAATGGTTCTGGATGTCCCATTTCAGCACGTAATTGAGCCCATGGCTGATTTGGATCATTTGCATCTCCATTAGCAAATTCGATAAGATCAAGTACATTGTCTATATATGGCTGTAATTCATCAAGCGGTACATAATATGGACCCCAACATGAAATACCAGCGTTGAGACATGGAAGCGGTTCACAGTTTAAATCTTCACAAAGTAAGAAATATTCATAGAAACCTAAACCATATGTCTGATAATAATATGCTGCTCCGCCGGACCTTCTCCAACGATTGAATATTGTAGCACGTTCAGAAACATCGCCTACAGAATCTTTCCAATCGTATGCATTATCAATGCCTTCGCCTTCAATAACACATCCGCCTGGGAAACGTAAGAATCCTGGATCCATGGCTTTTAATGTTTCAACTAAATCTGCACGTAAACCATTTTCACGGTTATTATAGGTATGTTCTGGGAATAAAGATATCATATCCATACCTACTACGCCAACATCTTTAAGACGTACATAAAGGCTTGCATTTGTTGTATCAGCGCTGCTTTCTAATGAACCTGTGATTTTTGTCCATTCATCAGTTGCTACAGCTTCTATTTCTGTTGAACCGACTACTTCTCCATTTTCTTCAAGTGTTACTATAAATCCACCTGAATAATCGCCTTTAATATACATTGAGAAGTTATATCCTTCTCCAGCTTGTAATGCCATACCGTCATAACCCATATTAGCTATACCAGCATTTGGATCATGAGCTGTAACATTTACCCAATAACTGTTCTTTGCATTCATTCCGCCTTCA
Source organism: uncultured Clostridia bacterium (assembly GCA_944384895.1). Classification (GTDB taxonomy): domain Bacteria; phylum Bacillota; class Clostridia; order Oscillospirales; family Acutalibacteraceae; genus RGIG7067. The sequence continues at coordinate 9,730 of CALWVB010000023.1, read as the reverse complement.
TTCATAAGGGTCATGTTAGCATTGCTGTCTGCTGACCATGCATATGTATGAGCATTAGGATCATTATTGTTTGTTCCCATTGGGAAGAATTCAAATGAACGGTTATTTACTAATTCAGCATATAAACCGCCGTCACATGCAAAGTTAATATCTTCAATAAATAAACCATAAATATCTTGGTCAATGTCTACGCCTTCAGAACCTAAATCAACATCATAATAATATGCTGGTGTATTAATATCTCTAACAAAAACTGTCTGTTTTACTGTTTCAGTAATATCGCCTACTTGAATTGTTGCAGTAAGCTCTACTTCAGTTGTTTGCTCTGGACGTGTAACTTTACCGTCGTTAGAAATAACATCAGGATTTGATGAAGACCAGCTAAGCTTAATATTATCTGTATTAATTACCGGAAGATCTATATCTTCGATAATTGAACTGCCTTCATAATTAGGTAATGAAGATTTAATATTAGCTATTATTGATTCTGGATCAGCAAATTCAGCTGTAAGATCTAGTACTTCTTCATCTGAAAGTGCTCTGTTATAAATTTTAAATTCATCAATAAGACCGTTAAAATATGCGTCAGCAGGCCACATTGAACGGCCTAACCAGCAGTTAACTAATTCGCCAAAAGAATCAGGTTTTAATGTTACGCCAGAATTTCTTCCTATTTCAATACCATCTTGATAAAGAACAGCAGTATTATCGGCATAAGTAATTGTAATATTTACCCATCGATTTAATGGCATAGTGCTTGTATTATTTATGCTCTGTTCTGCACCGTTGCTATTTTGTGTAATAGCAAAATAGCCTGCTCCTCCAGTACCACGTGCTGTACAGTACATAAAATACTTTTGAGTATCATTACCAAAGTCAAATAAACGGTCATAACCTTGGTCTACTCTTTTATTAGCCCATACAGATACGGTATATGCATCGCCCATGAGCATGTTTGTACCATCTGGGAGGTCTGCATATGTACCAACTGAACCGTTAAGGTCAAGAGCCTGTCCGGAGATACCTTCTGCTAAAGCAGCATTTCCCATTAATGTAGCGTCGTGCCCGCCGCCTGTGGTATCTGGTGATTTGTTTCCATCAGCCGTATCAAACGGCAAATAGAGTACTAATCCATCATCCTGTGCCGGATCTGCGCCTACAGGCACAGACAGAGGAATTGCAAATGTTAAGAGCATACATATACTCATAACAAGAGCTAATAGCTTCTTCATAAATAAGACCACTCCTTAATAAAATTTTTGATAATCTTGGTACATACTTAATTTATACCAATTTATCATATATCACATTCTATCACTTTTTCCCACTTTTTTATATATGATAAAACTAATATTTATCTTGTATATCTAATATTTATTATGATTTTTTATGATTAATAAATTTATTTATTTTTATTATTCGTAAGAAAACTTAATTTTTATTATTAAAATATTATTAAAACAAATATATTACAATTAAAGCTATATTATCCTAAATCAAACAATATATAAAAATATGCATTAAAATATTAAAGAAAATATCTCTGGTTACGTTACCGTAAAAAATGGGGCGCCTGCGTGCAACCATATTTTATATGGTTGCCAAATGCAAAATAATTTCCTATAAGAAAGATGATGTGTATTAAAGATAATACTAGTTTCTCTTATTAACTCAGCATGGGTATTAAAAAATTATTTTGCGTAAAGCGCATCCTTTGGATGCGCTGCGCAGGCGCCCCCTTTAAACGGTACTTTTTACATTATCTGTTGCTTTTTTATTTTAGTTTTATTATTTATTCTTTTGTTTTGAGTGATTTAAATTATCTTAGAAAAAGCTATAAAATTATCATAATATTAATAAAAAAGCTGTTATTTTAGAACAATCTATAATAACAGCTTTTAAAATATTAAATAAAGTTTAAAATTTTAATGTTTTCTTTTTAAATATTATAGCTTTTTGAACAGTAAAACTAATAATAAATAACAGAAGCTCGGTAATAGCTTTTGCCAGTGCTTTAGGAATACCTATTATATCGTTAAGACAATATAATATTAATGTATTTAAAACTAAAATTAAGCAAGCTAAAGTAAAATATTGTAATATAGACTTTCCTCTATTTTCCTTTTGTTTAAAAATAAAAGTACTGTTAATATAATAATTAAATCCAGAACTTACAATACGTGCAGCTATATTACCACATACTAAAGCCGTACCATTTGGAAAAATAAAACCAAACATCCATACAAATGGGAAAAATAATATATAATCAACCACAAAGCTTAATGCTGAAGAACCTGCAAAAGCTATTAAATGGCCATATATTCGAATAGAATCCCTGATAGTTCTAAAATGTGAACACGAATTTTTACTATCATGATAAATTGTGGCTATTGGTACTTCAATAATATCGACATTATCATCTTTAGCACATAATAAAAGTACATTCATTTCATATTCATAACGTTCGCCTTCAATTTCTGCCATTGTCGGTATCATATTCCTTGAAAATGCTCTCAATCCAGTTTGCGTATCAGATACCCATTTACCGCTACACAATCTAAACATATATTTTGTAACAGTATTTCCAAACATCGAACGTTTAGGTATATCACCGGTAAAGTTGCGTACTCCTAGAATTAGTGCTCCCCTGTTTTCATTTGATGACTTAAGTAAACGTTTAGCATCATCAGGACGATGCTGTCCATCTGCATCCAAAGTTACTACACTTTCAGTTTCTAAATTATTATCAATAATATATCGTAATGCTGTTTTAATAGCAGCGCCTTTACCTAAATTTTTATTATGTTTTAATATTATAGCTCTGTTGTCTATTGAATCAAATATATTTTTACAGTTTTCTGAGCTTCCATCATCAATAACTATAATATTGCCTATTTCAGATTTCAGTAGATCATTTACCAATTCTATTAGCTTATTATCAGGTTCATAAGCAGGTATAATTGCTGTATCCACTCTTAAAAATCACTCCTGTAAAGTATTAATAATAAAATGTCATAATTGTATTACTTAATATAGTACTGATTGTACCATTACATTAATAAAAGGTCAATGAAAAACATAATTAAATTATAAATGTAATTATTTCTTTATTATATTTATATAAATTTTCAAAATGAAGTTAGCAATTACAATTAATATTATATAAACATAATAAAATCTTTTTAATACCTTTTATTAATATTAAATATAAAATAATTTTATCAATTTTATATCAACATACAGAAGTTGGAATTTCTTATAATAAGTTATAATATTTACTAAACAAAATAATAAAAATAATAAATATTAAATATAATTTACATATTTTAATCAATATTGTATATAAAAAATAAAAATTTATACAAAAAAAATAAATATATATATTTATAATAGGAAAAATTTACTTTAAAATATAACTATAAGGGTGTCTAATTTTGGAAAATAAATTGTAATAAATGATAAATATTGGACAACCCTTAAATATTATTTTTTTGGAGGTAGGATATATGTTCAAAAAGTTCTTGTCAATGGCATTATCATTACTGATGATTATATCAGTAATAGCCATTCCGATCAGCGTTGGTGCTGAGGGTGATGATTCATTAAGATTGCAATATCTCTTAAATGAAGACACATCTGATTCCCAATCTGGTGGATTTGACGCAACCGTAGTTGGCGACGTAGAATACGTAACCGACTCAAAATTCGGCAGAGTTATTGATTTAGGTGGTTCAGGCTATCTTAAAATTCCAGGTGAAGCTTTTACAACAGGCAAAAAGCTTGACAACATAACATTCGCTACCTGGATAAGCCTTCCATCTTGGCAATGGGATCCTTATCTTCTTGATTTAGGTACAGACAGAAATAATCATTTCTGGTATCATCCGAATAAACAGTATACAGACGGCTGGGGCACTTCAGGCGGCTTTACATATGGCGGACAAACTGCATATGTACAGGCAGCTGATACATATTCTCCATGGTCTGGCCGTGGATGGTTCCATGTTGCAGTAACTGTTGATTCACTGGCTCAGACATTAACATATTACTTAAACGGCGAACCTATTGCTACCACTAACTGTACATATAAATTCTCTGATATCATCAATTATGAAGATGCATCAAAGAATAACTATTATATAGGCCGTTCTATTACCAGCAGCAGAGCTATTCTTGATGCAAAGCTTTATGACCTTCGTATATATGATGAAGCAATAGATTCCGCTGGTCTCAAAGCTATAATGGACGAAGCTTTTACAGATGAAACAACTCTTAATAATGCTCTTTATGGCATTGAACTCGGCGATATTGACAACCGTACAGAAAATTTTGTACTTCCATCAACATCTTTTGGCGCTACTATCACTTGGGAATCAAGTAATAATGATTTAGTAAATGCCCAGACTGGTGTTGTTACCCGTCCTCATTATACAAATGAAAACGAATATGAAACTGCAGTTCTTACAGCTACAGCAACATATAACGGACTTACTGGAACAAAAGAATATGTTGTAAATGTACCAAGAATGGAAACCCCAGATGAATCAGTTAATATAGCATATGATGCTCTTGAAATTACTGGTCTTGATCTTGCCGGTTATGCTGTAAAAGATCTTGAACTCCCGTCAAAGGGCGAACTTGATACTGATATAAGCTGGAGCAGCAATAATCCAGATGTTATCTCAAATGATGGTAAAGTAACTCGTCCTGCTGAAAATACAGTTGTAGAACTTACAGCTACTATTACTAAAGAAAATGCAAGCAAAGAAAAAGTATTTGCTATAAATGTTCTCAGCGCTAATCTTGAAGGCGTTGTAATGAGCATAAATGATATTCCTAATACGTTTACACGCACAGGAGTGCCTATAGATCTTCCTGAAACTGTAAGAGGCAGACTTAGCTCTGGCAATTATGCTGATATTCCTGTAACATGGAATGTTCCTGAAGATTATTATGAAACAGCTGGCACATATACAATAACAGGTACAGTTGAAAATGCATACAACGATGATGTTATTGCAAGTATTGTTGTAAATGTATATGAATATGTAATATCTGCTGTACCATCAATAAGTCTTTCTGCTGAAAATCCTGAAGATATCCCAGCACTTCCTGATGAAGTAACTGTTGTTATGTCAAATGGTAAACTTCCATCAGAAAAACGTAAAGTAACATGGGATGAATATGATATCAATGATTTAGGCGAAAACAGCTCAATGATCGTTTATGGTACTGTTGAAGGTACTGATATAAGAGCAGAAGCTAAATTATCAACTATAGTTACTGCACGTCCAGTATATTTCAACCAGGTAAAAGTACATGATTCATTCTGGTCTGAAATCCTTAAGAGAGATATATTAGTAACAATTCCTCATTGTGTAGAACAAGTAGAAGCACAAGGCGGCGGATGGGATAGCTTCCTTGAAATCGCTAAAAAACGTGACGGATTAGAATATTCTACAGCAGCATCTGGCACAATGGTATTCCAGGATTCAGACGTACATAAAACAGTTGAAGCTATGTCAATAGCACTTGAAATCGACCCACAGGGCGATGAAGAAATCATAGCTGGCCAGGAATGGATTAAAAATAAACTCAACGAATGGATTCCATATATTGTTAAAGCTCAGGTAACTGAAGGCGAAGACGCTGGTTATCTCAACGCATGGTATGAATTAGCATGTGATCGCGGTGAAAAGAGAAGATGGTCCAACTATTCTGATCATGAATTATATGTAGCAGGCCACTTTATCGAATCTGCTGTATCACATTACCGTGCATTTAATGGAACAGATACACGTCTTTATGACGTAGCAATTAAATTAGCAGATTATCTCTGCAATAAATTTGAATATCTCAATGAAATCCCAGGCCATGAAGAAATAGAACTTGCTCTTGTTAAACTTGGTAATCTCCGCAATGAAATCATGCAGGATGGTTCCGGTGACAGATATGTAAACATGGCTAAAATATTCATTAATCGTCGTGGTACCGGCCGTAATACAAGACCTTCCCGTTATAGCGGCGGAACATATTCACAGGATAACGTAACAATCCAGGAAGCTACAGAGGCTGTAGGACATTCTGTACGTTTTGGCTATTATATGATGGCCGTAACAGATATCGCAATGAATGATGGCGATGAAGAATATATTGCATCCCTCAATAAACTCTGGAGAAGCTGTGTTGATACTAAGATGTACATCACAGGCGCAACAGGTACAACTGGTAATGGTTCCGATTCCGAAGGTTTTGGACCTGCTTACTATCTGCCAGACGATGCAGCTTATGCTGAAAGCTGTGCAACAGTTTCCAATATGAAATGGGCACAGAGAATGAACCAGTTAAATGGTGATTCTGAATATGTAGACGTTATGGAAAGAGTTCTTTATAACGGTTTCCTTCACAGTATTAGCGTAACTGGTGATAGATATTTCTATACAAATCCTCTCCAAGGCAGAGCTACACGTTCAGAATGGTTTGCCTGCGCATGCTGTCCTCCAAATATTGCAAGGACAATCGCTTCTGTAAGTGAATATGCTTATGTTGTTAAAGGCAGCGAACTTCGCGCTAATACATTTATTGGAAGCACAGCTAATGTAACTGTTGACGGAAAACCATTCGTTATTGAAACAGAAACTGATTATCCATATGATGGAGCTATCAAATTTACATTTACAACTCAGGAAGAAAATCAACATATGAAATTCAAAGTAAGAATTCCTTCCTGGAATACAGGTTATACAATTGCTATTAATGGTGAAACAGTTGAAAATCCTGTAATCGAACAAGGTTATATAGTATTTGATAGACAGTGGAATACAGGCGATTATATCGAATACAACCTTGCTATGGATATTGTACGTGTATATGAAGATGAAAATGTAGAATTTGCACAAGGTAAAGTTGCATTTACACGTGGACCTATCGTTTATTCATTTGAAACAAATGATAATCCATCTGATGTTACATTAACAAATGCTGTTATTCCTGAAAATGCTACATTTACAGCCGACGAACATATCGACCCAGTTCTCGGTCATTTAATAACAATATCTACATCTTATGCTAAAGCTTCAGCAAATGCTGATGAATATACTAAATTAACTGCTATCCCATATTATCTCACCCACAACAGAGGCGGTTCTATAGTAACTCATATGTTAGAAGGCGAAGCTGTTGATGATGTTGTAACAACTCTCGATGGCCTCAACAACTTAATAGATGAAGCTAGAGCTCTTAAAGAAGCAGATTATACACCAGATAGCTGGGTAGGATTTGCTGAAACCCTTAAAGCATATGAAGTATTCTATGGTGATGAAACACTTTCATCTGAACAAATTATTGGTATAGCAAGTGAACTCCAGTCTGCTATCAATGATTTAGTTGATATCGGTACACTTCTTTATTCAATAGAATCTATCAATGGCGAAGAACCTAATGATGATATCTGTGTTGATGTAAATGAACCTGTAAGTGTTGTTCTTAGAACTGATTTATCAGTTGAAAATATCTATTTACAGAATGAATATGGAAGCGATATTGGCAGAACAATTATAAATGTTGAATCAACTGATGAATATATTGAATGGGAAGTTGTATTTGCAGTAGGTTCAAAAGGCGTACGTGATATAAATGTATGCGGCTCAGTAGATGGTAAGATTTATGACCTTAAAGGTGATATAAGGATTAATGTTGGTTTCCGTGAAGCTGAAGTAAATCCTGATATTCCTAAGACATTAATCTCTGCTGATGCTGGTAAGGGTCCTGCCTTTGTAAATCAGCCGTTTACAGTAACTATTGTTACATCCTCTACTGTACAACAAGTAGGAATCTTTAATGAATACGGTTTAGATATAGGTAAATCTCTTGTATCAGTCGAAACAGATGGTGATACTACAACATGGGTTTATAATATTGCTGTTGGTTCAAAAGGATTACGTAACTTTACAGTAAAAATTGCTGATTATGATGGAGTTTGGTTTGATGATCAATCTATCACATTCAAAAAATCTATTATTAAATAATAAAATTATTTAAATGATAAAAAGCCACCCAGTACAATAAATAAGTACTGGGTGGCTTTTTTATGAATTTATAAATAAAATAATACCATTTTCTAAGATAATTTAAATCACTCAAAACAAAAAAATAAATAAAACAACTGATAATGAAAAAGTACCGTTTACAGGGGGCGCCTGCGAAGCGCATCCAAAGGATGCGCTGGGACGCAAAATAATATAAGAATATGCATGTCCGGGTCAAAAAAAGAAAACAGGTATGCCTGGAATATAAAGAATATTTATACAACGTATTATTTTGCGCAAAGCAGCCATATTTCATATGGCTGCGCGCAGGCGCCCCCATTTAAGGTATCGGAACCAGGAATGGTTTTAAATAAATATCCTGCGTATTTTTGCTTTTGTTTTTACATATTGTTTGATTTAGGATAATATAGCTTTGCTAATATATTATTTGTAATAAAACACGTATTGCATAATATTCTAAATTTTATTATAAAATTATGTTAAAAAAGTACAATTAAATTATTATACACAAGAAATAATATTAATTTTTGTTTAAATTTATGTGAAATATATTTCCGGCTACTTCTTTTTATACTTGTAAAGTATTTATTTTTATGATAAAATTTTTAATGGATATGTTAATTTTTTATAAAATAAGCTGTTAATTTTATAATATCAGCTTATTTAAAAGCATCCATTAACTATTTTATAAGGAGGTTGAATTTAATGAAAAAATTCAGTCAAAAAATGGCATGTATCATAATTGCGGTTATGATGATTTGCGCTATGATACCTGTCACAGCCTTTGCTCAAGGCGACACTGGGGTTACAAAAACAGCTTACAGTGAATTTATCCCCAATACTACTAAGTATAATGTTGTAAGCAGCAGTTGGGCAGAAACTGGTTATGGTACAGTAGTGCTTAATGATTCTGTTACTACAGCTACAGACCTTGTATATACAGAATACTTTGGCAGCCACTATACCGGTTATGCCAAAGGATATACTTGGATTACAACGTCAAGTTCCAACGAAGATGTAGCGACTGCCAAAGTTACTACCGGTACATATTCTAACGGCAGACCTTGTTTAAAGGTTGATTTCACCGCTGGTTCTGTTCAAGGTTCTACTCAGATCAAAATTGGATTTACCTGCACTGAATTAAAAGTTACATCAGGTATTGCACAGGATTCAGATACCGCATATGCAGTAAACGGCACACTTGTTTATAATGTTAGCAATGGTAGCGGAGGCGTTACACCACCAACTCCTGTAAAACCTGACCCTCCAACTTCTGATGTAATAGACAATATTGCAGATCCTACCTATGGTACTGTACGTGTACAATGTGAGGATTACTCTTCCCATGTTGGAAAAGTTACATATATTTCTTCACGTACTGATGGATATACATTAAGCGAAGTTATAGAAAATGACGGAAGTTATCCTGTAGCTCCTGCATCTGATTATCCATGGGTTTGTATTCTTACATTAAATAACGATTACTGGGTTAACGTCTTTAATAGTAACTACGCATCCAAGTGGGGAACTCATTATCTCAGCGACCGTACAGGTACAGTCAGCATACCGTTCTTTAGTTATGGTGAAGATTGGTACTATGACAGCGATGATGTACCAATGTATGTTTATGTAACTGAAACAAAACCTGTTCATGTTCATTATGACGGAGATGGAGACGGTTT
>CALWVB010000022.1 GCA_944384895.1 uncultured Clostridia bacterium | reverse complement strand
TAATTTTTAATATAACACGGCAATAAACTAAAATTTATTGCCGTGTTTTTTATTTTTTAATATTAAGGATAAGTATAAAAATTTCTAATGTTTTTCTTCTTTACCTATATTGGGCAATTGGCAAATGTCTAGATTTGTGCTATACTTTTATCGAATTGTCTGGATTTATGGGGGATTATGTCAATGCGTAAAATTATGATTGTATCTTTATGTTTTATTATAATATTTACGTCTGGATGTAAAATTACGCAAACCCCTATAACTGCTAATTCATATGCTATGGGTACTTATATAACGCAAACTATATATGGTAAAAATTGTTCTGCTGAAATAATTCAGCAAATTACTTCATTGGAAAATGACCTGATATCATGGAGAATAGAAGATTCCCAGTTATATAATTTAAATAATGGAATATCTGATGATATTTCAGGAATATATGATTATATAAGCCAATGTATTAAAATAGCAAATGATTCAAACGGAGCTTTTAACCCGGCTATATTACCTGTAACAAAATTATGGGATTTTGGCGGTAAAAATCAACGTCTTCCTAAAGAAGATGAAATAAAAAGTGCTCTTAAATTTACTGATTATAAAAAAATCTCAATAACAAATGAAAAAATAATTATGCCGGACAATATGCAGATCGAACTGGGCGCTGTAGGAAAAGGTATTGCATGCGATAAAGCAAGGCAAATTTGTAAAGATTCCGGTACTGATGCCGCTGTTATATCTGTGGGCGGTTCTATTATGCTGCATGGTAATAAACCTGACGGTAACAAATGGACTGTATCAATTCGCAATCCTAAAGGTAACAGTTCCGATGAATTAGGCAGGCTTATTTTAGATGGCGGAGTTACTGTTTCAACTTCAGGCGATTATGAAAAAACCTTTGAGGTTGACGGTAAAAAATATCATCATATTTTAAATCCTGAAACTGGATATCCTGCTGACAGCGGTTTGCATTCAGTTACAATAATCCATGAAAACGGTCTTATTTCTGACGCTCTTTCTACTGCATGTTTTGTATTAGGTTATGATGAAGGAATAAAACTTGCTCAGCTTTATAATGCTCAAGCTGTATTTGTTGATTATAACAATAATATATATATAACCGACGGAATAAAAGATAGCTTTGAATTAATTTCATCTGATTATACTATTAAATCATAATTATGAAAAATATACCTTTATTTAAAAAAGCTGATATTTTGCTTATCCTATTAATTATAATGGCAAGTATTATTTTTATATATTATTTAATTGTTCCAAACAACCAAAGTCTTACAGCTTATATTGAAAAGGATGGGGTACAAATATTAACGGTTAACCTATCAAATATTGCTGACGGTTACGATTATTTTATCGACGGCGATATACCTGTTACAGTGCATCTAAGTAATGAATATGCTTTTATTAAATCATCCGGCTGTAAAGATAAGATATGTGTTAATACAGGTAAACTTGATAAACCAGGCCAATCGGCAGTATGTCTGCCTGCACGGGTTGCCGTATATATTAAAGGTACCGAAAATAATAGCTCTGATATTCCTGACGCTATAACAGGATAATTTTATGTAATTTTTTTGATATACCGGAGGTTTGCATGAATACAAACCATATTAATATAAAATCCGGCGTTATACGTACTGCGTTTATCGGTTTAACATGTGCGCTGGCTATAACATTTGGATTTTTAGAAAATCTTATGCCTCCTCTTCCTTTTCTTCCTCCCGGAGCTAAATTAGGTTTATCTAATATAGTAGTTATGTTTTCCGGTTGGACTATGGGTTTACCATATGCAATTATAACAGCTTTAGTCAAAGGGCTTTTTTCTGGTATAACAAGAGGATTTACTGCTGCTTTTATGAGTCTTTCCGGCGGATTATTAAGCGCTGTTATTACAACTATATTTTTAAGAATAAAAAATACTCCTTTTGGTATGATCGGTATAGGTATTTTAGGCGGTATAACGCATAATATTGGACAACTAACAGCCGCTTGTATTATTACTACAGGCGCTGTATGGGGTTATCTTCCTGTCTTATTAATATTTGGAGGTATTTGCGGAGCTTTAACCGGTACTACTTTATATTTTATATCTAAAGCTATTATGAATTCTAAATTCAAACTATATTTTTTTAGTTTAATATTTCTTAAATAACAAATACGCAGATAAATAAAACAATTATTTATTATAATAGAGTATTTCTGGTTGCGCTACGCTAAAATGGGACGCCTGCGTGCAGTCATATAAAATATGACTGCCAAACGCAAAATAATTTGCTATTTAAAGTACATTTTTTAAGAAAATATCTGTTTTCTTTTTTAATTCAATTTGCTTATTATTTTATATTATTTTGCATCTAAGCGCATCTTTGATGCGCTGCGCAGGCGTCCCACTCATCAAACAGTCCTTTTTACTGTCTTATTTATTATTTTAAATTAAGATTAGTTTTTTAATATAACTTATATGTTTGTATTTTAAAATTACTTTTGTATAGTTAATATTTTAAATAAATAGATAGTATATATAAATATTTTATATTACGGGAGTGGAGTACCCCGTATGACTAATTTTATATAGTTTTTATCTACATAACTTTTTTATAATGGAGGATGAATATGTCTCAAAGAAGTAAAGGTGATACTTTGCTGCGGGGTTATGGCACACGCGGCGGAGTGGCTGTACCTCATAGGAAAAATACAGCCGAATTTGAAACTGTAAAAATGCCGCCCCCCAATAAGGTAATACTTGCTATGCAGCAACATATAGGCGCGCCTTGTATTCCTACTGTCAAGGTTGGCGATATTGTAGCAGTCGGCCAGGTCATAGGCGATAGTGATAAATTTGTATCCGCACCTATTCATTCGCCTATATCAGGTAAAGTTAGCGCTATAAATTCTATTATGTTGCCAGGCGGTCAAACAACTCAAGCAGTTGAAATCGAATCAGACGGTCTTATGACTGTCAGCGATAGTGTGAAACCGCCTAAAATCACCGATAAGGATAGTTTTATTAAAGCTGTACGCGCATCCGGTTTAGTAGGTCTTGGCGGTGCAGGATTCCCGGCTTTTATTAAGCTTAATCCTCCCGCTGGAGTAACTATAGATACGCTTGTAGTAAACGGAGCTGAATGCGAACCATATATTACTGCCGACTATCGTGAATGTATGGAAAATAGTTGGGATATTATGTCTGGAATATATGATGTAAAGGAACTGCTTAATATTAAAAATGTTATAATTGCTATAGAAAAAAATAAACCTGAGGCTATAAAGGTACTCAGCGATATAGCTAATAATTCAAATGATCCTAAACATGAAGTCAATGTTATGCCTCTTCCTTGCAGATACCCTCAAGGCGCTGAAAAAGTGCTTATAAAGCAAACTACCGGCAGAGTGGTGCCAAAAGGTAAATTACCGTCTGATGTGGGCGTTATTGTTATGAATGTTACATCAATATCATTTCTTGCCCGCTATCTTAAAACTGGTATGCCTCTTATAAATAAACGCCTTACAATAGATGGTTCGGCTATCTGGTCGCCTAAGAATGTTGAAGTATGTATAGGTACTCCTATCAGTGAAGTAATCTCCTTTGCAGGCGGATATAAAGAAGAACCATCCAAATTAATGATGGGCGGTCCTATGATGGGTTTAGCTCTTAAAGACGATACCCTTCCTATATTAAAACAAAATAACGCTATATTAGCATTTTTAGAAAACGACGCTGTATTACGCGAACCGGGCGCATGTATTCGTTGCGGAAGATGCGTATCGGTATGTCCTATGCATCTGGTTCCTCCTGAAATATCCAAGCTGGTAAATGCAAGAGATGCCGAAGGCCTTGAAAAAGCCGGTGCTATGGTATGTATGGAATGCGGCTGCTGTGCTTATGCTTGTCCTGCTGGACGAAGGATAGTTCAGGCAATGCGTCTTGCTAAATCTATTATAAGAAATGCGCCTAAAAAGGAGGTTAAATAAAATTATGTCAAAAGAACTTATTGTCTCCTCCTCCCCTCATCTTCAAGCTCATGATACTACAAGACGTATTATGCTTGATGTTGTTATCGCACTTATTCCTGCTTTTATCGCTGCTACAGTGATATTCGGCTGGATTGTGCCTATTATTACCGCTGCAACTATTGCAGCATGTGTTTTAAGCGAATACATATCAAGGAAAATATTAAAACGTGATAATACAATAGGCGATTTATCAGCTGTGGTAACCGGTATGCTGCTTTCATTTAATCTTCCGGCTACACTTGATGCTATCTGGATGGGCGTATTAGGCGGAGCTATCGCAATAATTGTAGTAAAACAGTTATTCGGTGGTATTGGACAAAACTTTGTAAATCCTGCTTTAATCGCCAGAATTATTCTTATGGTATCCTTCCCAACTAAGATGACTACCTGGCCGGCGCCGCTTGCCTGGATAAAAGACGGCGGTATTGACGCTACTACAACCGCTACTCCTCTTGCTATAATGTCTGAAGGATCAGGTGAAGGTCTTCCTTCTATTGGAAATATGCTGCTGGGGCTTCGCGGAGGATGTTTAGGTGAAACATGTGCTATTGCCCTTATTATCGGCGGAATATATTTAATAGCCCGCAAGGTTATTTCTCCTATAATCCCTGTTTGTTTTATCGGTACAGCGGCTATATTTATGATGATATTGGATTTTGCCGGTATAGATGGTTCATCTATCAGTTTCTTGCCGGCACAGCTTTTATCCGGCGGTTTGCTTTTAGGCGCTATATTTATGGCTACAGATTATACAACTTCTCCTATTAATTTTACCGGTAAAATTATATTTGCAATCGGATGCGGCCTTATAACTGTAATAATCCGTTTCTTTGCATCACTTCCGGAAGGCGTTTCTTATTCAATTATTATTATGAATCTTCTTGTTCCTCATATAGAACGTCTTACCCGTCCTCGTCCATTTGGCGATCTTAAAGAGAAAAAGGTCAAAGGGGGCGCTAAGGCATGAAAGCAAATATAGTAAAAGGCGTTATTTTGCCTACTACTGTACTTACTGTTATATGTATATTAATTACATTTATATTAGCTTATACAAATAGTATAACTAAAGATAAAATAGCTGAACAACAGGTGATAAAAATAGCTCAATCGCAAAAGGTTGTCCTCCCTGACTGTGAAACATTTGAAGAAATTGCTGAAAACGCTTATGAAGGCAAAGATGCTTCTGGAAAAACCGGCGGATATGTATTTGTAACATCAGCTACAGGGTACGGAGGATCTATTGAAGTTATGACCGGTATAGACAGCGACGGTAAAATATCCGGCATTAATATTTTATCTCATAGTGAAACCCCTGGCCTTGGCGCTAAAGCTACAGATGATTCCTTTAAAGGGCAGTATTCCGGTCTTGATGCTACTCAATCGGTTGCTGTTACAAAGGACGGCGGTACAATCGACGCTATATCAGGCGCTACTATAACAAGCCGTGCTGTATCAAATGCAGTAAACGAAGCTATTGAAATGTATAAAACAGTAAAGGAGGGAGTCAACTGATATGAGCGCTCTTAAAACACTTACAAATGGTATTATTAAAGAAAACCCTGTTTTGCGTTTAGTTCTTGGTACATGTCCTACCCTTGCAGTTACTACTATGGCTTCTAACGCTATTGGTATGGGCGCTGCTGCTACATTTGTACTTTTAGGGTCTAATATCGTTATATCCCTCACAAGAAATATCATTCCTGGTAAAGTAAGAATTCCTGCATATATTACGATTATTGCTGGATTTGTTACTTTAGTACAAATGCTTGTTCAGGCTTATGCTCCGCAAATTGATGAATCTTTAGGCATATATCTTCCTTTAATAGTTGTTAACTGTATAATATTAGGAAGAGCAGAAATGTTTGCTTCAAAAAACAAGGTATTGCCATCCATATTGGATGCAATAGGCATGGGTATAGGATTTACAGCCGCGCTTTTAGCTATGGGCAGTATCCGTGAAATACTTGGTTCAGGCACATGGTTTGGATTGCCTATAACTCAAGGAGTAATTGATCCTATGATAATTATGATACTTCCTCCTGGAGGATTCTTTGTATTCGGTATATTAGTAGCTATTGCTAATAAATTAGCAGGCGACGGTAAAAAAGCAAAGCTTGGATGCGCCGGATGCCCTATGGCAGAAAACTGCGCTACAGCTTCCAATACAAATGAACAACCTGTATGTGAAATAAAATCTGAAGATAAACCATTAGTACCATCTGTAAATAATGCGGATAGTAAAAAAGGAGGCGGTAAATAATGTCAACAATTATAACTATATTTATCGCCGCAGTGCTTACAGATAACTTTGTATTAAGTAAATTCCTTGGTATCTGTCCATTTCTCGGCGTATCAAAAAAATTAAATACAGCTGTTGGTATGAGCGCTGCCGTTATATTTGTCATGCTTATGGCAACTGCTGTTACCTGGCCTATACAGGTATATATCTTAGATAAATATGATTTATCATATTTGCAAACAATTGTATTTATTTTAGTAATTGCCGCTTTAGTACAATTGGTTGAAATAGTATTAAAAAAATATATTCCTTCGCTTTATAATTCACTTGGTATATATCTTCCGCTTATCACTACAAACTGTGCAGTATTAGGCGTTACTCTTCTTAACTTTACAAAAACTGTTGAAGATGGCCGTGCTATGACATTCATAGAATCTCTTGTTAATACATTCGGCGGCGGCGTTGGATTTATGCTTGCTATGGTTATATTTGCCGGAGTACGTTCACGTCTTGATCAAGCTGATATCCCTGAATCATTAAAAGGCCTGCCTTCTACATTAATAGCTGCATCGCTTGTATCAGTTGCTTTCCTCGGCTTTGCCGGGTTAGGCGCTTAAATCAGGGAAGGAGGAATTTTATTTTATGAGTGCTATACTTATCCCTGTTTTAGTTGTAGCGGTAATCGGATTAATAGCTGGTATAGGATTATCAGTAGCTTCAATTATTATGGCGGTTCCAGTTGATGAAAAAGCTATGGCTGTACGTGATGTATTGCCGGGCGCTAATTGCGGTGCATGCGGTTATTCCGGCTGTGATGGGTATGCTAAAGCTTTAGCTGACGGTACTGCCAAAAACGGTTTATGTTCACCTGGAGGTGCTGCATGTGCAAATGATATCGCAGCTATATTAGGAGTAGCAGCCGGTGAAATAAAAGCAAAGACAGCTGTTGTAAAATGTAACGGTACATGTGATAAAACAGGTAAAACTTATAAATATGACGGTGTAAAATCGTGTGCTGCAATCAATATGATATACAGCGGCGATGGTAAATGTTCATACGGCTGCTTAGGTTTGGGCGATTGTATTAAAGCATGTCCTAATAATGCTATCAGTATATGCAACGGCGTTGCTGTCATTAATGCTTCATCTTGTATTGCATGTGGACAATGCGTTCCAAGATGTCCAAAAAATCTTATTGATATAGTTTTCGGTGATAGTCCTGCTGTAGTATTTTGTTCCAATAAAGATAAAGGCGGCCAAACACGCAAACAATGTTCAGCCGGTTGTATTGGTTGTATGAGATGCGAGAAAACTTGTACTCATGATGCTATAAAAGTATCAAATTTTGTCGCTCATATTGATTCTGATAAATGCATTGGATGCGGCGACTGCGTTAGCGTTTGTCCATCAAATTGTATTGATCTTTTAAAAATAAAGCAGCTGCAGAATGCATAAACTATATTAATGTAAATTATATAATCATCAATAAGCAGCCAAAGTAAATGTTTTGTATAATTAAAATATATTCAACTGAGTTACCCTTAAAAAGGGGGGCGCCCGCGCGCGGCCATATTTTATATGGCCGCTTTGCGCAAAATAATACGCTGTATAAATATGCCTGGTAATTTTAAGAAATATTAGTTCCCCTTTTTTACTAAGGCATATATTTATATATTATTTTGCGCACCAGCGCGTCTTTAGACGCGCTTCGCGGGCGCCCCCCTCCCTTTTAACGATGCTTTTATACTATCTTTTCTATTTTGCATGGTTTATATTATTTCAGCCAAGACTATAATGGTATTTACATCTCCGCTTTTTATGTTGTAAACTATTTATATTTTTCTAAAAAGATATTCACGATATTTTTAGTTGTGCTGGCTTATCTTAACTTTAAATATATCTGTTGGATTTTATAAACTCTGTATCTGCCTGCATAGCTGGCAGTTATTTAATCAATTAAATTAGGGAGTATAACATAATTGTTATACTCCCTATATTTATATATTTTCCTTAATTCTTTCACAATATTCTTTATATACTCTATCTTCATATTCGCTTATACGTCCGGATAAGATAAAGCAACAATAAAGCATGATTAACTCAAATGCTATTATAGCTGTTGATATTCCTACAATCCAGCCTATCATATAAATCACATCCTGTTATTAATCTTATCAATTTAATTATAACAATAATAAATACGAAATATACATAAAAATTATGATTAATTTTTTAATATAAAAAATAATTTTAATACAGGATATAAGTTATAGATTTCATTATATAATTATTTTTCAAATGTAACTCCGCTTTTTTTAAGCTTATGTATTATTTTAATAAACCTGACATTGCTTCTATAAAACCGTTTTATTCTACTAGGTTCCTTTACTATACGGTATAACCATTCCAAATTACATTTGACAAAAAATTTAGGCGCGCGTTTTTTTGTGCCACTTAATACATCAAATGAACCGCCTACTCCGATAAATATACCCTTTTGAGCTTTATCATAATATTTATTAATTAATAATTCTTGTCTTGGTATTCCTAAAGCAACTAAAATAATATCTGGTTTTAATTTAAGCATATCTTCCATAACATCGTCATCTTTTGAACTATAACCGTCATAATAGCCGCTTATATTAATATCCGGATACTCAAGCTTTATTTTATTAATAAAAGTTGTAAGCACTTCATTTTTAGCACCATAAAGAAAAATACTTTTTTTCATTTGATTTGCCTGATTTAATAAATAAGATACTAAATCAACGCCTGTTATACGTTCAGTTAAAGGTATACCCAAACTGTTTGCAGCTTTAACGATACCAATACCATCTGGGATAATAATTGTATTTTTGCTTTCTAATACTTTACCAAAATTTTTATTTTCCTGCCCCATCATAAATGTTTCTGGATTAGCAGTAATAATAAATGCTTTTTGGCTGTTTTGAAGATCTTTACATACTACTTTATAAAATTCCGTACTATTTTCTCGATATAATTTTTCAAAATATTTCTGCATTATGTCGTCTCCATAAAATTAACATTTTATCCTGAATATTATATATTAGTCCATATATTTTTTCAACAGCATATTTATACTAGTTAAGACCATATTCACCAATATCTTCAAATATTTTTTCTGTCTCTGCCTTTATAAAACGATTATCATTATCCATAAGTTCAGGATCATTTTCCAATAATTGAGCAGCTGCATCCTGCGCAAGCTTTAATATATCCATATCGCCATGTAAATCAGCAATATTAAGATTAGGCAAGCCATGCTGCCTGCTGCCAAAAAAGTCGCCTGGGCCACGCAGTTTTAAATCTTCATCAGCTATTATAAATCCATTATTAGTAGCGCACATAACATTAAGCCGCTTCTTTGCTATATCGCCTTTTGCATCTGATACCAATATACAATATGATTTATATTTTCCTCTTCCGACACGGCCTCTTAACTGATGAAGCTGTGATAAACCAAACCGTTCAGCATTTTCTATAAGCATAATAACTGCATTTGGTACATCTATACCAACTTCTATTACTGTCGTTGATACTAACAACTGTATTTTCCCCTCAGCAAAATCTTTCATAACCGCTTCTTTTTGTGATGGTTTCATTTTACCATATAAAAGCCCTACATTATAATTTGTGAAATATTTTTGCGATATTTCATCAGCATATACTGTAGCTGCTGTTAATTCGCTTTGATTTTGTTCAACTAACGGACATACTATATAAGCTTGTCTACCCATATCAAGATGTTTTTTTATAAAATTATAAGCTCTTTGCCTTTTACCGCTGTCAATACGGTATGTTTCTATTATTTGTCTGCCCGGCGGTAATTCATCCAAAACCGATATATCAAGATCACCGTATATAATTAAAGCAAGTGTTCTCGGGATAGGTGTTGCCGACATAACTAATAAATGCGGATTAATACCTTTTCCAGCTAAACATGCTCTTTGTGATACACCGAATCTATGTTGTTCATCGGTTACAACTAAACCTAATGCTTTAAATATAACATTTTCCTGTAATAATGCATGCGTCCCTACAACAAATTGTATACTTCCATCAGCCAATCCCTGACGTATATCCCTTTTATCAGCCGCTGTTGTTGATCCTGTAAGCAATGCTGTTTTTATCCCGGCTGGTGTTAATAACTGCGATAATGAATCATAATGCTGTACTGCTAATATTTCAGTTGGCGCCATTAAAGCTGACTGGAATCCATTTTTTGCCGCATTATAGCATATTGCAGCTGCAACCGCAGTTTTACCTGAACCTACATCTCCTTGTAAAAGCCGGCTCATAGGATTTGGACAGGACATATCGTTAATACAATCATTTACCGCTCTTATTTGTGCATTTGTAGGTTTAAACGGCAGCATATTAAAAAATTCTGATGAATAATTTTGTTTTATTACAGCAGATGTATCTCTTTTTACTCTGTGCCGTAATTTTTTCATTGCTATTTGAAATATAAACAATTCATCAAAAACTAATCTTTTCCGAGCTGTTTTTAATGCGTCATCCGACTGAGGAAAATGTATATTTTTAAGTGCATATTTTATAGAACACAGCTTATATTTTTCCCGTAAAGCCTGTGGTAATATATCTGTTAATACAAATTCTTTATCACTTAATATTTGAGCTAATGTTTTTTCTATAATCTTAGTTGATAACCCTGCTGTTTGTGAATAAATCGGCCTTATTCTTTCATTATTATCAGCATATTCTATTTCCGGCGCTGACATTTCATATAAACGTCCTTTTTTATCAACCTTACCATAAAATAAATATTCTTTTCCAATTTTAATTTTTTCCGCCTGGTATTTACTATTAAATATAGTAATATCCATTAAATTTTCTCCGTCACTTGCCCTAAACTTAAATAATATCATACCTCTTCTGATAATATGCCTTTTAGGGTTACTAACGGCAAAAGCTTTTATACAGTATTTTGTTTCCGAATCTGTATCTTTTAATAAAACCGGATTGGACCAGTCTTCATAATTCCGCGGATAATATTTTAAAATATCCCTGACTGTATATATCCCTAATTTATTTAAAAGTTCAGCTCTTTTAGGACCTACACCTTTTATATATTTTATATCATTATCTAAAAGATTATATATTTTTTACACCTCCTCTATTTATAATTTTAAATTTTTATATTATAACAAATCATAACAAAAGAGCGATTAATAAGGAAAACTTCGTATTGCAAAAATAGATTCACAATACATTTCCCTAAAAAACCGCTCCTTAAAAATAATCCTAAATTAAAACAAATTATTATTCTACAGAAATTATAAAATAATATACCGGCTGGCCACCGTTTACCATAGTAATTTCCACATCATTTGATACTTTTGAAGAAATATTACGGTAAAGTTCATTAGCCTGCTCTTTTGTTATTCCTTCACCATAAAGGATAGTAATAAACTGAGTATCCTTTTTAGTAAGGCTTCTTATAAGCTTAATAGCTGCTTTTACAGGTGATTTTTCAGTAAATACTAATTTACCGTTATCAAGCGCCATAATTTCATTTTGTTTTATTTTATGGCCGTCAAATTCAGAATCTCTTGCAGCAAAGGTAATCATACCGGTTGATACATTATCAGCGGCTTTAACCATACTCATAAGATTTTCTTCATCTGAGGCATCCGGATCATATGCCATCATAGAAGAAATACCTTGAGGTATAGTCCTTGTAGGCACAACAATAACTTTACGGTCAGCAAGAGGGATAACCTGTTCAGCCGCCATTATTATATTTTTATTATTAGGCAGAACATATACAGTTTTTGCTGGTACTTTTAATACAGCCTTTAAAATATCTTCAGTTGATGGATTCATAGTCTGACCGCCGGAAACAATTTGATTTACACCTAAATCACGGAATAAATCTTTAACACCGTTACCAGCTGCAACAGATACAAATCCTATATCTTCAACCGGCTCAGCATAATCTTCTTCCGGTTCATTGTCAACAATACCAGCATCTTTTTTAGCCTGTTCATGCTGTTTACGCATATTTTCAATTTTACTTGATATCATCATACCATATTCAAGGCCATGCTGGATAGCATTACCTGGATTATCAGTATGCACATGAACTTTTATAATTTCTTCATCATCTACTACAACAACTGAATCGCCTATGCTTTCAAGATATTTACGCAAATCAAGAGGATCTTTTTCTATTTTTTGATCCCTTTCTATAATAAATTCAGTACAATAAGTAAATGTGATTTCGCCTTCATATTCAGCTGCTGCATTTTTTTGCGTTACAGCTATAAAATCTTCTTCCGTTTGTTTATTATCATCTGTCTGGCTTTTTACAATAACGCCATTTTCAAAAACAGATTTCATACCGTTCATGATAAGCGTTAAGCCTTTACCGCCTGCATCAACAACGCCGACTTTCTTTAATACCGGTAATAATTCCGGAGTCATTTCTAAAGCTTCTTCAGCGCCTTTACACATAGCGTTCCATACTTCAACAGCATCCGCTCCGGCTGCGGCTGATGCACGGCCTTTTTCTGCTGCTATCCTTGCTACAGTTAAAATTGTTCCCTCTGTAGGCTTCATAACAGCTTTATATGCAGCTTCTACTCCAAGAGTCATAGCATTAGCCAAATCTTCGCCGGTTGCAAAATTTTTATCTTTTAATCCTTTAGCAAAACCTCTAAATAAAAGGGAGGTTATAACTCCAGAATTTCCTCTTGCTCCCCTGAGCATTGCAGAAGCAGCACAGGATGCTACTTCACCCACTTCATCAATATTAAAATGCGCGAGTTCTTTTGAAGCCGCGCCAACTGTCATCGACATATTTGTACCAGTATCCCCATCTGGAACCGGGAAAATATTTAAATCATCTACAGCCTTGCGGTTATTAGCAATGCTGTTAGCTGCTGAGATTATAGCGTCGCGCAGCATATTTCCCTGAATCAATTATAACAACTCCCTTGATGTTAAACTGTTGCTATATTTATATAAACAGTTCAAATTATTCTGATCTCATGCCATCGACATAAACTTTTACCATGCCGACATTCATTCCTGTGCATTCTTTTAATACAAACCGTATTTTATTTATAACGCTTTTGACTGTTGCTGCTATATTAATACCATAAATAACAATAATATGCAAATCTATGATAAGTTTATCATCATTTGCTGTTACCTTTACGCATTTACCTTTATAACCATCTTTAAAAATATCACAGTTTAATTCCTGCGATGGTTTAATATTAGGTATTTCTAAAACTCCATAACAGCAAGCCGCGGTATTTGAAATTAATTTTGCAATATATTCCTCAGAAATTTCTATAATGCCCAGCGGATTTTGCAGTTTTATCATTTTATTATGAATCCTCCCTGTCCGCCTTGCAAATAATATCATAGAAAAATATATTAATAAAGCAATTTTTATATTCTTTAAAAAATTTTACATTTCTTTCTATAATATTATACAATATATTTTACCAAAATTCTAAAAAATTGCAAGCGGATATAATAATATTATATTGTTTAAAAAACTTAATTCTATAACTTATAATATATTTTATGCATATATTCAGGCTTTATGATTTTTTATTAATTTACAAATTTTTATTATAATTAATATATTAACAAAACCGTATTATCCTAAATTATAACATTACAAAATATCTCATAAACCTTATTAAAAATTAATATAAAACCCTTATAGATTAAAATAATATAAAACATTTCCGGTTCCGTAACGTTAAAATGGGGCGCCTGCTAGCAACCATATTTTATATGGTTGCAATATGCAAAAATACTTTTAAATTAATATAATCTTATACTTTCTGAACAAAGTATTTTTGCACCAAGCGCATCAAAGATGCGCTAAGCAGGCGCCCCACTGCCTGGCAATGGTATTTATCTGTTTTCTATTTTTTGTTAAGATAAATTTTCTCAATACTTACTTTGTTTTATATTAAAACAGTTTTATTCATGTATTATTTTGTTATACTATACAATTTATATATGAATTATTGGAAATATTTTTACCTCTATCATACTTGACACGAGATGACAAAAGATATATAATTCACTACAACAAAATAAAAATTATATAATGCAATGACGGGAAAGAGTAGCGTATATTCAATGTCAAAGAGAACTGCCGGATGGTGTAAGGTAGTACTGCGGTTGCGTGAAGGTAGTCCCTGAGCTGCCAACTGAAGGGTATTTGTATGATATCTGCGTAGGCTTGGACGGTTAACATACGTTATAATGTTTGAATGTTTAACTGGGTTAAAATCCCGGCAGACGTTTATTTGAGTGGTTGTTTTTTATAACAGCAATTAGAGTGGTACCGCAGGAGCATATTCGCCCTTGTCTCTTACAAATATTAAGAGACAAGGGCTTTTTTAATCATAATCTTTCATAAAATTCCAAAGGAGGAACAATATGAAACTTACAGGAGCACAAATATTAGCAGAAGTTTTAATAGAACAGGGAGCTACTACTGTTTTTGGATATCCAGGAGGCGCTGTACTCAATATATATGATGCGTTATATGAAAACCGTGACCGTATAAAACATATTATGACCGCACATGAACAGGGCGCTGCGCATGCTGCCGACGGTTATGCAAGAGCTACGGGTAAAACCGGCGTTGTTATAGCAACCTCCGGTCCTGGCGCTACTAATCTTGTAACAGGTATTGCCACTGCTTATATGGATTCTGTTCCTATGGTTGCTATTACCGGCAATGTCAGTACTAACCTTATCGGAAGGGATAGTTTCCAAGAAGTTTATATAGCTGGTATTACAATGTCAGTGACAAAACATAATTATATTGTACATCATGTCGAGGATTTAGCTGATATATTAAGAGAAGCTTTTAAAATAGCTAATACAGGAAGAAAAGGTCCTGTATTAGTAGATATACCTAAAGATATTACAGCAGCTAAATGTGAATTTACTGATAAACTGCCTATTATTGACCATCCAAGTTATTCTATTGATAACGATATTCTCAACAATATAAGTGATGAAATTAATAATGCTAAACGTCCAGTATTATTATTTGGCGGTGGTATAATATCCTCTGAAAGTTCACAAGAACTTACAGAATTAATAGAAAAATCCAATATCCCAACCTGCCATACGATAATGGGTACTGGAGTATTAAGCTATGATCATCCGCTTAATATGGGTATGGTTGGTATGCATGGCCAGCTAACTTCCGGTTATGCTATGGAAAAATCTGATCTTATTATTGCAATTGGTATGCGTTTTTCTGATAGAGTTGCATTAAATACTAAAAAATTTGCTAATAATGCAAAAATAATCCATGTTGATATAGATGCAAGTGAAATAAATAAAAATGTTCATATTGATTACAGTGTTGTAAGCGACGCTAAATATTTTTTAAATAAAATATTGCCTAAAATAAATCAACAGGATAGATTTGAATGGATGGAACAAATAAATACTTGGCAAAAAAATGATTATAAACCTATTGATTCTGATAAAATATTAAAACCTCATCAGGTTATGGATACCATATCAAGTATGGCTGGTGAAGATGCTATAATCGTAACCGATGTTGGTCAACATCAAATATGGGCAGCGCAATATTATCGCCGTACAAAACCCAGGTCATTTTTAACTTCCGGAGGCCTTGGTACAATGGGATTTGGTTATGGCGCTGCTATAGGCGCAAAAGTAGCAGTTGGCGATTTAAGAAAGGTTATACATATCACTGGTGATGGAAGCTTTCATATGAATCTCAATGAAGTGTGTACTGCTGTAAGCTATAATCTACCGATAATCACTGTTATTATGAATAATACCGTATTAGGTATGGTTCGCCAATGGCAGAAAATATTTTATAACAGCAGATTTTCATCCACTTCACCTAATCGTAAAACTGATTATGTAAAGCTCGCCGAAGCTTTTGGAGCTAAAGGTTTTAGAACTAATAGCCCTGATGAATTTAAAGAAGCATTTAATACTGCGCTTAACGCAAATTGTCCCTGTATTATAGACTGTTCTATTAATAAAGATGAAAATGTATTGCCTATGATCCCAGCAGGCGGTACAATCGATGATGTCATTACACAATGGGATTAAATATAAAATAAAGGAGGTAAATTTTATGCAGCCGGTTAAAAGAAATGTTATTTCCGTATTAGTAAAAAACCATTCCGGTGTATTAGCACGAATAGCAAATTTATTCTGCCAAAGAGGATATAATATTGATTCGCTGACTGTATCAGCTACAACTGATGCGGAAATTTCTCGAATAACCATAGTAGTGCACTGCGATCAGGATATGCTTGAACAATTAATGAAACAAACATCCAAATTGCAGGAAACTATTGATATTTTCCCTCTTGATGAGAACACTTCCTTATTCAGAGAACTTTTATTAGTCAAAATACGCGCTGATGAGACTATGCGTTCTATTATCCATGAAGTTGCTAATATTTACGGCGCGCATATCGTTGATTTATCAGTTGGTTCCATGGTAGTAGAATTGACTGGCATACCAAATAAAATAGATGCGTTTTTAACTGTATTACAGCAATATGATATTATAGAAATGTGCCGTACAGGTATTACAGCTTTAGCCAGATAAACTTATAAAAATTATTTCTTTAGAGTCTTTATTTAAACTTTAACCAATAAAAAATCAATTTGGCAACCGTATTAACAGTGGGGGCGCCCGCTGGCAACCATTCGGTTGCAAATGCAAATGCTGTGGCTATAAGAATACTGTTTGCTCTATCATGAATAATTCATAAACAGCATTTGCATAAATCGCATCTTTGATGCGATGAGCGGGCGCCCCTTTTACCTGATATTTTTATATTTTTACCTAATATTTATAAAAACATTTAATTTTACTTTATTGGAGGAATTTATTATGATTAACATGATGTATGACAAAGATTGTAATTTAGGTCTTTTAGATGGTAAAACCATTTCAATAATCGGTTATGGCAGCCAAGGACATGCTCATGCGCAAAATCTCAAAGAAAGCGGCGCTGACGTTATAGTTGGTTTGCGTAAAAGTTCTGCAAGATGGGAACAAGCCCAAAAAGCTGGATTAAAAGTAATGGAAGTAGCAGACGCTGCTAAAGCCGGCGATTTTATCATGATGCTTGTACCAGATGAGCAGGCAGCTGATATTTATGCTTCTCAGATCGCACCAAATCTTGAAGAAGGTAATATCCTTATGTTTGCACATGGTTTTAATATTCATTATAAGCAAATCAATCCGCCTGAAAATATCGATGTTATTATGGTAGCTCCAAAAGGTCCTGGCCATACAGTAAGAAGCCAATATCTTGAAGGAAAAGGCGTACCATCTCTTATCGCTGTACATCAGGATTATTCCGGCAAAGCTAAAGATTATGCTTTAGCATATGCAGCAGGTATTGGCGCTGGGCGTGCTGGTATAATCGAAACTACCTTCAAAGAGGAAACTGAAACCGATTTATTTGGTGAACAAGCTGTACTTTGCGGCGGTGTTACTGAATTAATGAAAGCTGGATTTGATACTCTTGTTGAAGCTGGCTATGCTCCTGAAATGGCATATTTTGAATGTATCCATGAAATGAAGCTTATTGTTGACCTTATAAATAGCGGTGGATTTGCCATGATGCGTTATTCTATCAGCGACACGGCTGAATACGGCGATTATCGTACTGGTAGAAGAATTATCACTCAAGACACCAGAAAAGAAATGAAAAATGTACTTCGTGAAATCCAAGACGGTACTTTTGCAAGCGAATGGATTTCTGAAAACCGTGCTGGCCGCCGTGCTAAGTTCCTTGCTACCCGTCGTATGGAAGCTGAACATCCGCTCGAAAAGGTCGGTAAAAAATTACGTGATATGATGAGCTGGCTTAAAAAATAGCGCGAAAGCCGCGCTGCAAATCGTGGTGTTTACTTTGGCAAGAATAGCATCCATATCACCCGATTGGTTTACTTCTTTATCCTATTCCGATGCGCGAAGCCGCGTAGCAAATCGTGGTGTTTACTTTGGCAAGAATAGCATCCATATCACCCGATTGGTTTACTTTATTATCCGGTTCCTATACACGAATCCGCGTAGCAAATCGTGGTGTGTACCCTTGCGAGGATATCATCCCTGCCGCCCGGTAGGTTTACTTCTTTATCCTATTCCGATGCGCGAAGCCGCGCTGCAAATCGCGGTGTGTACCCTTGCAAGGATATCATTCCTGCGTCCGGTAGGTTTACTTTATTATCCGGTTCCTATACACGAAGCCGTGTAGCAAATCGTGGTGTGTACTTTGGCGAGAACAGCATCCATATCACCCGATTGGTTTACTTTATTATCCGGTTCCTATACACGAAGTCGCGCTGCAAATCGTGGTGTGTACCCTTGCGATGATATCATCCTACCACCCGGTACGTTTACTTCTTCATCCTATTCCTATGCACGGAAGCCGCGTAGCAAATCGCGGTGTATACTTTGGCAAGAATAACATCCCTGCCGCCCGATTGGTTTACTTCTTTATCCTATTCCGATGCGCGAAGCCGCGCTGCAAATCGCGGTGTATACTTTGGCAAGAATAACATCCCTGCCGCCCGGTAATTTCCTTATCTTTGCCGGTTTACCCTGTGCGCAAGCCCTGCCGTAATTTAGGGTGTCTACCTTTGTAAAGATAATATTCCTACTGTCCAGTAGATTTATTAGATATAACATCTCATCTTTATATCACTTTTGCGGGAGCAGTAGAAATTGAAAATTAAATATTCAAAACTCATCTAAATTACACAATATTCAACCATAAATAATCAAAGTAAAAACATCTTCGGATACGTTACCCTTAGAAGTGGGGGCGCCTGCGCGCAACCATATTTTATATGGTTGCAATATGCAAAAATACACTTATATTAATATAACCTTATATTTTCTGAATACTGTATTTTTGCATCGAGCGCATCTAAGAGATGCGCTGCGCAGGCGCCCCCCTATCAGCGGAACCTTTCAGCTTTCTGTGCTTTATTTATATTTGTTATACAGTTTTTTTGATTTTATTATTTAGTTTCCCTTTATATATACCAATACAAAAGTTATAACATTATAAATTATTAGTTATTCTTCTGTAACCTTTTATTTAATCAAAAATAATAATATTATCTGCACATATTAAACCATATTGTAAAGCAATTCTGCTTTTTTAGTTTTAAATACCACTCTTTTATTAATATTGTTTTATAATAATACAATAATTTTCTATGCCTACTGAATGTTTATATTTGATAAAAAGGAGGCTGATAAAAATGCAGCTTAGAAGCGATAATGTTACAAAAGGTGTAGAACGTGCACCAAATCGTTCCCTCTTTTATGCCTGCGGTTATACTGATGAAGAATTATCCCGTCCACTCATCGGTGTTGTATCTGCCTATAGTGAAATTGTCCCTGGTCATATTCATCTTGATAAAATTGCCCAGGCGGTAAAAGATGGTGTTAGGATGGCTGGCGGTACTCCTATTTTAATACCATCTATAGGCGTATGCGACGGTATTGCTATGGGGCATATTGGTATGAAATATTCACTTGCATCCCGTGAATTAATAGCTGATTCAGTTGAAACTATGGCTATGGCTCATTGTTTTGACGGCCTTGTATTAGTACCAAACTGTGATAAAATCGTACCAGGTATGATTATGGCGGCAGCAAGACTTAATATCCCTGCTATTGTATGCAGCGGCGGCCCTATGATGGCTGGTATAAATAGTGAAAATGAAGAAATCAGCCTTTCCAGTATGTTTGAAGCGGTAGGCGCGCGGAAAGCTGGTATAATTGACGATAACAAGCTTGATTTTATTACAAAAAATGCTTGTCCAGGCTGCGGTTCCTGTGCTGGTATGTATACAGCTAACAGTATGAACTGTTTAAGTGAAGCTATAGGTATTGCTTTACCTGGAAACGGTACAATCCCTGCTGTAAAAAGTGCAAGAATACAGCTTGCAAAAAAAGCTGGTATGCAAATTATGCAGCTTATTAAAGATAATATCACAACAAGACAGATTATTAATGAAAAGTCCATTCGTAATGCCCTTACTGTTGATATGGCTTTAGGATGCAGTACAAACAGCGTACTTCATCTGCTTGCTATTGCAAATGAAGCTGGCATTGAACTTAATCTTGATATAATTAATAAATTAAGTTCAAAAACACCAAATTTATGCCATCTGGCTCCTGCCGGTCCTACTCATATTCAGGATCTTGACAATGCAGGCGGCATAAAAGCTGTTATGGCTGAGTTGGCTAAAGATAATTTAATTGATACTTCTCTTATGACTGTAACAGGTAATACTGTAGCTGAAAATATAAAAAATGCTGTAAATCGTAATACAAACGTCATACGTTCGATAGAAAATCCATATAGTAAAACCGGCGGTATCGCTGTTTTATGGGGAAATATCGCTCAGGATGGATGCGTAGTAAAACGTTCTGCTGTAGCTGCTGAAATGTTAACACATTCCGGACCTGCAAGAGTATTTGACTGCGAAGAAGACGCTATCAATGCTATATATAACAGTAATATTCATAAAGGTGATGTTGTTGTAATTCGTTATGAAGGTCCTAAAGGCGGTCCTGGTATGCGTGAAATGCTCAATCCAACTTCAGCTTTAGCTGGTATGGAACTAGATAAAGACGTCGCTCTTATTACTGACGGACGTTTTAGCGGCGCATCACGCGGCGCGGCTATCGGACATGTTTGTCCGGAAGCGGCATCCGGCGGAAATATTGCTTTAATCAATGAAGGCGATATTATTGAGATTGATATACCTAATAATAGTATTAATGTTAAGCTTACTGATGAACAACTGGATGAACGTCGAAAAAATCTAATTTTACGCGAACCTAATATTAAAACCGGTTGGCTTTCACGGTATTCAAGGCTAGTTAGTTCTGCAAGTTCTGGTGCTGTAATGAAATAAATCATAACCCCCCGTTTGACGGGTGGTATGAACAAGGGCTATAAGCCCATGTTACCGGCCAGCGTCTCAAGGCGCTGGCTTTCACATGTGTTCAAGCCTATTGCCTTTGCCTCTTTTGCGTGCCCCTTAAAGGGCGTTCGTATTACCTGCTACCCTTAAAAGGGTCTTCGTATTCCTTTACACTGAGTTTGTCTAATGCCATGTCGTGCTTCTCCTGGTCTTCTATGTATTTCTTTATCGTTGCTTCATTGAGCCCTACCGTACTTACATAATAGCCTTCTCCCCAGAAGTGCCTCTTCCCATACTTGTATTTCAGGTTTGCATGTTTGTCAAACATTATCAGTGCGCTTTTCCCTTTTTAATACCCCATGAAGCTTGACACACTTTGCTTTGGTGGTATACTTAAAAGCAAGTGTACGTGATCCGGCATCATATGCCCCTCTATAATTTCTACTCCCTTGTATTTGCAAAGCAGTCTTATTATTTCTCGTAAGCTTGCTCTGTATTGGTTATAGATAATTTTTCTTCTATATTTGGGTACTATGACGATGTGATATTTGCACATCCACTTTGTATGCGACAGACTATTTGTTTGATTTGCCATTAAAATCACCTTTCTTTGTACAATAGGCCTGAACACCCTTATTGTACTTGATTGGTGATTTTTTGGTATAAACTTTTATTTCCCTCCCGCATAGCGGGTGGTTTTCTTTTTCGCTCCTTCGTCGCTTTACTCCCTAAAGGGGATAATAATAAAACAGTGTATGGAGAAATAATTATACTCCATACACTGTTTTATTATTAGCATTCTTAAGAGAAATAACTCTCCCCAGGCTCTGCTGAAAAAAGTCAAAAAGCTTTAGCTTAAAGAAATTAGCAAAACAAATCATTATCAAAAGGCTAATAAATAAAATTGCCTTGATTCTATGCGCAAAAGTTTCTTTATGAGCAGTAGGTCAGATAATGCAAGCGGCGTAAATTCATGTTTTTTAGCTTGTGTGACGGTACAATACCTTTCAGAATTATCATATACTCACTGCTCTGCCGTAATACTAGTTATTGTTTAGCTTTTAACATTTGTATAAATTGTTTAGCTGCCCTTGGAGTACGTCCACCCTTACGTATTGCATAAGCCTCCGCTTGTATTATAAGCTCATCGATATTCATATTAATGCCATATTGCTGTGCTAATTCGGATACTATCTGGGTATATTGTTTTTTCTCCGGCCTTGAAAACGTTATAACTATACCGAAACGATCACTTAAAGAAGAAATTTCCTCCATAGTATCCCTTCTATGTATATCATCTCCATCACGGTCAGAAAATGTTTCCTTTATAATGTGTCTGCGGTTACTAGTAGCATAAATTACTATATTATCAGCTGGCGCAGATACCGAACCTTCAAGAATAGCTTTCAGCGCTGCAAAATCATCATCACTGTTTTGAAAACTTAAGTCGTCTATAAAAAATATAAATTTAAGCGGATTATTATATAATTTTTCAACTATAACAGGGATTTGATATAGCTGATTCTTTTTTATTTCTATTAACCGCAGCCCTTTATCCTTATATTCATTTGCAACAGCCTTTACTGTAGCTGATTTACCTGTTCCAGCATCGCCGTATAGCAGTATATTTTCTGCTTTTTTATTATTTAATAATGCAATTGTATTATCAATAACAGGCTGCCTTTGCATATTATATCCCTTTAAATCAGACAATAAAATCTTTTCTGGGTTTTTTACTGGGATAATATTACTGTTATCAATAGTAAATATATGATATTTAGCAAAAATACCATATCCATGTTTATCAATATTTTTAATTCTTTCAAAATATAAAGCCTGAAAATCATAACCTGAAATTTCCCATTGTGGAAGATATCCTTCATATTCACAGCCATAACATACCATATCACTTGAGATAAGGCTGAGATCATGCAATATATCCAGTTCATTCATAAGCATCTTTTGATTTTCACTTGATGGAAATTCATCTTTACAATAATTTTTAACAAAGAAATTATCATCTTCCAATATTAAATTTAATATATAATCGCTAAGATTATTATTATAATTAAATAAAGCTGAACAAAAATCAGCATATGTATCTACAAATAATTCAAGATCATTGTTATCAATTTTAATAAGCTTAATTAATTTTTTTATTATATTATCATTAAGCAAATTTCTAAAAATAACAAGAGAATGTATTTTTATTACGAGCATATCAAAATTTTTCATATCAGTATTACATCCTTTAAACTGTGCATAAATATTAAAAAAGATTATACCAGAAAAAGTAAATAATGGCAAATTATGTTAAATAATACAAAAGGTATAAAATGGGAAAATTTTAACGTAATTGCATAAAATACCTTGACATAGGCTATTGAAAGACGTAAAATATTAATTAAAGTGTGTTCTTATGTGTATACACTAAAAAGGGTAATTCTGATTGATTCGCAAAACAGCGTATTCTTATATAGATTTATATCCTTATTTTTAATATAATTTTATAAAATATAAATATTAAGTTATAAGTTTTATTAATTGAAAATTGAATAAGCATACAAAGTTGGAGTATTAATTGGCATTACTCTTATTATGTTTTTGATTAGAAATAAACCAAATAAGAGGAGGTGCGATTAAAATAGTGGACACAACTACCGTTATATTATTGTGTATAGGTTCATTATTATTAGGAGCTGTTATTGCCGGTATAATAGCCTTTAGGGCCGGTATTAAACATCGCAAAAATGTAGCAGAAGCTGCAATTGGATCTGCTGAAACCGAGGCAAAACGTATAGTAAGCGATTCCATAAAAGGCGCTGAAGCTAGAAAAAAGGAAATCCTTCTTGAAGCTAAAGACGAAATTCATAAACTCAGAAGTGATGCTGATAAGGATATTCGTGAAAGGCGGTCAGAACTGCAAAGGCAGGAAAGAAGGCTTACTCAAAAAGAAGAGTCAATGGACCGCAAGTTAGATAATCTTGAAAAGAAGGAAGAAAATTTAGGAGTAAAATTAAAAGAAGCTGATGATAAATTAGCTGAAGTAGAAATTCTTAAAAAAGGTCAAATGGAAATGCTTGAACGTATTTCCGGTTTTACTGCACAACAAGCTAAAGAATATTTATTAAGCAATCTTGAAAATGATCTTGTTCATGAAAAAGCTGTTAAAATTATGGATATTGAACAGCAAACAAAAGATGAAGCTGATAAAAAAGCAAGAGAAATTATTTCTCAGGCTATTCAGCGTTGCGCTGCTGATCATGTTGCAGAAGCTACTGTATCAGTAGTACCTTTACCAAATGAAGAAATGAAAGGCCGTATTATTGGTCGTGAAGGCAGGAATATACGCGCCCTTGAAACTCTCACGGGCGTTGATCTTATAATAGACGATACACCTGAAGCTATTACCCTTTCTTGTTTTGAACCAGTAAGGCGTGAAGTAGCAAGAATCGCTTTAGAAAATCTTATTTCTGACGGCCGTATTCATCCGGCACGTATAGAAGAAACTGTAGAAAAAGCACGACGTGAAGTTGATGCAACCATTAAAGCTGAAGGCGAACGCGCTGTTATTGAAGCCGGCGTACATGGTATGCATATGGAACTTGTTAAATTATTAGGCCGTTTGCGTTACCGCACAAGTTATGGCCAGAATATATTAAAGCATTCTTTAGAAGTCGCTTCTTTATGCGGAGTTATGGCATCGGAACTGGGCATAGATCCAACTGTAGCCCGTAGAGCTGGCCTTCTTCATGATATTGGTAAAGCTCTTGACCATGAAATGGAAGGTTCTCACGTTGAATTAGGTGTAGATGTTGCACGTAAACATAAGGAAAGCGAAGCTGTTATACATGCTATACATGCTCATCATGGAGATGTTGAACCAAAAACTATTGTTGCTTGTATTGTACAGGCCGCAGATGCTATATCAGCTGCAAGACCTGGCGCAAGACGTGAAAATCTTGAAAATTATATAAAACGTCTTGAAAAACTTGAAGAAATAGCTAATTCATTTGAAGGTGTAGAACGTTCTTATGCTATTCAGGCTGGACGTGAAATCCGTATAATGATTAAACCTGAAATTATCAATGATGACGCTATGGTACTTCTAGCACGTGATATTGTTAAACAAATTGAAGGCAGTATGGATTATCCAGGACAAATTAAAGTTCATGTTATCCGTGAAAGCCGTGCTATTGAATATGCTAAATAAATTTTGAATTTTATACGCCTCATAACTATTTATTGTTATGAGGCGTTTTTGTATATTTGTAATATCTGTATTTTAATATAACTAAAAAACCCCATATAGTATAATTAAATACTATATGAGAGTAACAAAAATACTTTTAACCGCAAATTATATAAAACGAAATACTATAACAATATTATATAACAATTATCTTTATTATAACATTACTATAATATAAATAAAACTAATAAAAATAACATAATCCAAGACAAGTTAACTACTGCCGTTATTATAGGGGGCGCCCGCGCAGCGCATCAAAGATGCGCTGGGACGCAAAATAATTTCTTAAATATTTAGGCTGAGTTAATAAGAGAAACTAGTATTATCTTAAATACTCATCATCTTTATATGGAGAATTATTTTGCATTAGCAACCATATTTATATGGTTGCCCCGCGGGCGCCCCCCTACCCTTTTGTAATCGGAAAATTTTCTTAAAAATTATAAACGTTATTATATTTTATTATAATATAAAATTAAATAAATCTGATAACTGAGACAAATTATTTATAACCGCCGGATTTGATTCAGGATTAGATGCTATATCCGCATTGCCAAATGGATTTAAAGGTGTAAACCATAATATAGCTAATGTTACTGCTAATAGAACAATTATTAATAGAACCCATAAGAGCCACTTTTTTGAAGATTTCATCATTTTAGGATTATTAAAGTTTTCATCTACAACAATAACTTTTTCAATTCCATCTTCATCTATATTACTTTTCTTTTTATTATTTTCAAATTCCGGTGTAATAGCATCCAGAAAGTCTCTATTAGTCTTATATGAATTAAGTGATATAGCTCCAGCTGGAAGATCCGGCAGGCCGTCTAAATATCTTCTTACAAGATCAAGAGCATTTGACGCTGCAAGTGAACGGATATATTCTCTTTCTCGTCCCTGAGCTGCTCTTAATTTTTTAACCCATACCCTGCCGCTGTCAGCTAAAGCAACATATACAAGCCCTACTGGTTTTTCTATAGTGCCTCCGCCAGGACCGGCTATACCTGTAATTCCAATACCTAATGCTGTACCGCTTACTCTTCTTACGCCTATAGCCATAGCTGCTGCAACTTCTGGACTAACTGCACCATATTTTTCAATTGTATCAGCTTTAACACCTAATATTGATGTTTTAATTTCATTTGCATATGCAGTAATACCGCAAGTAAATACATCTGAACTGCCCGGAATTTCTGTAATACGTTTTGAAACAAGTCCTGCTGTACATGATTCTGCAGTCGATACTGTCATAGATTTACGTTTTAATAAATCAACAACAACTTCCTGCAAATTATTAACATCCACTCCATATATTGTCCTGCCAAAACGTTTTTTTATTTCTGCTATAATAGGCGCCATCATATGATTAGCATGATCCTGGTTATCCGCAGTAGCTGTTATTTTTATTACACATTCACCGTTATCTGAAAAAATTCTTACCATAGGATTTTCTTTTATAATATAATCTTTTAATACGCTTCTGGCTTTTTTTATACTAACACCAAATATTCTTACAGTATGAGATTTTACAGAATCAACTGAAAATTTATTAAGGTAACTGGAAACATGATTTTCAAAAATATATACCAATTCATTGTGAGTATTTGGCAGCATTATTATAATCTGTCTGCCAGATTGAAAGGCAAATCCTAATATATTACTATTATTATCATGAAAAAGTACGCTGTTTGCCGGATATTTTATATTTTTGAGCTCGTTAATATTATCAGGCTTTTGTTCCATTTCTGAATAACCGCCTGTATATGGTACAGTTCTAACGCCAAATATTCTGGATAATGTTTCAATTATATTTCTATAATCCGGTTTATATATATCACAAGTTATAAATACAATATTGCTGCGTGTTTTTACATCATTTAATGCTTTTTCCATTAATTTCATTTTATATGGAATTGATGTATGGCAAATTGTATTTATACCCATATTCTCCATTTGAACAGAAAGATATTGGGCGTTATCATTAACAACATCCCCATATAAAAGTTCATTGCTGATAGATAATATTTCAGCGTTCATTTATAAATACCGCTCCTATCTTGTATGCGTCTTTTAATATTAATCCGGCAATAATCTTATTTTTATTCTATAACAATTTTATTTGTATTTTCAATTGCATCTACTATCATTGGCTGCCAATCAACTGCGCTTTCAATTTTTATTACATCTTCGAGTTTAGGACGTGTTCTAGGATGCCTTGGAGTAAAAACTGTACAGCAATCGTCAAATGGCTGTATCGATATATCAAATGTATCAATTTTTCTTGAAATTGCTATTATTTCATCCTTATCCATACCGATACACGGCCTAAATACAGGTAATTCCGCCGCATCATCAGTACATCCTAACGCTAACATGGTTTGACTTGCAACTTGTCCTAATGATTCGCCTGTTATCAATGCATCACATCTCTGACGGCGAGCTAATTTAGTAGCAATTTTCATCATTAGCCTTCTCATAATAAGCGTAGAATATTCTTCCTGGCAATTATCTCTTATTGCTTCCTGTATTTTAGTAAATGGTACAGTAAATAATGCTATACTTCCCGCATATTGCGATACCTGTTTTAATAAATCATGAACCTTCATTTCTGAACGTTCGCTTGTATATGGAGGACTGGCAAAATGTACAGCGGTTAAATCTATCCCTCTTTTTGCCATCATATATCCAGCTACAGGGCTGTCTATACCGCCTGATATAAGCAGCATAGCCCGTCCAGAAGAACCGACCGGCATACCGCCAGCTCCCTGTATTTGGCTAGAGTGAATATATGCTCCAAAATCCCTTATTTCAACCGTTACAATTGTATCAGGATTATGTACATCTACTGTTAAATGAGGGAAATTATTTAATATACTTTCCCCTGCCATAGCACAGATATCCGGCGATTTATATTCAAAAGATTTATCTGAGCGTTTTGCATTCACTTTAAATGTAGATGCATTTAATAAATCGTCTTTACTGTATTCATTAATACATTGTAAAATATCTTGCATATCCTTTTTACAAACGCATGCGCGTGTAAAAGCTGCTATACCAAATATTTTACTTATTCTATCAGATGCCTCATCCATATCAAAATCATCATATTGAGGCGTAACATATATTGTTGACTGTGCGCTTTTTACTTTAACTGCTCCTATTGAACTTAACTTTTTGCGAATATTTTTCATTAACATTTGTTCAAATGTTGAACGATTAAGTCCTTTTAATGCTAATTCTCCGCATTTTATTAAAATAATTTCCTGCATAATTGCACTCCATTTATATTTTACTAATCATATCAAAAAGATATTATATCATAGTGCAGCTATAACACGCAATATAATATAAAGTGAAAAAAATCTTAATATTTGAATAAAATTTACTCTATTTCTTTATTCTCTGTAAACTATTTATACCGCATTTTAAAGCTTTAACAAATATTTCTATATCTTCCATAGTATTATCTCTGCAAAAACTAATTCTTAAAGCAGTATCAACTTTTTCATCCGGAAATCCAAGCTGCTGTAATGTTCTGCTTTTTTTACCTTTTGAACAGGCTGACCCGCTTGATACATAGACATTATTGGAAGCTAAATAATGCAGCATGGTTTCTGATTTTATACCCATTACTGAAATATTAAATACATAAGGCAATGCGTCATCTGGAGAATTTATAACCACTTCATCAATGCCGGATAACATTTCTACAAGCTTATTTTTTAATGCTAATACATTATTAAAATGTTCTTTTATATTGCCTACAGCTTCACATGCAGCTCCTAACGCACATATTAAAGGTACAGATTCTGTTCCTGGACGGATATGTTTTTCCTGTTCCCCTCCCCCATATAACGGCAATACTCTAGCATCCTTTGATATATACAGCGCACCGATACCTTTTGGTGCATGTATTTTATGTCCGCTGACTGTCATTAAATCTATACCTAAACGGTTTGGTTTTATTTCCATTTTGCCAAATGCCTGTACAGCATCACAATGGAATAAAGCTGGTGCTTCCTTTTTTTGTATTATCTTTTTTATAGCTTGTATGGGAAGATATGCGCCAGTTTCATTATTTACCATCATCATACTGACAAGGATAGTATTTTTATCAATAGCATCTTCAAACATCCGTGCAGTAATTTCACCATTTTGCGGCTTCAATGTTACTATTTCAAATCCTTCTTTTTCAAGATTTTTTACAGTTTCATAAACCGATGCATGTTCAATTTCAGTTGTAATTATTTTATTGCCTAAACGTTTTCTTGCCTTTGCTGCACCTTGTATAGCTATATTATTAGCTTCCGTTCCACCAGATGTAAAATATACTTCTTTTTCCATGCATCCCATTAATTTAGCTGTTTTTTGCCTAGCTTCATTCATCATTTTTTCTGCTTTTATTCCTAATGTATGCAATGAAGATGGATTACCCCAATCTTCAATTAATGTCTGGTTTAATACATCTATAGACTGTTTACATGGCTTTGTTGTAGCGCTGTTATCTAAATATACAAAAGACATTTTTATATACTCCCCTAATTTATTATATAAACCATACTTTTTTGATATTATACCATAAATCTTCATTAAAAATTCGATGATAATTAAAACTGCTGGTAATGTAACGTTATACACAGATTTTGTATAATATCTATTATAAGCTCTATTCCTAGAATGTACACAAATTTTATCAATATATCAAATTTTCTAAGATATTTCTAAGATAATTTAAATCGCTCAAAACAAAAGAATAAATAATAAGACTAAAATAAAAAAGCAACAGATAATGTAAAAGTACCGTTTATGGGGGCGCCTGCGCAGCGCATCCAAAGGATGCGCTTTACGCAAAATAATTTTTTTAATACCCATGCTGAGTTAATAAGGAAAACTAGTATTATCTTAAATACTCATCATCTTTATATGGAGAATTATTTTGCATTTGGCAACCATATGAAATATGGTTGCACGCAGGCGCCCCCTTTACGGCAACGTAACCAGAGATGTTTTCTTTAATATTTTAATGCATATTTTATATATTATTTGATTTAGGATAATATAGCTTTTCCTATTATCTATAAGCAAATAAATGGCATTTGCATATATTTTTATAAATCTATATTAAAAATTCCATCCTTTGTGAAAGTCTGTTTCCAAAACTATTTCTATCCCGCTGTTATCAATAGTTTTGATATATAACAGTAAATAATAATCGCTCATCAGAAAGAGCGGTGAGTCAAGAAATTTTTAAAGGACAACGCATAGCCATCCTCTGCTTTCTTAAAGCAACGCTCTAAAAGAGTAGTTTCCTGTTTTGCTTCTCTTAACTGTCTAAAGGTACTAATAAAAAAAAACCGCCTTCCCTATTGGGAAGACAGTTTATAAAGTCGGCACTGATCTATTTTCCCGGGCCGTCGCCAGCCAAGTATCTTCGACACTGTTGAGCTTAACTACCGTGTTCGGAATGGGAACGGGTGGACCCTCAACGTCATAAGCACCAACCATATTTGGATTTGTTTGTCCTTTTTCCAAAGAACGAAATGTATTATAGCATATAAAATAATAAAATGCAAGTACTTTTTTAAATTTTTTTAAAATTTTTCTGTATTAAATATAACATACATTAATATAAATCATAAAAAGGTAAAAAACCTATGATTAGAAAATAAACACATTATGATACCGGTTAATGTTATGGGGCGCCTGCGTACCGCCATATTTAATAAATATGGCGGTTTACTGCAAAATAATTTTTCTCTAAATAAATATTGTTTTTTATTAAGGACATCCTGCTACTTTTTGATTTGATTCATTATTAAGTATTATTTTGCATACTAGCGCATCTTTTAGATGCGCTGCGCAGGCGCCCCTCTTTATCACATGTACCTTTTACGTTTTATGTTTTTTATTTGTATTAATTTTTTAATATCTTTTTATATTGTGTTATCTTTATTACATATGTATATTAATATTATAATATATACTGTTTTAAATATTTCTACAGTTTTAATTTGTAATAATTCTATTATTTTAAACGTATTTATAACTGATAACTTATATTAGTGGAGGGATTAATATGAAGAAGTTTTTATTAAAATATAAAACCTATTTTATTATATTATTAATAATATTAATTATATTAGGCATATTAGTCCTCATTGCATTTGATGACAGGCTTAAAATAAAAACATATAAAGTTTCAGACGATGAAATAAGCAATAGTTTTAATGGATTAAAAATAGCTCAGATTTCTGATTTACATGGTATAATACCTATTGGTTTAAAAGATGCATTGCAAAAACAACAGCCTGATATGATAGCTCTTACAGGAGATATTATAGATGAATATGTCACTGATTTAACGCCTGTATATGATTTTCTTATGGATTGCTGTAATATTGCACCTACATATTATGTATCAGGCAATCATGAAATATGGCGGTATGATTATGAAGATGTAATGAAAAAATTTGAAGAATGTGGAGTTAAAGTGCTTGATAATAAAACAGTCGCATTAGCAAAACAGGATGATATAATATATCTCACTGGTATATCTGATCCAAATGTATGGGATAAAGAAGAAGCTATAGAAATAACTGAAGATGCTATTTCTAGTTCTCTTTCAATGGATGGTTATAATATATTATTATTTCATAGAGCTGATTTACTCGATTGTTTTAATGATGCAAATTATGATTTAATTTTATCCGGTCATCTCCACGGCGGTCAAATTAATATTCCATTTATTGGAGGGCTTATTTCTCCTGATATGGTATGGATGCCTGATTATTCCGGCGGTAAATATAAACTTGATAATGATTCTATTGCTATTGTCAGCCGAGGTTTAGCTAATACAACTTCTGTTCCAAGATTATTTAATCGTCCTGAACTGGTTATTATAGAGCTACATTCAGATAATTAAACATATTTAATAAAATTTTCCTTTTTATAAGAATATTTTTATGATATAATTTTATTAATATACAAATAAAAAGGAAGGATAAAATTATGATAACCTTGCTTCATAAACAAATGTTTTTAGATGAATCCCCTGTTATATATAATAAGCCTTTTGATGAAAATTTTCTTGATGATTGGAATCAATATACCGGTCAGTGGTGGTATGAAAACGGCTGGTTAAACGGTAAAAATCCCGGTAATTTTCCCGGTATGATTGTATCAAAAGCTGATTTTCCTGGTAATGTAGCCGTAGAATTTGAGGCAAGAACAGTTCCTCCATGCACACATGATATAAACGTTATGTGGAATGGAAGCTGGGATGAAAAAAACAATGTCCGTTCAACTGCATATGTAGCAGGTGTAGAAGGCTGGTGGGCTGGTAAAGTCGGTATAGAAAAATCACCTGATTATAAATTAAACGCAGCTAATCCTATTTTTAAATTTGAACCTGGCAGAATATATTTTATCCAGGCTGGTAGTATTGACGGTCACTGCTTTATTTGTATCGATGGCCAGCTTATAATGGAGGTTACTGATCCGGATCCAATTGATAATCAAAAAAATGCAAAAATTGGATTTGAAGCTTATTGCAGCCATATACAAATACGTAATTGCGTTGTAAAACAAATTAAATGGATAGAAAAACGATTACAATATACTCCGGAATTTTAATAATAAAATAATAATCTTAAAAAGGACGTGAAATTTTATGATAAAACAACCTGATAATATGATAACAGAACTGCGTGAACATATGCGTGACGGCGATGGCACTGTTGAAATTATGCATTTATTTAATAAAGGCGAATATGATGGAAAAGCCCGTCTTATTGCTAAAATAACTTTACATAAAGGCTGTTCCATCGGTAAACATATACATAATAATGAAGAAGAAATTTTTTATATAATAAAAGGCAACGGTACTTTTGATGATAACGGCAATATTTTACCAGTAAAACAGGGAGATGCTACTATAACTCGTAACGGCCAATATCATTCTATTGCTAATACTGGCGATGAAGATATGGAAATAATTGCTGTTATATTAAACTAATATTAGACTAAATAATAAAAAATAATAATTTCCCCAGTTCTATTTTATAATAACTGGGGATTTATTTTATAAATTTATATAATAATAAAATATAATAACGTTTATAATTATTAAAAAAATTTTCCGATTGCAAAATGGTAGGGGGCGCCCGCGGGGCAACCATATTTATATGGTTGCCAATGCAAAATAATTCTCCATATAAAGATGATGAGTATTTAAGATAATACTAGTTTCTCTTATTAACTCAGCCTAAATAATTAAGAAATTATTTTGCGTCCCAGCGCATCTTTGATGCGCTGCGCGGGCGCCCCCCTATAATAACGGCAGTAGTTGACTTGTCTTGGATTATGTTATTTTTATTAGTTTTGTTTAATAATAAAAAACAAAAAATAAAAATACC
Source organism: uncultured Clostridia bacterium (assembly GCA_944384895.1). Taxonomy (GTDB): domain Bacteria; phylum Bacillota; class Clostridia; order Oscillospirales; family Acutalibacteraceae; genus RGIG7067. The sequence continues at coordinate 36 of CALWVB010000022.1, read as the reverse complement.
AAAAAAATCCTGTCAAAAATATACGTATACTGATTG
>CALWVB010000021.1 GCA_944384895.1 uncultured Clostridia bacterium | reverse complement strand
ACACATTGCAGTTGCAAAATAGGTACAATAACCTTCTTTACTTTCAAATAAGAAATAATCAACAAAATCATAACCTTCAGGAAGGCTACCTGGTTTGAGAGTATATACAAGCGTCCTTAAATAATCTTCTATTGCTTTAGCTTTTTCATAATCAGAATTATAATTATCTGTTATCGAATATGCTAATTCATATACCCTGTCTGTTACTGTATCCGGCAATTGCAAATATTGCGATCTGATACCCGATATATAATCTAAGATATAATTATCATATCCATCATCTGCTGTCCTGCCATATAAAATTTCGCCATTTTCATTAAATAGATCATTATCATATTCATCGTCATAATAAGAATTATTAAAATCATCTGCATTTTCGCTATAATATGAAAAATCAAAAGAATAGCTGTCATTTCTTCTTATACTCGGCCTGGCTCTTATCTCTTCATTATTTTGAAATAATCTGCTTGAACCTACATCAATATTATTATAATTGGCCGTAAGAAACAGAGTGCTTATATCACTGTCCAACGGGCTCACAGTTAATGATGCAAACATATTATCGTGATTGAATATCCATCTGTCTCCATCAGGTTCATACGGTTCAAAATCTGAATCAGAATTAAGCCACATTTGGCCGTTATATATCCTTTTTGTTGAACCGTTTAAATATATTTTTTCCCATATTGGCTCTTTTGCACTTATTGATAATACATTTGTATGGTCTAAGGAAATATCACCGCCCAATCTAGTTGGATCCGGACTAAAACCGGTTTTTCTTAAACTAAAGGCATTTCTTTGAGATGAAGAAAATAAATTTAAAACATCTTCAAATGTTTTTATCTGATTTCCAGCTTCTATACTGATTTCCGGATGTGTACTAAACGGTAATGCTATAATAGACGCTATAATAATACATACAAGGCATAAAGGCAAAGCACTGTGCGCATATATACCAAACGCTTTATTTATTTTTTTATTTTTCTTGTCATGCATCCGCGGTGTTATCATGAATAATACCGCCATACTTACTAAATACATAAAAAATGCTATAGGCGCTTTAAATACTCCTGTAATAGTTTCCGCTGTAAATAATATTAATCCAGCAATTAATAAAGCATAGAAATTATATAACTTCTTTATAAATATAGTTGCAAATAAAGCACAAAAAGCACAAATTACTAAAAAAATAGAAAATGCATATTCCTGTTGAAACCTGGCTCCCATTATTACAGAAAACATATTTGATATGTATCTCTGAATAATCAAAAAATATTCTGACCAGTAATATGACAGCCTATTTAATATAAATAATAAAATAGCTCCTGCTATTATAACAGAGCTTGTAATTATAATTGTAATTTTATTATAAGTAAGTACATAAAATAATAATATAAAAAATGTACAGCATATAACTGTTTCTATCATTGAATATCTTAACAGCGTTACTGAATGTATTGTATATGCAATTGATGCGCAATACAACACTGCTATCCAAAGATAGCCAATAAAACCAGATAATTTTCCATTTTTTTGCCATGTTGTCAGAGGGGTTTTATCCTGCAAATCTATCCCTCCTTTTTTTAATTAATTTTTATATAAAATATCTTGAGGATGTAAATATTCCACCTGTAAATTAATAAACTTATTTTTTATATCCTGAGTATTCTCATTTTCATTGCTAAAATCAATTAAAACAATTTTATATCCTGCCCACGCTGTTATTCTTATACGTTCAACCAACGCCTGATTAACCGATGATACCAGTATAAACATTGTTATCTTCTGCGTGTTATTTTGCGTATAATTATATATAATATTATCAATCGGTATGCTTGCATCAAATGTAAAACGCGCGCTTAAATGACATAACATATTAAATTCATTTAATGAATTGATTTTTTCTAGATGTATTTTATTATCAGCATATACAAAATCAGTCTGCTTATTATGTTTTACATAATAATTTATAACCGATAATGCAGTTTCAATCATATTATCCTGTATTTCATATAAATCATTATAAATATCTATATCATCCATGGTTTTAATAGGCTGCAAATCCAATGCAATAAGCGATTGTGTCCTTTCATAGGATGCATATTTTTTTACAATAAGCTCATCGCTTTTTGATGATAATTTCCAATGGATCTTTTTCATATTATCATGTTCATTATAATTTCTTAAATCAAAAACATCAGAATTATCATTTTCAATTAAATAAAATTTATTAGATTCCTTTTGTTCCTGATTCATTATAGATGACGGCATCAATAATTCATGTATTTGCGGATATACGCATATTGTCTGCTTATCATTAATTTTTCTTTTAAATTTAAATATCCTTAAAAAATCAAATATTTCAAGCTTGTCTATTCCAACTGTATAATATCCTCTATAATTAAAAATAACGTCAAAGTCAGCTAATACAGAATTTTTAGGATTAATAGAAAATGCACCTCTAGGTTTATGTTTATATGTTATCCCCTGCTGTTCATTTAATTTTATACTTGCAAATGGACAGAAAAAGATACTCTCATTTTCTATTTTAATATTTAAAGATAAATTATCCCCTTTTTTAATCGATTCAGGTATGGTTGCCTGTTTACATTTTATTTTTTTATATGATAATAAAGTAAAAATTAAAGATACAATAGGCAATAATAAAAAAGTAAATAATATAGTTAAAGTATATCTATCCTTTAAAAGCCAAGCTAAAAATCCTATAAAGCATAAGCATACTATATAAAAAATCCTGTTTTTTCTCATGGCATTGCAACAGAAGTTCCTTTCACAATTTGATTAACAATAGATTCCTGCGTAATATTTTGGAATTTAGCTTCCTGCGTAAGCTGCAAACGGTGTGCCATAACTGGTATTGCCATTTTTTGTACATCATCCGGCGTTACATATTTTCTATCCTGTGATAATGCATAGGCACGTGCAGCTTTTGCAAGACTTATTGATACCCTTGGGCTTGCTCCTAAAGTTAATTGAGGATGGTTACGTGTTTTTTCTACTAATGAAACGATATAATGCGAAATATCATTACTCATATGAACCATATCAACCATTTCCTGTAATTGAATAATTTGCTGCGGACTTGCAACTGGAGTTAACTTGCTAACAGGATCATCTTTTTTATGAAGTTCTATAATATCCATTTCTTCTTTATGATTTGGATAACCTAAACTTATTTTCATAAAAAAGCGGTCAAGCTGCGCTTCCGGCAATGGATATGTTCCTATATATTCAATTGGATTTTGGGTTGCAAATACAATAAATGGAGTTGGCAGTTTATATGTAACAGAATCAACAGTTACCTGTCGTTCTTCCATAACTTCTAAAAGACTCGACTGAGTTTTGCTTGATGTCCTGTTAATTTCATCAGCTAATAAAAACTGACAAAATACCGCTCCATGTTTATATTCAAATTCATTTGTTTTTCTATTATACATAGAAAATCCAATAACATCTGATGGAGTAACATCAGGAGTAAATTGTATACGGTTAAATGAACAGTCAACCGATTTAGCTATTGCTGATATTAAACTGGTTTTCCCTACACCGGGTACATCTTCAATAAGTATATGGCCTTTACTAATCAGCGATATTAAAATTAGATCTATCATTTTGCGTTTTCCAATAATCGCTTTTTCTATATTATCAGCTATGATATTTAAAAATTGTCCCGGACTTGGCATAAACTGTTCTCCTTATTATATTTTACTTTATCATAAATTATAAATTATAATATATGAAATAACAAATAAATAAGTAAAAAATTAATCAAATCTTCACAAAATAAAGGAACAAATTACATTGGCTTTAATTTGTTCCTTTACTTATATATAAAAATATTATAAAAATTAAAGTTGTTGCTTAAACTGCTATGATATCACATACTTAACAATTACAAATCCATAACATGTACTCTACTTAGTTTTTTGCAACAGTATTTCTATTGTTCCCGACTACAATAATATTTTTTCTTTATTATTAATAATAACTGCAGGATTAATATTATTTCCTACTTTTATGGAATACCAGAAAATATATCTGAAAACACCATAATATTACCGCATAAATGTAATTTAAATAACACAGAACAAAAAACATGTAAAAACATAGTGATAATAATATATAAGGCCAAAAAGCACTGCATAAAAGGGGGCGCCTGCGCAGCGCATCTAAAAGATGCGCTAAAAGCAAAATAATTTAGTATTAAAGTAACTTGAGATGAGTATTTATAAACAGGTATTTTCTTAAATTCTTTCTGTTGTTTTATTGAAAATTATTTTGCAATTTGCAGCCATATAAAATATGGCTGCGCGCAGGCGCCCCCATATTGTACCGCAACACAAACAAGATGTTTATAATTATAAATATTTTGCTTTTATATATTGTCATTTTCTTTTGTGTAATTTAGATTAAAATAGTCTAAATTAAGATTTGTATGCACAATTAAATTTTTCGCTTTTTTAAGCATTATCCAATTAGGCTCTTTTTTACATATTATCAAATGTCGCAAATTTTAGTTTCTCAGTTAAAATAACATCTGCATAATATTCTACAGCTTCATGGTAGCTTTCATTAAAATTTATGTATGAATTAATATTATTAAATATTTTTTCCTTTTATTATTTTACTTCCATTATTATTTGAATAATAGAATTTATAATAATAAGCTATTTGTGAATAATTTTCATTAGCATATTAGCAAATATTGGTATATAATTGCCTTTAATATTATATGTGCAAGAAGGCGAAGAAATGGAACATATAATTGCAAAAGCATGGGAGTTTTTAACAAAAACTAATCTTGATCGGTTACCAATAGATCCATTAAAATTAAATCAAGAAAAAATTAAATTTAAAATATCGGCATTTTGTGATTCTATTGATTACCTAAAATCTTTAAATATTTTGCAATTAACAGAACAATTAAACGGTTTTGCTGTAAATGATGACGGCAAAATAACAATATTTTATGATTCAACTTTACCTTATGGTAAACGTATTATGGTAATATGCCATGAAATAGGCCATATTGTTTTAGGTCATTCATGTAAAGGGTTAATAATTGGCAAAAGTTCTGATATAAAAATAAAAGAACAGCAAGAATATGAAGCCGATTTATTCGCTACTGCCTTTTTAGCACCTATACCAGTGCTTGTTCAATTAGAAGCTACATCAAAAGAAGAAATATCTCAAATCACTGGCTTGCCAATACAAATTTCCAAAGGTATTGCTTATGATGTCATTAATACTTTAGGCCATAAAAAAACTGTTTATGAAAAAAGATTGCTTTCTCATTTTAATAATTATATAAAAGATTATACCCAACATAATAAGAATATTGTTGTATTTTCATCTTTTTTATTAACTTTATCTGTATGTATAACTGTTATTATATGTATTTTCTTTTTTTCACAAAATAGTATCCAATCTTTAAATACTAATATCCCTACAACATCTATTATAAATGAATCTAATAATTTAAGTTCAAATTATAATAATTCTTCCGATATAAATAATGGTTATATTAGTTCTTCATCACCATCATCTTTAACAAGTACTATTATTAATAATTATTATAATTATGAAGTTTTCTATGATATTCCAAACCATCAAGATAATGAAGAACAAAACACTATATCACGTGTTTATAGCAGTGAATGGCCTATGGATTCACTTAAATCTTCTGTTCAGTCAAATCAAACATCCCATGTATATGATGATAGTTGTGTTTATACTACACCAAATGGTAATAAATATCACAAAGCCAATTGTAGGTATATTTCTGGTAATAATGACCTTCAGTGTATTGCTTCACCATCTGAAGCAGAACAATTGGGATATACTGCTTGTAAAGTGTGTTTTGGCTCTAAATAAATATAGCAAACATCTCTGGTTGCGTTACCGTAAAAAGAGGGGCGCCTGCGTGCAACCATATGAAATATGGTTGCCAAATGCAAAATAATTTGTTATATAAATATGATGAGTATTTAAGATAATATTAGTTTTCCTTTTTTAACCCAGCCTGAGTATTAAAAAATTATTTTGCGTAAAGCGCATCCTTTGGATGCGCTGCGCAGGCGCCCCCCATAAACGGTGCTTTTACAATTATCTGTTGTTTTATTATTTTAGTTTTATTATATTTTTTATTTTGAGTGATTTTAATTATCTTATCAAACCCAAAAATCAAATAGGATTTTTTAGCAGCAGGTTTATCAGTTAGATCAACTTGCTGTTTTTATTAAATTTATATTTTAAAACTTTATTGTTTCAGATTTGATGAAAAAAGAACTTGAAACTTACAATACATTATCAAGGTATTATATAAAGAAGTTATTATCAGTATAACAAGAAAGAATATTATTTTGCTAAAAAGTAGACCAACATAACCTTGACAGAAAAATTAAATATTCCATTATAAAATAATACAATAATTTAATCTACACAATACTTTATTAAATACTTGAATATATCTTTATCCATAAAACAAGCCTTACAAATATCACTACTGGTCTATTTGTAATAGTTTCATAATAAACGCAGATGCTTGACGTACTTAAATTGCCGTGCTACAATATAGTCAAATATTAGACTATTAGATATTTATAAGATTGGAGCAAAACATGAACTATAATGTAGTGAGAGCATATGTCAATCAATATTGTCAGCTGCGTGATGTGCAATATGCTGCTTATGAATTATATGCCCGCAAGCACAACTTGACTGCAAAAGAATTATTTGTTCTTGATATCCTTTGGTTTGCGCCGGATGGTTGTTTGCAGACAGATATTTGCGAACGTCTTTCTGTAACAAAACAGACTGTCAGTGCGATTATCAAGAAACTTTTGAAAAAAGGGTATGTTACATTAACAGAGTCAAAAACAGACCGGCGAAATAAAATCATACGTTTTACAAGTAAAGGCATTGAATATACTAAGCATATCATACCGCCTGCTGCCAATGCAGAAATAGATGCTATGGCAGAATTATCAGAAAATAATATTGCCGAATTAGTACGCCTTACTACATTGTTTTCCCATTGTATGAAAAAAAAGTTTGATCAAATTCAGGTGGTACAAAAATGATTATTAATACAGGCGGACGGACAGATACCGTTCAATACTATACTCAATGGTTATTACATCGTTTTTCAGAAGGATATGTGCTCTCACGTAATCCGCTTTTTCCTAATAAAGTAACGCGTTATGAACTTACTCCGGATAAAGTGGACTGTGTTGTTTTTTGCTCGAAAAATTATAAACCTATTTTGCCGCACCTACATGAGATTACTGACCGGTTCAATACATATTTTCATTATACTATCACAGCTTATGGAAAAGATATTGAACCAGGTGTCCCTGATATTAAAGATAGTATAGAAACTTTGATTGAGTTATCAAAACTAGTAGGGAAACAACGTGTCGCATGGAGATATGACCCTGTCCTGTTGACGAAAGAATACACTGTCCAGCGTCATATAGAAACCTTTGATAAAATGGCAAATATGTTAGCTCCATATATTGACCGCTGTATTTTCAGTTTTGTGGAGATGTATAAAAAATTAGAAACCAATATGCCGGAAATTATCCCGCTGTCCTTGCAAGATATGGATGTTTTAGCAAATGGCTTAGGGGCCATTGCAGGAAAATATGGAATTACCATACAAACCTGCGGTACCAACGGTGACTATAGCCGTTATGGTATCCATGCTTCCGGCTGTATGACACTGGATATCCTAGGGAGAGCAAACGACATAGAATTCAAGAATCTGAAACATAAGGGTATGCGGCATGGATGCCACTGTATTGAATGCCGTGACATAGGCGCTTATGATACCTGTCTGAATGGCTGTAAATATTGCTATGCAAATAAAAATCCTCGCAAAGCCTTTGAAAATTTTAAATACCATGATCCATATTCTCCCCTGCTGTTAGGCCATGTTAAACCGGATGATACAATTATACAAGGAGCACAAAAGTCTTTTCAGAAAGGGATAAACCATGTGTAAACCAATTATAAACCATATCCAGGTACGGAGTATTTTAACGAAATCTAATCTGCCTGTAGGAGACTATTCCGTCAATCCATATATAGGTTGTACACACGGCTGTAAATACTGTTATGCATCTTTTATGAAGCGTTTTACAGGGCATACAGAACAATGGGGTACTTTTTTGGATGTAAAAATCTGGCCGGAAATCAAGAAAACTGGTAAATACTCCGGAAAGGAATTATTTATTGGTTCAGTCACCGATCCCTATCTTCCACAGGAAAAAATCTATGAGCGCACCAGAGCTTTACTTATGCAGTTAAAAGACAGCGGTGCAAAAATCAGTATTGCTACAAAAAGCGATTTGATTTTGCGTGATCTAGATTTAATAAAAAGCTTTCCGGATGCGCGTGTATCCTGGTCAATCAATACACTGGACGACAATTTTCAGAGAGATATGGATCAGGCTGTATCTATTGACCGGCGGCTGGCTGCTATGAAAATATTTCACCAGGCCGGCGTTCGTACTACCTGTTTTATTTCTCCTATTTTCCCTGGCATTACTGATGCTCAAGCTATAATCCAGCGGGCAAAAGCACAATGCAACCTTATTTGGCTGGAAAATCTTAATTTACGAGGCAGCTATAAAACAGTTATCATGGATTATATATCGGAAAAATATCCGCATTTGCTGCCGTTATACCGTGAAATTTATTATAACGGAAACCGTAGTTATTGGGAAATGCTGGACATAAAATTAAAGGCCTTTACTGCTGAAATTGGATTGGATTATGTAACAAATGATGACAGTATGAAACGTCCATTTGAAGCTCCGCCGGTTGTTGTTAATTATTTCTATCACGAGCAGATTAAAAAATCAGCAAGAAAGGATAAGTGAAAACCATGCCGGAATTACCGGAAGTAGAAACTATAAAAAGGGTACTTGAACCGCAAATACAAGGGCACACGATTACAAGTGTTATAATAAACCGTCCTGAAGTGATCGCATACCCTGCATCTGATGAATTTAGCCGGAATTTGGCCGGCCAAACCATTTCCAGTATATCACGACGCGGAAAATTTCTAATTATTTTGCTCAATAACGGCGGCCGTATTACATTACATTTGCGAATGACAGGCTGCCTTTTGTTAACACCGGCAGACTTGCCGGAAGAAAAGCATACCCATGTTATTTTCAAATTGGATAATGGATCAGATTTGCGGTTTTCAGATACAAGACGGTTTGGACGGTTCTGGTTAATCCAAAATGATCAAGCTGATACATACAGCGGAATTGAAAAGTTGGGGAAAGAACCATTTGATCCCAGTTTTAACGCTGAATATCTGTACCATCGCTTTGGTAAACGAAAAAAAGCAATTAAAGAATGTATGTTGGAGCAAAGCGTCGTTTCTGGTATTGGCAATATCTATTCCGATGAGATCTTATTCTCAGCCCAAATTTATCCGGCCCGTCCCGCAAACAGCTTAACAAAAAAAGAATGGGAACGCCTTGCTGAAACCATTCCAAAGCAGTTATCATATTTTATTGAAAAAAATAATATAACACCAGAAGAATATTTAAAAAATAAAGGACAATATTACCGCAATACGCCCTATTTGCAAGTATATGGCCATGAAGGTAAACCATGCCCAATTTGCGGGGAAACTCTTTGCCGTAAAGTAATCGGCGGCAGAAGCAGTATATTTTGTCCGCATTGTCAAAAGGATTTGCCATGTTAAACGCAAACGAACTTTATCATGTTTTTTTAGATATATACTGTAAGCCCAGATGGTGGTCTGACGACCCATTTACAGTTATGTTCCAAGCGGTATTAGTACAAAACACGTCATGGAACAGTGTGGAAAAGACCTGTTCTGCTATTCAGAATAAACTGACCCCTGAATATATTAGCAATTTGTCTGTGGAAGAATTGGAAATATTAATCCGTCCTTGTGGATTTTACAAAGCAAAGGCCCGCACAATACAAACTCTCGTTACATGGTTTGGCCAATATGATTTTAATAGTGAGATTGTCCAGAAAACGCTTATGCCGAAGTTAAGAAAAGAATTGCTTTCTATACGAGGTATAGGCGCAGAGACAGCAGACGTCATTTTAGTATATGCGTTTTATAAGCCCTCTTTTATCATTGACTCCTATACTCGCCGACTACTTTTAAGGCTTGGTTATAATTTTTACAATGACGCTGCTATCAGACAATTTTTTGAAACCGATTTGCCGCGAGATGCTCAGCTTTATGGCTGGTATCACTGGTTAATTTTAGAGCATTGTATTTCTTTTTGCAGGAAAAGCCCAAAATGTGATATTTGTCCATTCAGAGAAAAGTGTAAACAACTTTTGTAACATAGCCTAACTGAAACTATCAATAATCAGGATTAGTGCATATCCAAGCTTGTTTATGCAATAACTTTTCCCGCATTTTATTTAATTAATCAAAGTACAATGCTAAAAAATTATGTCTCTTTTCTCCAACTGTAACAGCCGATAATTAAAAAAACTTTCTTATTATAATATATAATAAATTATCAGTATAAATCTTTGAAAAATACTTAACACAAAATATGATATGTGCTAAAATCATACTAATAAATTAAAAACGTGGGAGAAATGAGAATGAAATTTAAAAATCCTTTAATAGTAGTAAAAGATATAGAAAAATCAAAAATATTTTATAAAGAAGTTTTAGGATTGCGTACTATATCCGATTTAGGTGCTAACGCTGTTTTAACCGGCGGCTTGGCATTACAGACAGAGCAAAGCTTTAAAGAATTTATAGGAAAAGATATTACTTATTGCAGTAATGATTCCGAAATTTATTTTGAAGAAGATGATTTTGATAATTTTATAAATAAACTTAGCTCAATAAAAACCATTGAGTATGTTCATCCTGTTAAAGAACATAGCTGGGGTCAAAAAGTGGTCCGTTTTTATGATCCTGATCATCATATTATTGAAGTCGGAGAAAATATGAAAACTGTTTGCAAACGATATTTGGATAAAGGTATGACGCTTGAAGAAATAGCTGAAAAAATGGATATACCGCTTAAAGCTGTAAAGGCATATACACGATAATCTTTTAATATATTTTAAATATTAAACCGATTTATATTAGTTAAAAAGCAATATATATTTAACAGTATAATATTAAGAAACAACTGAGGCAAATAAGTATGAAAATGCTAAAGGGTGCGCGGCTATGGTGTCCTATAATTATAATGTCCTTAGCCATTATTTGTTCGGTTTCATTATATTTCATAAGAACCCAACAGTATAAAGATTGGGAAACAGCGCCAGGTATAGTATTGGAAATAAAGCATTACAGAGGCAGTAACGGAGGAAAATTTCATATAAGTTCTGGTCCATCTCACCGTATTATTTATTCTTATGCAATAGGCGGCAATGATTATATGGGAGAAAGTATCCCATATTCAGGTTATGACAGCGATTTCTGGGAAGGACAAGCTACATGGATATGGTATGATCCTGATAATCCTGGTAACTCTTCTTTTCATAAACCAGGCCCAGGTTTGGATCCATATGCACCGTTTTTTCTCGCTGTTCCATTTTCAATTATGTCTTTTATAAAATTTAAACGGAAAAAGAGTTTGTAAATTAGTGATGAAAGTTTAAATTAATAGAATAAAATCACAATCACCCGTTTGACGGGTGGTATGAACAAAGGCTAAAAGGCTAAGGATACCGGCCAGCGTCTAAAGACGCTGGCCGGTATCCTTTTTTGCAAAGGTTCAAGCCTATGCCTTTGCCTCTTTTGCCGCCACTTAAGGGGTGTTCGTATTACCTGCTACCCTTAAAATGGTCTTCGTACTATCTTATGCTCAGCTTGTCCAGCGCTATGTCATGCTTCTCCTGATCCTGAATGTATTTTCGGATCGTGATCGTGGCCTCGTTGAGCCTTACCGTGGATACATAGTACCCCCTCTGCCCAGAAATGGCGCTTCCCGTACCTGTACTTTAAGTTTGCATGTTTATCAAACATCATCAGGGTGCTTTTCCCTTTCAG
>CALWVB010000020.1 GCA_944384895.1 uncultured Clostridia bacterium | reverse complement strand
GATGCGGCTGCCAAATCTTCTCGATTGTAGTATGGAGGTTTCATTTGCCAAGACTTTTTTATTTACCCCTGCTAGAACCAGCGGTTTTGTTTTGCCTAATGGCAACAATAAACAAACTAGGAGATTTATAAAAAAATCTCCTAGTTTGTTTTTTTAATACTTAATTATTAAAAAATTATTTATTTTTATATATGTATCTGATGACATATTTTTAAATAATCAAATAGTTGTATATTATTTTAAATCTGGTTTAATTAATTCACGTCTTAATTTTAGCAGAATAACTCCTGATAAAATTGCAGCAAGTAATGCAGTTGACGCAAAATTCAGCCAGATACCTGTAAGACCTAGCGGCCACAGTATAGCGATAAGCAGTACAGGGAAAACCAATGCAGTTGCTACAGAAATAATAGAAGCTGGCAATGGTTTTTCAATGGCAAGCATATAACTCTGCGTAGCAAAAGAAAACCAACGCGTTACATATGTAAGACTAAATAAATATAATGCTCCTACTGAAATATTCATAATATCTTTTCCTGCATCAGTCATAAATAAATTAGTAATTTGTTCCGGAAATAAAACAATTACAATAACTGCCAGCAATGATACTATACCGCTTGCAAAAAAACAGCATTTTTCAATAGCTCTAACTCTTGATAGTTTTCCAGCTCCCCAGTTAAAACCAACTGCTGGCTGTAAAGAATCACACATACCATAAAGAAGAGGCTGAATAAATCCTTCTACATACATCAAAATACCATAAACAGAAACCGCTATTTCTCCTCCCATACGCACCAATATAAAATTCATTATAATAGAAGTTATTCTGCCTGCTATATTATTTAAAAAATTGGGACTTCCACAGGCTACAATTTGTTTTATCATACCTAAATGAAAATGCGGCCTACAAAAGCGCAGCAATGTTTTTCCTCTAAAAAATGGAATAAAAGCTATAAATGCGCATATAAACATACCTGTACATGTAGCTAAAGCTGCAGCCCATATTCCCCAATTAAATACAGCTAAAAATAAAAATTCTAAAGCAGCGCTCAATACAGACATCAATATATTCAGAAGCATGCTTCCCCGGATTATTCCACAAATACGGAGAAAGTTATCCACAGCGAATATAATTGTCGTTACAGGAGCACATATAGCATATACCCTTAAATATTGTACTGCTAATGCAGCAAATTCCCCTTGAGCTCCCATTAATTTAATTAATAAAGGAGCTACTGCAAATAAAATTCCACCGATAATTATACCAGTACCTATAATCATGATACTAGCGCAGGTAAAAATATTATTAGCTTCTTTTGTCTGTTTTTTGCCTAAACAAATAGAAATTGGAACAGCAGAACCAACGCCTATTAAATCTGCTAATGAAAAATTTATGATAACAAACGGCATTGCAAGATTTATTGCTGCAAAAGCTGTTTTTCCTAAAAAATGTCCTACGAATACACCGTCAATAGTTTGATATAACGCTGAAGCCAGCATACTAATCGCCCCTGGTATAGAAGCTATAAAGAAAAGCTTTAATGGCGATGTCTTGGAAAATAGAGTTGTAGAATTCATGTATTTTTTCCTTTCGCTTATATTTTCCGGCTTATATGTGCCTTAATATTATTTATTAATTAAATAATTTGTAATACTCACTAATTTAAATTTTATATGTATCATAGAATTAAATTGTTTTTTATTATAATAAGCCTTTTATAAATTATTTCACTATTATCCTATAAAAAACGCCCGATTATATTTAGAAAGCATTTATGTTTTCTAATAATTACCGGGTGTACATGATAACTTTCTTGATTATAGTGTTAAAATTTAACTATGTTATAACTTACCATAATCGTTTTATAAAATGTCTTTATACAATTTAATTTATTTTCTTATTATAATTACAGCTATAGTTTTATTTTATTAAATTTTAGGTATTATGTGATTAAGATTATATAGATTTTATTATACAGATTTTACACCCTTAATATTAATTTTATTATTCTTTAGATATAGCAGCTATAGTTTTTTCAATCTCTTTTTCAAAAAGCATTGTTCTTTTTTGAGATAAAAATACCAGATCATTACGTTCTTTTTCAGTTAATTTACCAAAAGAAACTGTTTCTGCTTCTAATAAAGGTGTGATAACCTTTTTGGCAAATATCTTTCCTGTATCAGTAAATAAAATTTTCTTGCTTTTTCGGTTTTCCGGCATAGGGATTAATTTAATATAACCTTGCTTTTCAAGATTTTTTAAAGCTGTATTTATAGTCTGTTTAGTATAAGACCATATCTCACATATATCTTTCTGAGTACATCCATCTTCTTGAATCCATGCTATATATATAATCCATAAAGCTGTATCAGATAAATTTAAGCTTGATGCATAATTATGATACAAATCATTTAACATTTTGTCATTTTGATTTAATAACTCTAACTGATACGATAGCTGAGTATTCATAATAATATTCCTTTCCATATTAAATATAAACATAAATTATTGCTTTTTATATTTATTGTTTAATCTATATTAGTCTGAATTATCCAATAGCTTCAAATAGGTAGTATAAATAAAACTTAAGTATATAAAATTTATATTATATATAATCATCTCTAGATAACGTTACCTTAAATTGGGGGGCGCCTGTGTGCCGCCATATAAAATATGGCGGCTCTATGCAAAATAATTTTTCTGAAATAAGCTTCTGTTATTAAAACAATATCTATTTTTTATTCTTAACCTGTCTGCTTCATCGGATATTATTTTGCTTTTAAGCGCATCTAAAAGATGCGCTGCACAGGCGCCCCCATTACTCTATATTTTCACTTTGCTGCATTCTATTTTTATTAGACTTATTTTTTCAAATATTTTTGCTGTACTGTTTACATTATTTTTTTATAAAAACTGATAATTAAACCTTGATAGGTTTTTTATATTTTTTCAATAACAATACTATTTAAGTCCGAATACGGACAAAGTGTATTATAGTCCGAAATCAGATCATTGTCAAGCATTTCTTTATATTTTATTTATACAAAACTCATCTTTTAATTTATTTAAAGTATAAAAATCACATAAAAATATAAACCGGAAGGAGTTTGCTGAGTGTGTATAAGACAGTATCCTAAAAAACACACAGAATCGGCATTGCAGGATAGAAACAAGAGTATTAATCGAAATGTTCGCACTCTTTTTCTATACATCGGCGAAGGTACAATTGGCACATTGGTTTTCCCTAAAAATCTTCTGTAAAATGAAAGCACCATAAAATACAGAGGTTATACAGATGAAAAGCATTTATAAAGAATTAGGCGGAATTTATCAAAGACAAGGTGATTACGAGTTTCCAAACCTACAATTACCACCTTAAAAGGAGATTAACATCGTTGTATGGGGGCAACGATATCAGCGATACTTAAAGCAAAATCACCGTATTTGGTATTACAATCTGTTGACTGCCGGAAAGCTGGACGAACATCTGGCGGAGGTAGACCAACAAACCGAGCATATGTTTCAGTTCCTTGTAAAGTCACTTGCCAAACAGGAAAATATTACGGAAAAGCTGAAAGCCAGCACTCCTATGGAATGGGTACAAAAGATGAACAACATCCGTAACCGAGCCGCAGAGATCGTAAACAATGAGGTGATTTTGATATGAGAGAAAAGAAATATCGTCTCAATCTTTCAGACGGCGAATGCAGATTAATGCTTCAAAATCTGATTTGGTTTTGGGAAAAATTGTACTGAGAGGGGCGGTACACCGACGCAGCAGATGGCCTGATAATCAAATTTTTAAGAGCCAAGAGAAAGAAAATCAGCATAAAATAGAATAAACCGGAGAAAGCAAAATTGCTTTCTCCGGTTTTTCTGTATCATCTTAGCGCGCAGACTGTTTGTATTTCCATAGTCATAAAACAGTAAATCTCGTCAGAAGCCGCCTTAAACCCATTTAGCAATACAATATTCTAAAAATGCATACGCTTGTTAATATGACATGGATAATTATTTTCTTGACTGCACGGGAATTAGCAGAACATATCGGCACTGTACCCACAGCACTTTTGCTGATGGTTTTCTCTATAGTGATTGGATTCGTACTGTTAGAAAAAATACGGATTCAATCAAGTGGATTTTGCAGAGAAGGCTGGCATTAGCTTAAGTATTTATGTCAAGTGGGAGAGTGGTTCCCGGCAGCCGTCAAGGAACATGGTGTAGACATCCCTAAAGATACGTTTGATGCGGGTGATTGTTTACACACCGCCCATGGAAAAGCAAGTCCAACAAATAAATTTGAAAAATTATAGGATCATCGCTTTAGTTTTTCCAAAAATGCTTTTACTGCCGGAGAAAATGTTTGATATTTTTTTGTAACAATATACAAATCCACCGAAAGTTCCGGCGTGATGGGGCGAAAAGTCAGATTCCTTCCTTGTGTGTTTACCAGCCGATCCAGACAAAGGGCATAACCAATACCATGTTCCACAAGAAATGTAGCATTGTAGATCAGATTGTAGGTAGCCACCACGTTGAGAACGGAATGATCCGCGCCAAACCACTCCAAATCCTGATGCCCGGAAAACGTCTGCTCTGCCATAATCATGGGCAGGGATTTCAGCTGGTCTATATTCACCGCCTCCTGCTGGGCCAGCTCGCAATCAATAGGCATTAGAAGTCCGTAAACATCTTTCGTGTGAATATTCATATAATCATATTTTTCCTGACGCATCGGCCCTAACAGGAGTCCCATATCCACAAGTCCCTTGTCCAGACGTTCCAATATCATATCCGCATCGCCGCTATGGGTGTGAAGCTGCACATTGGGATGGCGTTTATGAAATTCCGCCAGAATTTTTGCAATTTGATCCATAGCAATGGTCTCCCCGCAGCCGATGGTAATATGTCCCCGAAGTGTCTGCTCCTGCGTATGGAACGCAGCCTCTGTGTTGTCCAGCAGCTCTAAAATCTCCCTTGCGCGGTCACGCAAATATTCCCCTTCTTCGGTCAGCGTTAGTTTTCGCTTTCCCCGGATAAATAACTGCTTTCCCAACTGCTGCTCCAATTCTATCATTTGTTTGGACAGCGTAGGCTGGGTAATATACAGAGCTTGTGCTGCTTTTGTAATATTTAACTCCTGCGCAACTGTCAAAAAATATTGCAGCAATCTTGTTTCAATCATAGTCTGCCTTCCTCCCTTTGACATCCCTATAATAGCACGCAAAATCATTCTTGTAAACTATGATTAACCATTCTTAATAGCTGTTTGCAATATGTGAGACAGTACCCTATACTGTAAATGTAAGGAAAAACACCGAGATAGAAAGGAGAGAACAAGTGTGACGAATATTTCAAGTCAGACGTTTGACGAGGAGCGGGCGCTGTATGGCAGCAGAGATTTGGTCATTTCAAACTGTACCTTTGATGGCCCTAATGATGGGGAAAGCGCGTTGAAAGAAAGCTCCCGCATTACGGTTCAAAACAGCTTCTTTAATCTGCGTTATCCTTTCTGGCACGACCATGAGCTAAAAATTACTGGCTGCGAGCTGACGGACTTGTGCCGCGCTGCATTATGGTATTCCAGCGACATTACGATTAGCGACACAAAGCTCCATGGAATCAAGGCGCTGCGGGAATGCAGTGACGTAAGCATCAGAGGCAGCGATATTCTTTCACCGGAGTTTGGTTGGTCAACACGCAGGATATTCATGGAGGATACCAAAGCAGTAAGCGAGTACTTTATGATGCGTTCCGAAGACCTGACATTCCGCAATGTAACGCTTCAGGGCAAATACTCATTCCAGTACATTAAAAACGCCATGTTTGAAAACTGTACGTTTGAGACAAAGGATGCTTTCTGGCATGGGGAAAATATCACAATACGGAACAGCGTCATCAAAGGCGAATATCTGGCATGGTATTCCAATGGTCTGACCCTCGAAAATTGCAAGATCATCGGAACACAGCCTTTCTGCTATTGCACCAATCTGAAACTGATCCACTGTGAAATGATTGACTGTGACCTTGCCTTTGAAAAATCTGAAGTAGAGGCCACGATCACTAAGCCAGTAGCAAGTATTAAAAACCCCAAAAGAGGTACCATCCTGGTTCCTGCCGTTGGTAAAATTATTCGAGACGATCCACGGGCCCACGGGCAGGTGATTGTAAGCTCCTGCTACTCGTGCAAAGCCAGCGCGTAATGTTACCAGATTTTATGATAGGAGGCTCATACTATGAGCAATTATATTTGCAAACTCAATGAAAATGTTGAAAGAACCCATGTACGCTACGGCAACCGTTATGGCATTGCTCTTGCAGGCGATCTTTACACCATGAAGAACATGGACAAAACGGAGAAATATGCGTCTATCGTGGTAGGTGCGCCCTATGGCGGTGTGAAGGAGCAGGGGCCGTCCGTCTATGCCAATGAACTGGCAAAAAGAGGATTTGTCGTTCTGACTTTTGACCCTTGCTATATGGGTGAGTCCGGCGGGGAACCGCGCCATGTATCTTCACCGGATATGTTCAGCGAGAACATCAGTGCCGGGGTAGATTATTTGGGACTTCTGCCCTATGTAGACCGGAACAAAATTGCAGCTCTGGGTATCTGCGGAAGCGGCGGCTTCTCCCTTTCTGCGGCAGCTATGGACACCCGCATTAAAGCGGTCATTACAGCCAGTATGTTTGATATGAGCGTCGCCGCCCGTATGGGGCAGACGCCGGAGCAGATTCAGAGGAAAAAGGAGCAGCTCTCACTCCAGCGCTGGAAAGACGCAGAAAACAAAGAGCCGGAGTATATCCCCTCGTTCCCGGAAGAACCTGTGACCATGATCCCGGATGAAGTACAGGGCCTGAATCGTGAGTTTTTCGAGTTCTATGCCACAAAACGCGGCCATCATCCGGGCGCACTGGGTAATTTTACAACGACCTCTGATTTAAGTTTTATGAACTATGCGCTGAACGACCATATTGCAGAAATTTCTCCCCGTCCAATTTTGTTCCTTGTTGGCGAACAGGCAGAAAGCCGGTTCTTCAGCGATGTGGCATTTGAAAAGGCGGCGGAGCCAAAGCGGATGATCGTTGTACCGGACTGCAACCATGTGGATCTGTATGATGATACGTCGAAGATCCCGTTTGATGAAATCGAGCGTTTTCTGCATGAAAATCTGCAGTAAGGAGGAACCATGAAAAATATTATCATCATTGCCTCCGTATTTCTTCTGTTTCTGGCCGTCTCGGCCTGCACAGCAGCTCCGGAGTCAGACAGAACCGCCCCACAGCAAAATGTCGCGGGGACAGAAACGGAGTCGCAAACAATGACAGAATCACCGACAAAGGATGTAGATTCAATGGAACAGGAGGAAACAGTCATGAGAATTTCTGTTAAATCAGAGCAATATGAGATTATTTATGAATTGAACAACAGTACGGCTGCCAACGAGTTGTATGCGCAGCTGCCGCTTACAACCGAGGTGGAGCCGTTCAGCAACAATGAGATGACATTTTACCCGGAAAAACTGGATGTCACTGGCACACCGTTTTCGGATGGGGAACCCGGCTCGCTTTCCTACTATGAACCGTGGGGAGATGTCGTGATGTTTTACGCATCCTGCACCCCCAACAACAGCTTGTATGAGCTGGGCAAGGCGGTATCCGGTGCGGAGCATATTGAAAATTTAAGCGGAACGATTACCGTGTCCGCTGTGGAGTAAAGGAGCAGTCTATGAAAGAAGTACAGTTAAGCAATGGTGTTGCAATGCCGCAGGAAGGTTTCGGAGTATTTCAGGTGCCGGAGTCTGAGTGCAAGGAAGTAGTGTTGAACGCTATCCGCACCGGTTATCGGCTCATTGATACCGCAAGCTCTTACAAGAACGAGGAGGCGGTCGGCGCGGCCATTCAGGAAGCTGCAACAGAAGGCATTGTAAAACGGGATGAGCTATTTATCGCCACCAAAGCCTACATTCAGGAGATGGGTTATAAAAACCTGAAAGACGCCTTTGCACGCTCTCTGGATAAGCTGGGGCTTGACTATCTCGACCTGTATCTCATTCATATGCCGCTGGGCGACTACTATGGGGCTTGGCGTGCTATGGAGGAGCTTTATCGTGAGGGAAAAATCCGAGCCATCGGTGTGTGCAACTTTGATGCGGCCCGGCTGATGGATCTCTGCTACAACGCAGAGATAAAACCAATGGTCAATCAAATTGAGCGCCATCCCCATTATCAGCGGCATGAGGAACTTGCCATCATGAAAAAACTGGGTGTGCAGCCTCAGGGGTGGGCGCCCTTTGCCGAGGGTCTGAAAGGAATGTTCACGGAACCTGTTGTGCAAAAAATCGCCGCAAAGCATGGAAAAACTGTGGCACAGGTCATTCTGCGCTGGAATGTCCAGCAGGGCGTGGTGATTATTCCAAAATCCGTCCATAAAGAACGCATGGAAGAAAATATGGCAATCTGGGATTTTGCTCTGGATAACCATGACATGGACAGGATTACGGCACTGGACAAAAACTGCCCCTCCATGCTGGATTGTTCCAAGCCTAGCGAAATCGACCGGCTTTATGACTATCTGAACAATCCGGTGCTGACAACCCTTTAATTTAAGAATAGGAGGAATACTATGATACTGAACATGGAGGTAAACCATACAGACATTCAGGTGGAACTTCTCCCCAGCAGCTCTTCAGAAGCGTTGGAGGAATTGCTGAAAGACGGCCCTATGACTCTGCCGATGAAGGACTATGCCCACATGGAGAAATTCGGAGATCTAGGTGTACGGCTTCCCCGCAATGATCATCATATCACCACAAAAGCCGGAGACGTGATCCTCTCCGAAGGAAATCTGCTTGTCATTTATTACGCCCCCAACACATGGAACTTTACCCGGCTGGGCCGAGTGGTAAATATGCCTGAGAAAGAATTGAAAAAGGTACTGGGTAAAGGAAATATTACAGCAACACTCACATTAGTCACATAACAGAAAGGAGCCTAAACATGAAGAAAATTATTGCGATTGTAACAGCTTTGATGCTTGGTATTTTGACCTCCACAGGATGCACCCCGTCCAGCGAACCTCGAAATGAACAGTCCACCATATCGGGAAGCGCTTTGTCTGAGGAACCGGTAACGCATCAGATGCAGGAGGAACAGGAAGAATACTACATCTTTGAGTTGAGTGACAATGTCGAACGCACGGCGGTTACATTCCAGAACCGTTACGGGATAGAACTTTCCGGGGATCTATATGTTGCACAGGATTTGGATGAATCAACCAGCCATCCTGCGCTGGTAATCGGTCCTCCCTATGGCGGTGTGAAAGAACAGGGACCGGGTGTGTATGCCAATGAACTGGCTCAGAGAGGTTTTGTGGTATTGACCTTTGATCCTTCTTTTAATGGTGAAAGCGGCGGTGAACCAAGACACGTATCCTCTCCTGACATTTTTACAGAAGATTTCAGTGCCGGAGTGGACTATCTGGGAACACTGGATTATGTTGACCGTGAGCAGATTGGGGCGATTGGAATTTGCGGAAGCGGCGGTTTTGCCCTTGCCGCAGCCCAGGTAGATACCCGGATCAAGGCAGTGGCCACCGCGAGCCTGTTTGATGTAAGCGCTTCGGGCAATGGTCTGGATGCTGAGGCATGGTTTACCGCAGTAGATGCGGTAGCGCAGCAAAGATGGGCTGACGTGGACAACGGAACGCCGGAATATATCCCAACCTATCCTGAAACCCCAACCGAGGAGATCCCGGAAGATCTGGAAGGAATTTGGGCAGAGTTTTACAGCTTTTATGGATTGGAGCGAGGTCATCATCCCCGCGCTTTGGGTGGATTTACAACCACCAGCAATCTGGCGTTTTACAATTTCCAACTGTTAGACCATCTGAATATGCTCACGCAGCCGGTTCTGTTTATGGCAGGTGAAAATGCGGAAACAAGACCCATCAGTGAAGCGGCCTATGAGCAGGTTGCCAGCTCCGCCAAAGATTTGATTATTGTTCCAGATGCAAATCATGTGGATCTGTATGATGATACGGCGAAAATTCCTTTTGACGAATTGACGGTCTTTTTCAATGAGAATATGTAATAGCGGGAGTGAAGAATTATGAAAATCGCAGTTTTACAGGGAAGCCCTCATAAAAATGGATCTTCTAATATACTGGCAAATGAATTTATCAGAGGCGCGAAAGAAGCGGGGCACACTGTAACTGTTTTGGATACGGCACACATGGATATGCATCCCTGCATCGGCTGCGGGCACTGCGGCATGAATGGCGATTGTGTCCATAAGGACGACAACACAAGGATACGGAATACACTGCTTAACAGTGATATGGTTGTTTTCGTCACACCTGTTTACTATTTTGGGATGAGCGCACAGCTGAAAATGGTTATTGACCGTTTTTACAGCTATACCGTAAAGCTGTCCGGTAAGGGTCTGAAAGCTGCGCTGATTACCGCCGCATGGGATGATAACGATGATGTAATGCCGTACCTTAGCAGTCACTACCAAAAGCTGTGCCGTTATATGAACTTCATCGACTGTGGCATGGTGCTGGGCACCGGCTGCGGTACACCGGAAACGACCAAGCACAGCCCTCATATGCAGAAGGCATACCACTTAGGAAAGACGTTATAACAGGGAGTACGCTGTCATGAAAAGAATTAGGAAATGGGCATTCGTTCTGCTTGCCCTGAACCATGGGACTGATTCTTACAACCTGTGGCGGGCAAAATATAGGCGGAGGGGAACAAGCGACATCGGTTTGAGCCGATAGTAATTCCTCACAGAGCGAGCCGGTAACTTCTTCCGATACATCTGATACATCGGAGCAATCGCAGGAAAATCAATGCGAAAAATCAACAGAAGAAAGCGGAAGGATTCTGGTCGCCTATCTTTCCGCCAGCGGCAACACCGAAGAGGTGGCATTGACCATCGCCAACCAACTGGAGACCGACCTGTTCGAGATTGTTCCGGCCCAGCCTTATACAGACGCCGGACTGAATTACAGCAATGACGACTGCCGGGCCAACCGGGAGCAGAACGACCTGTATGCCAGACCGGAGGTTACCGCAACAGTGGACAACATAGAAGACTATGATGTGGTGCTGATGGGCTTCCCCATCTGATGGGGACAGGAACCCCGTATCTTGGACACTTTCGTGGAAAGTTATGACCTGTCCGGTAAAACGGCGGCTGCCTTATGCACCTCCGGTGGCAGCGGGATCAGTACCGCCGAGTCAAATTTGCAGGAATTGTGCGGTGCTCAGGTAAATTGAGCCGGGAGCCGGCGTTTTTCCCATGGCGCCGATGAATCGGCTGTTGCAGATTGGCTTTCTGAATTTGATTTTACAAAAAGATAAATAAACCATTAAGTATTATTGTGAAAATGCCAATCCGTCTTGCGTGTGCCGGTCTTTTCTCCATTGTAAAATAAAAGTCAAAAACTCAAAAACTTTAAACCATGAATGTTTCAATCGAAGAAAATGGTACGGCAGTCCATATATTTATGGCAGAAAACGATGCGTATTGCGGTTGTGAAAAAGCACGCTCCGCTTACAGCGCTCTGCAAACGGCTTATCGTGAAAAGAGATATACAGATGAGTAAATCAGTGAACGCTTGGTTGTGGAAATTCCCAATAGCGAATACTTTAACAGCTGTGGCATTTATAACTACCACGGAGACGGAAATATCCTTTTTGACGGCGAAAATATTTTGAATTAGATTCTTGCCAATAGGAAATACGAATAAAATATGTAGCTATTGGGAGGTGATAGTATCGGGCGGATTGTAATATTGGAATTCAGAGATCAGAACGCTGCTGCCTTTGATGATATATTGCTGTTTCTTCTTCAGCATCCTTATTTTAAAAAGCTAGAAATTGCTTCTGAGCCGATATTATCATTCTCCGGCTTGAAGATTGACCGAGACTGTCGGAAAGTTATCTGTAACGGTCAGGAAGCCAAGTTGACAGTTAATGAATACGATATATTTTGCCTGCTGGCGGCGAATAAAGGTCGTGTCCTTACATACGCACAAATTTATGATAAGGTATGGGGTGATCTGCCGTCAGGGAATGAAAAGGATAACATGGGCTATCATATCCGCAATCTTCGCAGGAAAATATGCTCATCTACTTCTGATCCGGCAATTAGTATTAGAGAGTGTTCGAGAAATCGGTTATCGTCTAAAAAGTAATCCATAAGTATATCTTCCTCATAGATGAAAATACCTATGGGGATTTTTCATGCCCGCCTTTATCGGCGGGTATATTTTTTTGCCTTTTTTAGAATTGCTATCCCCAAACGACTTCTCCCAGTA
Source organism: uncultured Clostridia bacterium (assembly GCA_944384895.1). GTDB lineage: Bacteria > Bacillota > Clostridia > Oscillospirales > Acutalibacteraceae > RGIG7067. Next base: position 42,336 of record CALWVB010000020.1, on the reverse strand, counting down.
AGAACAAGTGAGGGGCTTTTTGCGCTGAAAAAATTTTTCTCGGATTTTGCTGAAAACAGGGTGTCATTTGGCAATCTGATTTCAAATAAGCGGAGATTAAACCAAAATGAATGAAAAAGAAAACATCGAATATTTAAATATTCAAACCCTTGTTTCCTTTTCAAAACCACCCGTTCCAGCTGCATAACGGAGAGGAAAAGGAACAGCTTTTGCAAAGTATCAAAATACAGGGCGCAATCGAACCGCTGATTGTCCGTCCTCTTTCGGAAAGTGAATACGAAGTCATATCAGGACACAGAAGAGTGGTGATTTGCAGGAAGCTTGGAATAGAAAAACTGCCCGCCATCGTTCGCCATCTGACTGACGAGCAGGCAGTTTCCGTGATGGCGGATGCAAACCTGCACCGGGAAAATATCCTGCCCAGCGAGCGTGCCTTTACCTACAAGATGAAATTAGATGTAATCAGCAAGCAAAGTGAGCGTACCGATTTAACTTCGTCGCAGGTTGCGACGAAGTTCAGGAGTGATACTAAAATCGCTCAAAGTTTTGATATCGGCAAGGACACGCTGCACCGATAAATCGGTCTGACTTACTTAATTCCCGAATTACTGGAAAAGGTGGATGAGGGTAAAATTGCCTTAACCCCGGCAGTAGAATTGTCGTATTTAACTGGCGAAGAACAGCAGGCTTTACTGAACGAAATCCAATATGCAAACGCTACCCCGTCTCTTTCACAGGCACAGAGATTCAGGAGCTTTTCCTGTCAGGGCAGGCTTACTGCCGATGTGATCTTTGCCGTACTAAGTGAGGAAAAAGCCAATCAGATAGAACAGATCCGCTTTCCCAAAGAGGAGATACAAAAGTATTTCCCCAAAAGCTACACGGGAAATGATATGCAGCATACCATTATAATGCTGCTGGAAAAATGGCAGAAACAGAGAGAACGACAACGCAAGGGAGGAACGGTAAATAGACGATAAAATCATTGACTTTAGAAGTTATGCCCCATCTTTTCGTTTACCTGACAGTGATTCCTTTTCCATGAAAATCGGCGGCACGGTTTATGAGATAACCACCCATTTCAATACCAAGGGGAAAGAAACCGTCTTGCGGCAGCTCCGGGATTTGATTTTGGAATTGCAAACTATTTAACCCTGCATATTCGACAATGCGGGTATTGCACCGTATACTTGTATTACCCTGCAATGCCCGGTTGTCAGAAAGGAGATTAGAGAATAAATGACAACGCAAAACAAACCTAACGGGCAGGAAAAAGAAAAGATCACCGCCCTTTACTGCCGCCTATCGGTAGACGATGACAATAAAGATATGGAGTCAAACTCCATTACCAACCAAAAGCAGATTTTACTTGACTACGCTAAAAAGCACGGGTATCTGCACCCGGTTTTCTTTGTGGACGACGGCATTTCCGGGACAACTTTTCAAAGACCGGATTTTCAGCGGATGCAAAGAATGGCGGAAAACGGAGAGGTAGGGACAATTATCGTAAAGGATGTATCCCGCTTCGGCCGTGAACAGGTTGAGATGGGAAGGCTGACACAGGTTGTGTATTCGTCTCTCAGCGTTACCTTTATCGCCATACAGGAAAATATCAATTCTACCACCGGCGAGGGAATGGAAATACTGCCCTTTTACAGCATCTTCAACGAGTGGTATACGGCGCAGACCAGCAAGAAAATTCGTGCGGTCAATGAGCTGAAAGCTTCGCAGGGCAGACGGGTTGCTTCTGCTGTTGCTTACGGGTACAAGAAAATTGAGGGTGACAAATAGCAGTGGTATATCGACTAACCTGCGGCGCAGATCGTCCAAAAGATATTCGCCCTCTGTCTTGCCGGAAAAGGCCCAACGCAGATTGCAAAGCAGCTGGAACGGGAGAAAATTCCTGTTCCTACCGCCTATTTTAACTCAGTAGGAAGAAAGACGAGTAATCCGATTCCGGCAAATATTTATGGCTGGTGTGAAAGCACAGTAGAGCGTATTTTGGAAAACCGGCAGTACACCGGCTGCACGGTGAATGGGAAATCCATCACTGTCAGTTACAAGGTGCATAAAGTGATCGAGAATCCAAAAGAGGAATATCAGGTTATCCCCAACACACAGGAGACAATCATTGACGAGAATGTGTGGCTGAGGGTGCAGGAGCTCAGAAAGAATAAGCGCAGACCGACGAAGACCAATCGAAAAAGTTTGTTTTCAGGGCTTGTATTTTGTGCGGACTATAAATCAAAACTGCATTTCTGCGCCGCCAAATCGCTCAAGCGTAATCAGGAATTTTTCCGCTGCGCCAACTACAAGGACGGCAGAGGAAGCTGCACCATTCACTTTATCCGGGATGTGGTCTTGGAAACGATTGTGAAGGAAGCGGTTGCGGGTTTAGCGGATTTTGTGCGCTGCTACGAGTCGGTATTTCTCTATATGCAGAAGCAGAAATGCGGAGAGTTTCAGAAGAAACGACGGCAGGAATTGAAGCTTTCCATTGAAAGCAGCAGAAAAAGGATTGCTAATTTGGATAAGCTGTTCAGCCGGATTTATGAGGACAATATGATTGGGAAGCTGTCGGACGAACGCTATGCGAGGATGGCGGCGGAGTATGAAGCCGAGCAAAAAGAACTTCTGGAAAAGGTCAAGGAGGAAGAAAAGCAGTTATCCGAAATGGAGCAGAAATCGGTGGATATGCGTCTGCTCTTACAGGGGCTGCAGGAGTTTACCGACATGAAAGAGCTTACACCGACGATTGTGAATAAGCTGATCCCGCGCATTGAGGTGCACAATCCGGAGAAGAAATATACGCACATATTGGTGAAGGTGGATATTTACTTTACGGCGGTAGGATTGGTGAGCTTACCGGGCGAGCAGGAAACCCGGAAGATAACAGAGCAGATTCGTAGCACACCGCAGCCTTTCAAACAGCTCACCGCATAAAAGAAAACGGTGTAACCTGCCACATAACGGGTTACACCATCTTCTCTACTTTCTACTGCCTTATTTGCACCGGGCTTTTTTTCCGGTTTATATGCAATATATAATTGTTCATTAACAATATCGTATCAATATTAGGATAATTTATTTAAAATTATCTCTTTAAAAATCCTACTTTTCTTTGTATTTTATTCAACGTTTTGCCGGCAATATAACTTGCTTTTGCAGCTCCATCATGGTAAATAGTTTCTAAATATGCTTTATCTTTCATTAAATTATCAAAACGCTCTCTAATTGGACGCAATTGTTCAACAACTGCTTCCCCTACCGCTGTCTTAAAGTCACCATAACCTTTGCCTTCAAATTCCGCCTGAATATCATCATAACTTTTTCCGGTTACAGCTGAATATATACCCATAAGATTATTGATACCGTCTTTGCCTTCGCCATATTTAACACAGGCTTCTGAATCAGTAACAGCGCGTTTAAATTTACGCATAATATCTTCCGGTTTATCAAGTATAGCAACATATGCGTTAATATTATCATCTGATTTTGACATCTTTTTAGATGGATCCTGCAACGACATAACGCGGGCTCCGATTTTAGGAATATATGGTTCAGGCACTGTAAAGCAGTTGCCATAAACATTATTCATCCTGATTGCAATATCACGCGATAATTCAAGATGCTGCTTTTGATCAGCTCCTACCGGTACTAAATCCGCTTGATATAATAAAATATCCGCTGCCATAAGACTTGGATATGCAAATAATCCTACGTTGACATTATCTGCATGACGGGCTGATTTATCTTTAAACTGAGTCATACGGCTTAATTCGCCAAATTGAGTATTACAGTTTAATATCCAAGCAAGTTCAGCATGCTGGGATACCTGGCTTTGAATAAAAACTAAGCTTTTCTGCGGGTCTATTCCTATAGCTAAAAGCAATGCGAATGTTTCTATTATTTGTTTTCTGAATTTTGCCGGTTCCTGCCGTACTGTTATAGCATGCAGATCTGCTACAGAATATATACAGTTAAATTCATCCTGTAATGCTGCCCAATTTTTAAGTGCGCCTAAATAATTTCCAAGCGTTAATGTACCGCTCGGCTGAATTGCGCTGAATATTACCTTTTTTGATTCCTGCTGTACATTTTCCATCTCTATCACCTTAAATTAACCTTCTCAAAATTAATAAAGATTGCGGTTTTATACTAATTAAAATAATTCTTTAGCTGTTTTACCTAATATCTCAACACCTTTTACTATCTGTTCATTTGTCGGTGTAGAGAAATTAAGCCTTATTGATGTACACGGTAAATTTTCATCAGTTAAAAATGCATTGCCCGGCACTACTGCTACACCGCGCTGGACAGTTTCTTTACAATAACCCAACATATCCGCATGTTTAGGTAAATCACACCATATAAACAGGCCGCCTTCAGGTATATTCCATGTAACTGAGGAAGGCATATCTTTTTTAAGCGCATCTAACATGATACCCATTTTTATTTTATATATTTCACGGATTTTTGCTATATGACTATCGAAATCATAATCGCGCATAAATTTATCAGCTATTAACTGGGATAATATAGTCGTATGTACATCGGATACCTGTTTACAAACAATAATTTTTGAACATACCGTTTTAGGCGCTACGCACCAGCCTACCCTAAGGCCCGGTGATAATACCTTTGAAAATGAACCGGCATATATAACAATTTCATCCTCATCAATTGATTTAATTGTTGGTATAGGTTCACCGCTTACCCTCAATTCGCCGTATGGATTGTCTTCTAATATCATAACGCCGTATTTTTTAGCAAGTTCATATATTGCTTTACGTTTTTCCCATGAAGTAGTAATACCGGACGGATTCTGGAAATTAGGGATTATGTATATAAATTTTACATTTTTTTCTTCTTTAAGAGCTCTTTCCAATTTTTCAAGATTCATACCGTCTTGATCAAGTGGGATACCGCAAAGATTTACCCCAAATGAACGGATAGCGTTGAGCACTCCAACAAAACTTGGACTTTCACATATTACTGTATCGCCTTCATTACATAAAGCCTTTGTAGTAAGCTCTGCAACCTGCTGCGCACCTGATGTAATAATAAGTTCATCAGTTTCCTTAAAACTGTTATGTTTATTTTTCATATAATCTTTAAGAAGATTTCTTAACGGAGTATAACCTTCTGTAACAGAATATTGCAAAGCTCCGATAGGATTATTACCGAATATATCATTTGTTATTTCTGCAACCTGCTCGCTTGGAAAAGCTTCAGGAGCCGGATTACCAGCAGAAAAAGGTATAACATTAGGATCGCTTGACAATTTTAATATTTCACGTATTACCGATGGTTTTAATTGCTGTACACGTTTTGCAAAACTATAATCCATATTTTATTTACCTCTTTTTTATATTAATCTTTTTATTTATTATTCAAATATTCTTTTAAAAGTTTAGCCATGAGCCTTAAAGCCTTTCCCCTATGGCTTATTTCATCCTTTTGTTGATCATCAAGCTGAGAAAAACTCAATGTTTTATATTTATCCGGATAAAATACCGGATCATAACCAAAGCCATTTTCGCCAGCCGGAGCAAAACCTATCTTACCTTCGCAAGTTTGTTCACTTTTAAGTACTTTATCAGGTAATATACAACAGATTGAACAGGTAAACCGCGCTGTCCTTTTATCCTCAGGTATATTCTTCATCTCATTTAATAACTTTTCATACCTGTCTTTATCAGTAGCGTTTTCACCTGCATACCGCGCTGAATATATCCCCGGCGCGCCGTTTAAACAATCGACGCTAAGCCCGGAATCATCTGCTAAAGATGGCATACCGCCGCTTCTTTCAAAAGCTGCTCTTGCTTTAATCTGAGCATTGTCAGCAAATGTTGAACCGGTTTCTTCTACCCCATCCATATTAAATCCCGCTTGAGCCGGAGTTAATACTTCTATTCCAATAGGCGCTAATATGCGTGATAATTCCTTTAATTTTTTCTTATTGCCACTGGCAAGCACTATTTTAAAACTTTCATCCATTATTTTCACCTTGTTTTATATATACATTTAAAATATTTGTAAATCAGATATTTTAGTTTTGAATATTTTTTCTTATATTATATCTGACACCTTAATATTTATCTATGTATTTATTAATAATCCATATTAAAAGCAATACTAATTCAAGTTTTATATTAAATATATTCTTATATGCATAAAAGCATAATCTGAAACTTTTTATGATATTTAATTATTACAATAAATCAATCTATATATTTTAAAGATTATTGAATATTATTATCCTTATTATTAACATCAGCCTTATTCAAATTATGCTATACTATCCAATCAATATTCAAACTAAACCGTAAAAATACACCAAACAGCTGTAATAGGGGGGCGCCCGCGCAGCGCATCAAAGATGCGCTCTGCGCAAAGATTCCCTTTGTATATGAAAATAAAAAAATCATGCCTATTTTGGGGAATCTTTGCATAATGCGGCTAAATAGCCGCCCGCGGGCGCCCCCCTCCCCGCGTACCTGAGCTTGCGTACAATATTATTCTTCTTTAGCAAACAATGCTTTAGAAAATTCCTGTGCGTCAAACGGCTGCAAATCGTCGATCTGTTCGCCCACGCCAATGTATTTTACCGATACGTTTAAATCTTCTCGTATTGCTATAATTATACCGCCCTTTGCAGTACCGTCCAATTTAGTCAATACAATACCAGTGATATCTGCTGCATTTTTAAATTCTCTTGCCTGGCTGACTGCGTTTTGGCCTGTTGTAGCATCAAGCACCAGCAATACTTCCAAATCAGCATCCGGACATTCCCTTTTAATAACCCTGTTAATTTTAGATAATTCATCCATAAGGTGCTTTTTATTATGAAGCCTGCCCGCTGTATCGCATATAACTACATCTGCATGTCTTGCTTTTGCAGCTTCCAGCGAATCGTATACAACTGCTGCCGGATCAGAACCTTCCTCATGTTTAACTATATCTACTCCTGCTCTGTCAGCCCATATCTGCAATTGATCAATAGCGGCTGCACGGAATGTATCAGCTGCGGCAAGTATAACCTTTTTGCCATTGGATTTTAAGTTTGTAGCTAATTTGCCTATTGTCGTAGTTTTACCAACTCCGTTTACTCCTATTACCAATATAATAGAAGGTTTTGTATCAAGTTTTAAGCCTTCGCTGCCTGATAACATTTCAGCTACTAAATCTGCAAGCATATCTCTTATAGCGTTAGGATCAGTTATACCTGCTTTTTTTACTCTTTTGCGTAACTCTTCACATATATGCTGTGAAGTTGTAGCTCCAACATCGCCCATGATGAGGATTTCTTCCAGTTCCTCAAAAAATTCTTCATCAATTTTTGTAAAGGATTTTACCATCTGGTCAAATGAACCGACAATAGTATCCCTGGTTTTTTTTAATCCTTCTGCTATTTTTTTAAAAAATCCCATACCGCACCCCTTTTCAGGATTTCTATTTGTATTTTTTATATATTAAAAAATATTTTTACCTATATAAAATAATATTAATCAAACTTAAAAAGATTAAGCCCTGTTTTATCATCATAAAACCTGTCAACCCTACCGTTTATTATATTAATAACCATTTCACAGGTTGCGCTGACAATAGCTTTATTAAGATGGCCGCCAAATACTTTTCCATCTTTTCCGCCTGCGCTTATATGAAGATGGCTGTAATATTGGCCGTCCATTGTATTAATAGTACCTGTGAGGGATACTATCTCAAAAGTACCTTCAAAACTGTTTTTATAATATTGCTTTTTATCAGTATCATAAACACCGGCTTCAAACCATCCTATTGCACCTAAAGCTGATATACTAGCTAATTTTATATCTTCTTTTATTGCAATATTTTTTAGTTGCTCTAATATCTCTTCGCCTTTATCAATTCTTGCGATTATATTATTATCAAACCGTTTGTACTGCATATATAAAACGCCTTCTTATTTCGCTCCTTTATTAATTAAAGATATTAAGGAGTGTTATTAATATATTTTACTATAATAAACATCTTACTGTCAATGTGAACAAACTATGGCTCAAAACTTTAAATTCCTAATTTTTGGCTAACTTCGCTTAAATTAAGCTTTAACAGCTTTGATACGCCCTGCTCCTGCATAGTAACTCCATATAAAATATCGGCCGCTTCCATAGTACCATGGCGATGGGTTATTACTATAAACTGTGTATTTGAACATAATTTTTTAAGATAGGCCGCATACCTGTCAACATTAACGTCATCCAATGCCGCTTCTATTTCATCAAGTACGCAAAACGGCGATGGATTTACTTTTAATATGGCAAAATATAGCGCTATTGATACAAATGATTTTTCACCGCCTGATAAAGAATCAAGATTATTAATAATCTTGCCCGGCGGATGTACGTTTATATCAATACCTGAACTCAATATATCATTTTCATCACTAAGGCTGAGAGATGCCGAACCTCCTCCGAATAATTCTGCGAATATCTCAGCAAAGTTTTTATTAATTTGTCCAAACCGGTCAATAAATATTTCCTTCATTTTCCCGGTCAGTTCAGCGATTAATTTATGCAGCCTCTCACATGATTGTTCTACATCTGAAAGCTGTTTTGACATAAATTCATACCGCTCGCTTACTTCTTTATATTGCTCTATTGCTCCGACATTTACCGAACCTAACGCTTTTATTTTCGCTTTAAGTTCATTTAATCTTCTTTGAGATTGTATCGGATTTTCAGCCGGCTGCGACTGCGCCTGGGCTTCGCTGCGCGTAAGCTCATATTCATCCCATAGCTTTTTTACCGCTTCATCATATTCTTTTTGTACCGCTGCACGCCGCTCTTCAATCCTAACAAGCTCCCGTCCGATATTTTCCCGTTCTATTGTTTTATCCCGTTCAAATAATCTCATCTGTTGGTATTTTGCTTCAAGCGTTTCTCTCTCCTGGCCGGATTGTTCAATTTTATCCAAACAATTTTTAGCCTGAATCTTTAACTCTTCAGCCTGGCCTCTCAATTGATCGGCCTGCTGCTTTAACTCAATATTATTATTTTCTATATCCAGCTTTTCCTGTTTTAACGCGCTAAGACGTCCGGTATAATTTTCATAAAGCTCTTTTAATTGAGTTATTACAGATTCTGACGCTTCAATATCTTTTTGCAGCGATACCATTTCCAATTTTATCTCGGAATTTTTTTCTGATAATATCCGGCTTTTTTCTGATATTTCTTCTTGTTTTCCGGCTATTAATTGGATTTTTTGATGTAATTCGGTAATATTTTGCTCTGTTTCTACAATTTGTATATTAATTTTCTCTTTTTCTGCCGCTATTTCATCTTTTCTTGATGATAAATCACCAATAGTATTTTCTGAAGACGCAATATATGACTTAAGGCTGTCCATCTGGTTTGCAATGGATTTTAACTCAAGTTCAATTCTAAGCTTATCTTCCTGTTCGGTATTAAGCTCGCCTTTAGCGCCCGATAACTTACCGTTTACTTCGTTATATTCATTTTGCAAGCGTCTTTGTTCATTTAGTGCAAGTTCATATTTTTCCTTTAATTTATTAAGTTCTGTCCTGAGTTTTTCTATCTGTGCTGTACGGCTTAATATGCCGGTATTTTTTGAGCTTGAACCGCCTGTCATAGAACCGCCGGCATTAACTACCTGTCCGTCTAAAGTTACTATTCTGAACCGGTAACTATATTTTTTAGCTATCACTACAGCGCTGTCCAAATCTTCTGCTATGACTATACGTCCTAATAAGCTTCTGAATATATTTTCATATTGTTTATCATAATTAACAAGATCTACTGCAAGGCCTATAAATCCCCAACAATCATCCAATCCGGATTCATTTAAAATATTACCCTTTATAGATGTCATAGGTAAAAATGTAGCTCTGCCGCCTTCCTGTTTTTTAAGAAAATTTATAGCAGCTTTAGCATCATTTTCACTGGAAACTACAATATGTTGCATAGACGCGCCCATAGCCGTTTCAATTGCCAAAGCATATTTACCATCTGTCTTAATAAGCTTTGATACCGGACCGTGTATTCCTGCCAATACGCCGTATCCAGACTGTTTCATAATAAGCTTAACGCTTCTTGCAAAGCCTTCCATATCCCGGTCAAGCTGCTCGAGCATAGCAATCCTTCTGGTATGGTCGTTTATATCAAGATTTAACTTATCTGATAATTTTTTAGCGTCATTTAGCTTGTCCTGTCTGGATAAAAGCTTCATTTCATAGCCCTTTACCCAGTTTTCTTTATCATTAATACGTTCCTTGCTGTCACTAAGTTCATCCTGCATATTCTTATATTCATTTTGCAGCTTTAACAGATTTTCATTAAACTGTTCTTTATCATTAATAATAGACTGTATACGTTTATCAATTTCATCAGCCGAAGACACAGCTGCAGCTTTATTCATACTAAGCTGGCTGAGTTTATCATTTTCTTCCATTAAGGCAATACTTAACCTGTCATGTTCTTTTATTTGTCCTTGGCTGCCTGATTTTATGTTCTCAATTTCTTCATTTACTAATTTTAATCTATCCTCAGCAGATTTATATTTATTATTAAGCTGGATAAGTTCCTTTTGCTTTAATTCAATCTGTTCATTAGTCTGCCCGCCCGATTGTAAAGCCTCATCTATATCTTTTTTCAGTCTTATTATAGATTGTTCGTTATGATAAATAGTATTTTCCAAAACATCCGCTTTACCTTTAATATCAGCCGATTGTTCTTCGCATAAAGATTGTTTTCTTCTTAAATCGTCAATTCCGGCAGTGATATGCTGAATGGACTGCCTTATATTTTCCATTTGAGTTTCAATATCATTCAGCTCGTTTTCCGCATCTTTATGCTGATTTTGTACTATCATCAAACGTTTTTCCTGTTCCCTTAAGGCTACGCGGGAAGATTCAATGATATTAAGCCATAATCCTATTTCTATTTCACGTTTTTCCTCAGCTAATACTAAAAATTGCTTAGCTTTTTCCGATTGTATTTTTAGCGGCTCTACCTGCGATTCCAATTCTTTTAATATATCTTTAAGCCTTAACATATTTTCCTGTGCATCGCTGAGACGTTTTTCCGCATCAGTTTTTCTGTACCTGTATTTGGATATACCCGCGGCTTCTTCAAAAATTTCGCGCCTGTCATTTGATTTTGAAGCTACTATATCGGCTATTTTACCCTGGCTTATTATAGAATAGCCATCCCTGCCAAGACCGGTATCCATAAACATTTCATGTATATCGCGAAGCCGTACTACAGCTTTATTAATCCTGTATTCGCTTTCTCCTGATCTATAATACCTTCGTGTAACGCATATTTCATCCGAATCAAAATTTACAGCCCTGTCTGTATTATCCAATGTCAGCGATACTTCAGCATAGCCTTGTGCACGCCGTGAGGATGCGCCTACAAAAATAACATCCTCCATTTTAGAGCCGCGCAATGATTTAGTCGATTGTTCGCCTAAAACCCATCTCATAGCATCGCTTATATTACTTTTACCACTGCCATTAGGCCCGACTACGGCGGTGATACCCTCGCCGAAATCGAGCCTGGTTTTATCAGGAAATGATTTAAAGCCCTGTAATTCAAGTGATTTTAGTTTCAAATAATATTAAACCCTTTCAAAAGATAAAATTTATTATCCTTAACATTCTATATATATTTCACTGCCGGTTATGGTATTATCTACCTTTACCCTACAGTTATATCCTAATTCATTTAACCGTTTTATATTTCTTTTTGCTTGGCCTATCATCTTAGAGATATTTTTATTATTTACTTTTATAATTATATCCCCATAATGTATCCTGCGCTCTTTTAATATTTCAACAACCCTGTTAAAATATCGTTCGCCTTCGCATAATTCGCGTAGCGCCGGATGATATGCTCCCGCTAACATAGCGCTTTCAAGGCTTTCTGAGGCATGCAAACCTAACCTTATAACCTTTATCCCTTCCTGTTCAAACATATCAAGCAATAAAGCGCATAATTTTATAGTATCTTCAAAGGTTAAAGTTTTATATTCGCCCTTTTTCCATAAATCACCCAACAAAGTATTTTCCATAATCACTGTTGGATAAATCCTTACTGTATCCGGTTTTAATTCTATAATACGTTTTGCTGTATATACAGCGCCTTCATATGTATCTCCATAAAGCCCTGTCATCATTTGTAAACCTAACGAGATTCCAGCGCTTTTTATTAATTTTGACGCCTTATCAACATCAGCCGACGTATGCCCGCGCATATTAAGCCGCAAAACATTATCATCCATACTTTGCGCGCCTAATTCCACTGCGGTAACATTATATTGCTTTAATATACTTATAATTTCATCATCAATAGCATCCGGCCTTGTTGATACGCGTATCCCTTTAAAGCCATCCTTTCCTGTAAATGGATATGCCGCCTTTAAAAGCGATATCATATATTCTCGTTCTATAGCTGTAAAACTACCGCCAAAAAAAGCAATCTCACTGTCAGCTAATGAAAGAGATGAATTATTAAGAGCTGACTTTATAGTTTCTATTACAAATTCAGGTGTTGGCTGGCTTTGCGTTCCCGATATCTCCTTTTGATTACAAAAGGAACATTGGTGCGGACATCCCGCATGTGGTACAAATATAGAAATATTAGCGTGTTTCATATTAAGACCAGCCCATAAGTTCAAGAGCTTCCCTTGCTGATTGCTGTTCAGCTTCTTTTTTAGTTTTACCGCTTCCTCTGCCTATAATATTACTATTAAGATGCACTTCCACAGTAAAATGTTTATTATGATCCGGCCCGCTTTCATTTACTAAAACATAATCAAGCTTTTCTTCTGGATTTTGCTGCACTATTTCCTGAAGCTCGGTTTTATAATCACGGAAAGCTTTAGGTTTATGGCTTGCAAGAGCTGGTTCAACAAAACGCAATACAAATTTTTTAGCGTTTTCCATACCGCCGTCTAAATATATAGCTGCAATAACCGCTTCAAATGCATCAGCTAATATAGACGGACGTTTATTGCCGCCTGTCTGATGTTCACCTTTTCCTAATATAAGAAAATCGCCTAAATTTATTTTTGCAGCAAATTCACTTAATGATTTTTCACATACAAGCGAAGCTCTTATTTTAGTAAGTTCACCTTCTGCCAAATTTGCATCATGACGGAACAAATAATCCGACACAATAAGGCTTAATACCGAATCGCCTAAAAATTCCAGGCGCTCGTTATATTGCACATGCCGTTTTGCTTCATTAGCATATGATGAATGAGTTACCGCTGTTTTTAATAAAGCGATATTTTTAAATTCATAACCGATTGCTTTTTCCAGCAGTTTCAATTTTTATTACAGCTCCCTTAATTTTAAACCTAAACTTAAAATATTATATTTTTTCTTCTATATAATTTACTACATCATCAACAGTTTCCCATTTTTCATAATCGTCATCCGGTATTTCCAAATCAAATTCACTTTCAAGCGCTAAAGAAAAATCAACCATTCCAAGGATATCCGCACCGATATCTTCCAATGAATCGGTTAATTCAATATCTTTAGCTTCTACTCCAAATAAATCTGCTAATATATCCGCTACCTTGTTTAGTACCATCAAACACACTCTCCCAAATATGTTTTTTATATTGTGTCTGCCGGAAATTATAAATGATTTACTATATAATTATTATGATAATGACGCAATATTCCTATGTCAATAAAATTTTATCGACAATTTTCAACATTATCTTATTTTATATTGCCTATTGCCTGCGAAATTATACCTACCGCATTTTCTGAAGCAAATTCTTTTGCACGAAGTATAGCATTTTTAAATGCAGTAGCATTACTATTGCCATGAGCTTTAAATACCGGCTTTGCAACCCCCATTACAGGCGCGCCGCCGTATTGTTCAGTAGACATTTTTCGTTTAAAATCACGAAGGCCCGGTTTTAACATCATAGCCGCTAATTTTGATACTGTATTTTTAAGCATTATTTCTTTTAAATTTATCAACATAGCGCCCGCCATACCTTCATACAGCTTTAAAAATACATTGCCAGTAAAACCATCGGCTACCAATACATCCACTCCGCCATATGGTATATCGCGCGCTTCAACATTGCCTATAAAATTTATACCGCTATTTTTTAATAATGCAAAAGCTTCTTTTTGCATAGGCCCGCCTTTTGTATCCTCAGTTCCTACGTTTAATAAACCGACGCGCGGATTTTTTACATTCATAACCTTATCCATAAATATAGAACCCATTATACCAAACTGTTGAAGCATTTCTGCCCTGCATTCAACATTAGCTCCAGAATCTATAAGCATATGCATGCCTTCATTATTAGGCATAATAGGCGCTAATGCACATCTTTTTATCCCTTTAATACGTTTTACTATAAACGTTGAACCTATTAATAACGCTCCTGTAGAACCGGCTGATACAAAAGCATCGCCCTTTCCTTCACTTAACAGCTTTAAACCTACTGCCATAGAGCATCCATTTTTTGATTTTAATATTTCACCGGGATCATCACACATTGATATCGTATCCTCAGTATGCTCTATTGTCATCCTATTAAGCGAAATATTATTTTCCTGTGCAACTTTTTGTATTATTTTTTTATCACCTGTTAATATAATATCTACATCCAGTTCGTTTACAGCCTGAGCACATCCTTTTAATATTTCCAAAGGCGCATTATCTCCGCCGAAAGCATCGCATATAATAGTCACTTATTTTCAGCTCCTTAATTTTCAGCTTAAATTAAACCACCCGTTTTTTATCCAAAAAATATGATTATATTAATAATAACACTTTTATTATTAAATTTTTATGTATGTATATAATATCATTTATTAATTATTTAATCTAAATTAATATTCTCATAAGCTTTGAGAGCTTTATCCGCTAATTTACCATAGCGCTGTTTTTTATCTTTTATCCGTTCAGTTAGCTGCGGCATTATACCGAAATTAGCTCCCATAGGCTGAAAATCAGTAACGCTTTCATCTGTTATATATTTTAATAACGAACCTATCATAGTTGTCTCAGGCAATTTAATAGCCGGTTTACCATTTATACGCCTCACAGCGTTAATTCCTGCTATTATTCCACAAGCTGCCGATTCCATATAACCTTCAACTCCAGTTATCTGCCCGGCAAAATATATCCTGTCATCATTTTTTAATGATAAATCTTTATTAAGCAATCTTGGAGAATCAAGAAAAGTATTGCGATGCATAACCCCATACCGTACAAATTCAGCGTCTTTTAGTGCCGGTATCATAGAAAACACCCTTTTCTGTTCGCCAAATTTTAGGTTGGTCTGAAATCCTACGATATTATACATACTGCCTGTAGAATTTTCCCGCCTTAGCTGTACTACCGCCCATGGCCTATGTCCTGTATTAGGATCTTTTAGACCTACTGGTTTTAACGGGCCGAACCGCAATGTATCCGCCCCTCTTTTAGCCATTATTTCAACCGGCATACAGCCTTCATATACCTGATCTACGTCATGCAGTTTAGCCCTCTCGGCATTAATAAGCTCATTATAAAACGCTTCATATTGTTCTTTATCCATCGGACAGTTGATATAATCATCATCACCGCCCCTGTCATACCTGCTGCCAAAAAAGGCTTTATTCATATCAATGCTGTCAAAAGTAACAATTGGAGCTGCAGCATCATAAAAATTAAGATAATCGGCTTTTGTCAACTTTGCTATGCTCTCAGAAAGCTTTTCAGATGTTAAAGGCCCTGATGCTATTATGCATATTCCATCCGGTATTTCGGTAATTTCCCCTGTTTGTACCGTAATATTAGTATGTGCTTTTATTTTATCAGTTATTGTTTTTGAAAAACTATACCTATCAACAGCTAAAGCGCCGCCAGCCGGTACACGGCATTCATATGCCGCGTCTACGCATATTGATCCTAATATTTTCATTTCAGCTTTTAATAAGCCGCCGGCGCTTTCTATGCGTTCTGCTTTTAGCGAGTTTGAACATATAAGTTCAGCAAAATTACCCGACCTATGAGCCGGGGTATATTTTTGTGGTTTCATCTCGCATAACGTTACTTTTATCCCATGATTTGCGGCGTGCCATGCCGCTTCGCAGCCGGCAAGACCAGCTCCGATTATTGTTAATTTTCCTTCTCTTTTTATATTTTCCATTTACTTTCCGGCCTTTTCATAATCACATTCATTGTTGCTGCAATAAACCTTATATCCGCGTCCTTTTTTGCGGAATAAACTCTTGCCGCATTTTGGACATTTATCAGCAGTTGGGATATCCCACGTCATAAAATCACAGGTTGGATTATGTTCACAGCCGAAATACACGGCTCCTTTTTTAGATTTTTTACTTAGTACCTTTCCGCCGCATTTTGGACAGAAAGCTCCTGTTTCTTTTACTATCTTTTTTGTATTCTTGCATTCCGGATAACCTGAACAGGCTAAGAATTTACCAAACCGGCCTGTTTTTATAACCATTTTTTTACCGCATAATTCGCAGTCAATATCAGTTTCTTCCACTGGGATTTTTACTCTTTTTCCTTCCATTTTTTCTTCAGCTCCGTTTAATGTCTTGCTGAAATCTCCATAGAAATCATCAAGAGTCTCCACCCAATCAGTTTTCCCCGCTTCTATATTATCAAGCTTTTGTTCCATTTTCGCAGTAAATTCTACATCAACTATATCAGGAAAACATTCCTTCATAAGCTCTGTTGTTACTTCACCCAATATAGTAGGTTTTAATGTTTTACTTTCTCTTTCAATATAATCCCTTGCGACTATAGTAGATATAGTAGAAGAATAGGTACTCGGCCTGCCTATACCAGTTTCTTCAAACGCTTTTATTAAAGAAGCTTCTGTATATCTTGGAGGCGGCTGAGTAAAATGCTGATTACCCTTTAATTCAACTACTCCCAGTTTATCTCCTTCTTCAAATTTAGGAAGCTTCTTACTGCCTTCTTCAGTATTATCATCGGTTGATTCTTCATATAAGACGGTAAAACCAGCGAATCTTACCGTATGCCCGGACGCTCTGAAAATATATTTTCCAGCCTTTATATCCGCTTGTATGGTATCATAAACTGCATTTGCCATTAAACTTGCGATAAAACGTTCCCATATAAGCTTATAGACCCTGTATTGGTCGGAAGTAAGCGAGCTTTTAACTTCTTCCGGAGTAAGATTAGGCATAGTCGGACGGATTGCTTCATGAGCATCCTGAGCGCCAGATCTTGATTTATATACTCTGGGCTTATCCGGCAAATAATCTTTTCCATAACGGTCGACTATAAGCTTATTACCGGCTTCTCTAGCTTCATCTGATATTCTTAAAGAATCGGTTCTCATATATGTTATAAGACCGACTGCGCCCATATCGCCCACTTCAACGCCTTCATATAGGTTCTGAGCTGCGCGCATAGTTCTTTGGGATTGGAAATTTAATTTGCGGGAAGCCTCCTGCTGTAATGTTGACGTGATAAATGGAGGCGCTGGAGAACG
Source organism: uncultured Clostridia bacterium (assembly GCA_944384895.1). Classification (GTDB taxonomy): domain Bacteria; phylum Bacillota; class Clostridia; order Oscillospirales; family Acutalibacteraceae; genus RGIG7067. Next base: position 24,822 of record CALWVB010000020.1, on the reverse strand, counting down.
GCGGCGCACGCCTTTTTTTATCTTATTAACTATAAAATCTTCATCTTTAAGTTCAGCTAAGATACCGTCTGCCTGTTCTTTATTCTTTATTTTTATTTTGCCTTTTTCATCACCATAAAGCGATGCGTCAAACGGCCTTGTTCTGCCCTTTGCCTGCAATTTAGCGTCTATTGTCCAATATTCCTGAGGTTTAAAGGCTTTTATCTCATTTTCCCTGTCAACCACCATACGTACTGCAACAGACTGTACTCTTCCTGCTGATAATCCCCTTCGTACTTTACGCCATAAAAACGGGCTTATTTTATAGCCTACAATACGGTCAAGTATACGCCTTGCCTGCTGAGCATCCACTAAATCTATATCTATTTTTCTTGGATGTTCCATACCGTTTTGTATACCTGTACGGGTAATTTCATTAAATGTAACCCTATTAGCCTGATTTGGGTCTAATCCTAATAAATATGCTAAATGCCATGATATAGCTTCACCTTCACGGTCCGGGTCGGTTGCTAAATAAACATAATCGCTTTTTTCCGCTTCTTTTTTTAAATTTTCTATAATTTCATCTTTATCTTTTATTTCTGTATATTGAGGTTTAAATCCATTTTCAATATCAACGCCCATTTTACTTTTAGGCAAATCCCTTACATGGCCCATTGATGCAACAACGTCATATTTTGAACCTAAATATTTTTTAATTGTTTTTGCTTTTGATGGTGATTCCACTATTACTAAATTTGACACAGAATACCTCCATGTACTTATAAAAAATTTTATATAAATTAAAATATATTAAAAATATATATTAATATGTAATTTAAAATATTGTATTTATAAAACTATATTAATAAAATTATACATCCTAAAAATTAATATTTACCACTAATATACATAATAAGCTAAATAATTTTGCTTTTATGTCTATAGTAAAACTGCCGATTACAGGAAGCTAACAGGGGGACGCCTGCGCACAACCATATAAAATATGGTTGTTTTATGCAAAATAATTGCAGCTATTAGTGTACTATTTATAAGACGATATTGGTGGTGTGTATTTTACCTTGCACCTTATCAGCTATTATTTTGCATCCCCAGCGCATCTAAAAAGATGCGCTTCGCAGGCGTCCCCCCTCTTTCCTTAAACGGTATCTTTGTCTTTAATACGGTTATTTTCTTTTTATTTTTTTAGAGTATTATTACAAAATTTATAAACTAAAATGCCTGCCTGGATGCTGTTTTATCATACTTTTTATTTCAAGCCCGGTTATAGCGGCCGATACCCTGGACGGGGCAAGGCCGGATTTTTCTGATAAATAATCAATATGCACAGGTTTTTTATTTAATAAAGAATATATTATTTTTTCATCCTCAGATAAGTGTTGATCAATATCATCCTTCATTGTTTTAGTTTTTATCTCAGGTTCAGGCTGTGCTGCCTTTGCCATATGCACTGGTTTATTAATAAAATAATTTTTCAATCTTTTATCATTATCTATATTCTCATCCTGTGGAATTATACTTTTTTTAACATTATCATAATCAATAGTAATTCTGTGAGGATATTGGCCAATATATTCCTCTAAAATATCAATTGGGCTGTTAACTGCTTTAGCTCCATCATTAATCAGCCGGTTGCATCCCTTAGAATATTCACTTAATACGCTTCCTGGTACAGCAAATACATCTCTGCCTTGATTTGCAGCAGCCTTTGCTGTAATAAGCGCTCCGCTTTTCATTGGAGCTTCAATTACTACAGTACCAAGGCTAATACCTGACATAATCCTATTTCTAACAGGAAAGTTTCTGCCATATGCAGGTGTTCCCGGCGGATATTCCGATATAACCGCGCCGTTTTCTGCACATGCTTTTCTCATATCAGCATTATGCGATAAATAATTTGTATTAATACCGCAGCCTAATACTATTATTGATTTCCCATTCGCATATAAAGCGCCGTTAGTCGCACATGAATCAATACCATTAGCCCCGCCGCTTACTATTATTACTCCTGCTTTTGCTAAAGAATAACATAAAGTTGCCGCTATCTTTTCACCATATGGTGTAGATGTCCTTGTTCCAACTACTGCAATTGCCACCATATCATCTATATTCTCAAGCCTTCCCCACACATATAATGCAGCGGGATAATCTGGTATATTTAATAATCGTTTTGGATATTCTTCCATATCCGGAGTTAATATATCATAACCTAAACGACTTGATACATCAATAATTTCATAAGCTGCTTTAGGAGAAATATCCCTTAACCTGCTTAATTCCTTTGGCGAAAATATTCCGCTTTTTCTCCATCCGTCAAAACCTAAATTATAAAATTGTTCCGCGCTTTTATATCTCTCATGTATAAGCGGTATTTTCTCACTGCCCTGGTATAATGCAGTTTGCAGCCATATCCAACAACATAAATTCGGATCTATCATATTACTACATCTCCTTTAAACTTTTATAGCCGCAAATGCTAAAATTCATACCATTACTATATTTAAATATAAGACTGTTTTTTTGTTTATCTCATCATTTCCCACATTATTATACCAGCCGCCATAGCAGCATTTAATGATTCGGCCCTGCCGCGCATAGGTATTGTAACATATTTTTGACATGCCTGTTTCATTTTTTCAGTCAGTCCGTTGCCTTCATTGCCTATCGCGACAACGCATCCGCGTTTTAAATCAAGATTTGTTATTAACTCAGCTTTATCCGACGGTACTGCAGCCAATGTCATCATACCTTGTTTATTTAATTCTATAACTTCTTTAATAATATCCGGGCATATCTTTACAGGTATCCGAAATAATGAGCCCATAGACGCTCTGAGCGCCTTTGGATTATATATATCGCAACACCCTTCTGATATTAATATGCCATTAATACCTAAAGCTTCTGCTGTACGTGCAATAGCTCCTATATTTGATGGATCGGAAATATTTTCCAAAATCAAAAATTTGCCCGTATTCTCTATTTTAACCAACGCTTTATATTTGTCAAGCATATCGCATACACAAAATATACCTTGCGGATGTTCAGTATCACATAATTTTGATGCAATTTCTGTATTAATCATGTATAAGCTATTGGATTTTTCTTCCAATTGTTTTATAATTAAAGTATGTTTTTGCAGTAAATTGTTCGTAACGAAGACTTTATCAATTTTTATGCCGCTTAAATAAGCATCTTCACATAACCTTAATCCTTCTATAATAAATTTTCCGGTTTGTTTGCGGTATTTTGCGCTGTTAACTAATTTTGCCGCATCTTTTATTGTATTATTAGATTTTGACGTTATATTTTCATATTGTAAAATCATATTAAATATCCTCATAAAAAATCTCTAAGAGTGGAAACCTTCAAGCAAATTCACAGCCCTATAAAAGCCTATAAGCATCATAATGCATGCAAAGCGCTTGAACCGGTGGATTATATAACTTTTCTCAATTCTGATATTATATGAAAACTTAAATTTTTATTTTATAAATTGCCGTTATGACTACTTCGCCTGTCTCTCTGTTGTTTTTCAGCGGATTTTATTCTATGTAATCATCCGGCTTTTATTAAAATTATTTTTGCTATATAATTTATGAATTTAATTAATACAAGCTGAAATTTTCTAATATATCAAACTAAACTGCAACGTATATATTTTGTTCAAGCTGATTAATAAAAATGACGCCCAAGTTTATAATCCTGAGCGTCATTATAAATGCAATCCATATTATTTTAAAGCAGCTTTTGCTTTTTCAACAATAGCTGTAAAACCTGCTGGGTCAGCAATAGCCAACTCAGAAAGCATTTTACGATTAAGATTTATGTTAGCTTTCTTTAATCCATTCATAAATGTAGAATAATTTATACCATTAGCACGGCAACCAGCAGAAATACGAGTGATCCATAAACGGCGGAAATCACGTTTTTTCTGTTTGCGGCCGATATATGCATACTGACCGGATTTCATAACAGCTTGTTTAGCCATTTTGAAATGTTTAGATTTTGAACCCCAATAACCTTTTGCAAATTTTAATACTTTATTTCTTCTTTTACGGGTCATTAAAGCACCCTTAACACGAGCCATATTGTTACCTCCGTTAAACTAAAACTATGTGTTAAACTTCAATATTTTTAATGTTACGCCATGATTACTATTGAATATCAAATAAATCCGGATAAAATATAAACCTATTTTTTATAGTTTATTTTACCTATTATTTATAAGGGATTAAACGTTTGATATTTGCTGTATTAGTAACGTCGGCAACAACGGTTTTTCTAAGATTTCTTTTACGTTTAGTTGATTTTTTATTAAGAATATGGGATTTAAAAGCATGACCGCGGATTACCTTACCGTTTTTAGATAATTTAAAACGTTTTTTAGCGCCGCTATGTGTTTTAATTTTGGGCATAATAAAAGTTCCTCCTAAAACAAAATATAGCTAAATAAAATTAAAAAATTTATTTTGTAGATTTGGACGCAAGGAACATAAGCATATTGCGTCCCTCCAATTTAGGCGGTTTTTCAACCGAACCAGTTTCGGAGCACGCCTCGGCAAATTTATTCATTATCTCCAGACCGATTTCGGGATGGCCCATTTCACGGCCGCGGAAACGAATGGAAACTTTTACTTTATTCCCTTCTTTTAGGAATCTCTGCGCATGATTTGCTTTTGTTTCAAAATCATGCGTATCAATGCCAAGAGATAAACGTATTTCCTTTATTTCAACTATACGTTGATTTTTCTTCGCTTCTTTTTCTCGTTTTGCTTGTTCAAAACGATATTTCCCGTAATCCATGATACGACACACAGGCGGTGTAGCCGCCGGCGCTATTTTTACAAGATCAAGATTTTTTTCAATTGCTATCTCAACCGCGTCATGTGAGGACATAATACCAAGCTGGGCTCCATCCGGACCTATTACACGGACTTCCCTATCTTTGATTTCCTCGTTAATCTGAAGTTCCTTGCTGCTAATGGGAAAACACCTCCAAATACACAATAACTTAAAAAATATAGAAAATAAAAAAATGCGGATTCAGAAAATATTCTGTCCCGCATAATAATCAATTAACAATATAGTGCTATTTTAATATCACTATATAATGAAAATTACATTATTAACACTCCAAGCAATAAATAAGCCCTGAGGTGAGGACAAAATAATCCCGCTTTATTTTTGGCTATTATAACACCACTTGCAATTTTTGTCAATCTTTATTATTCTATTTTTTATAATAGTTATCAAATGCTATCAAAAACATATGTTTTAATTTTAATCAATAATACTATATAATTTTTTGATCGTTTGTATGTTATGCTGTAAAATTTTTACATTCATCCCTTAATACACATAATTACTACATTTTTCGCACGAGCATTATGTTAAAATATTGTGTCTTAGTAAATAATGTCATTTAGAATATTAATTATATTCATCTATTTTTTTCATATAATATTTATAATTTTCAAATAATTTTTGTGATCAATTATCTTTTTATTGAAGAAATTTGTCACATCTAAGTAAAATACTAACACATGTGATGACAAATTCAAAAAAATAGAATATAGTTATAAAGTATTTGATAATATTATCACATTGGATTTATATTCAGAAAATAAAAATTAGCAGTTTTTGGAAGGACTGGAAAAAAATTATGTTAAAAGAAAGGCTGCGTTATCTTAGGAATTTACATGGGTTTACTCAAAAACAGGTTGCGGACGCATTAAATATAGAGCGTTCTACTTATACCTATTATGAAACAGGTAAAACTCATCCAGATCTAAACGCAATAGTAAAAATCGCAAAAATATATTCTGTAACCCTTGACTATTTGCTTGTAGGCGATAATAGTAGGGCAAGAGTTGCTTCACCTGATGCTGAATATCATACAAGAGCATTTTATATTCCATGTGATACAGATTTTATGAATCTTAATCCTCAGGAAAAGAACCTTATTATGTATTTTAGGCTCATCAGCCAGGAAAAAAGAGATGAGTTTATGCAGATGATAAAAAATGAAAGTGAAGAACAAAATAATAAGCACTCTGAACTTTAATATTTTATGTTTATTATTAAATTTTAAATCTTTACTAAATAATTAGTTTTTTATATTCAATTTGTATATCTATATCTAAATATAATCCGCCTCTTAAATTTAAATTTTAAGAGGTCTGAGTAGAGTCGATTTCATATAACAAGGTAAAATTTTCCTTTTATCCCCTTGTTATATGGAATCTTTTTATATATAATTAGATTATAGAATAATTTTTCTAGATCTCTTATATATTTATTATAACAATATTTTTTAAATTGTAAGTAATTGACATAATAAATTTTTTATTATAATAAAAAAGGAGGGCGCCGGAAATATGCAGCAACGCAAGCGCAGATTTGGCGACAGATATGATGGATGGCGCATCCGAACTGGAAAGAATGATCTATTCTTCACGTTAATACCTCACATTATGCGTACGAGATTAGACAGCCAATGTTATTTTGATGAAAGAATAGATCTTGAACCAATTGAAAAACTTTTGCAAAAACTTCGTAAAGACGGCCTGAAAAATATAAAAACTTATCATGTATTTATGGCTGCTATAATACGAACCATATCGCAAAGGCCAAGGATAAACAGATTTGTAGCCGGCAGCAAGATTTATGCTAGAAATCATATTAATTTATCGATTGCAATCAAGCGCAGTATGAGTGATTCTGGCGAAGAAACTACTATTAAACCTCGCTTTGAGCCTTCTGATACTCTTCTCGATGTTGCTGAAAAAGTAAACGCTTCCTATATTGAATCGGCAAAAACTGACGGTACAAATGGTACTGATAATTTTGTCAAAGCAGTTTTGCATTTGCCAAGCTGGGTTAATCATTTTATAGTATTTTTTATGCGTAATCTTGATAAAATCGGCTGGATGCCTAAATCATTAAATGAAGTCAGTCCGTTTCATGCAAGCGCATTTCTTACAGATGTCGGTTCAATCGGCATCAGCTCTATATATCACCATTTATATGAATTTGGTACTACATCTGTTTTTATAAGTATGGGCAGAAAAGAACGTCGTTTAGTAATTGCTCCAGATGGCATGGTAAAAGAAAAACGTTTTATCAATGTAAGAGTAGTTGTAGATGAACGCATATGCGATGGATTTTATTATGGATCTACATTTAAATTATTCCAGCGTATTATGGCGCATCCTGAAATATTATTAGAGCCGCCTGAAACAATTGTATATGACACATAAATGTACATAATTTGTATATTTTCATCACGTCCCTGAAAATTTTTCACGGGGCGTTTTTATTTTTCTATTTTTTCGATAAAATTTTCTAAAAAAACAAGTATATTTTTTCCATATACAAAAAATAAATATCGCAGCTTTTCGATTGACTTGTATCAATATATGGGCTATAATAATTACTGCATTCGCATTTTATATACAATATATAGTTTTACATAATATAAAATTCAAATATAAAATATATCGTTTTTTACTAATTATATGATATTTTTGAAAGGAATGGAATTTGGATAATGATCAGCGAAATTATAAAAAGAGATGGAAGAAAAGTAAAATTTGATACAATCAGAATATCAAATGCAATAGAAAAAGCCTTTGATGCAAGCGGACAAAGCAAAAGCCAATCATATTGTAATGCTTTAGCGGCTATGGTTGAATCTGATCTTATGGACCGCGGAATTACTTTGCCAACTGTTGAAGAGGTACAAGATACTGTAGAAGCTACTCTTATAAAAAACGGACATGTACGCTGTGCAAAAAACTATATATTGTATAGAGCTGAACGTACCCGTGCGCGTGATTCTAAAACCCGTATCATGCAGCTTTATGAAGAAATCACCTTTAAAGATTCCGAACAAAGCGATATGAAACGCGATAATGCTAACGTTAATTCTGATACCGCTATGGGAACTATGTTAAAATATGGTTCAGAAGGCGCTAAGGAATTTTTTATTAATTATATATTAAAACCTGAACACGCAAAGGCACATGTTGACGGCGATATTCATATTCATGACCTTGATTTTCTTACTATGACAACAACCTGCTGTCAAATAGATTTAATAAAACTTTTTTCCGGCGGATTTTCTACCGGTCATGGCGTATTGCGCGAACCTAATGATATTTCCAGCTATTCCGCGTTAGCTTGTATTGCTATTCAGTCCAATCAAAACGACCAGCATGGCGGACAATCTATCGTTAATTTTGATTATGGCCTTGCTGACGGCGTAAAGAAAACCTTCTGGAGAATATACAGGCAGAATATGCAAAAAGCTTTGGAATTCAAAGGCGAAATAGTAATCAGTGATGACGAGGCTAAAGAGATTCAGAAAAAGCTTTTGGATGAAGGTTATACCCTTCGTATCGCAGATAATGAAGATTACCGCAAAGCTGAATCCCAAATCCTTATGGAAAAAGGTATAGATCAAGATTTAATAGAAAAATGCCAGGCTTTAGCTGTAGAAAAATCTATAAAAGAAACCAATCGTGCAACATACCAGTCTATGGAAGCTTTAATCCATAATCTTAATACTATGCATTCCAGAGCCGGCGCACAAACTCCTTTCAGCTCCATTAACTACGGAATGGATACTTCTCCTGAAGGCCGTATGATAATCAAAAACGTATTATTAGCTCATGAAGCCGGCCTTGGCCATGGTGAAACTCCTATTTTCCCTATACACATATTCCGTGTTAAAGAAGGAGTTAATTATAATCCAGGCGATCCTAACTATGATTTATATAAATTGGCAATACGTGTAAGCGCAAAGCGTTTATTCCCTAATTTCAGCTTTTTAGACGCACCGTTTAACCTTCAATATTATAAAGAAGGCAAACCTGAAACAGAAATTGCATATATGGGCTGCCGTACTCGTGTTATGGGCAATGTATATGATCCATCCCGTGAAATAGCTCCTGGCAGAGGCAATCTTTCCTTTACATCCATTAATCTTCCTAGAATCGCTATCCGTGCTAAAGGTGATATAGACTGGTTCTTTGATGAATTGGACCGTAAAATTGACCTTTGTATCGACCAGCTTAAAGAACGTTTTGAAATCCAGGCAAAGAAAAAGGTTCGTAATTATCCATTCCTTATGGGCGAAGGCATTTGGATAGATTCCGAAAAATTAGGTCCTGATGACGAAGTCCGCGAAGTATTAAAGCATGGTACTCTTACCGTCGGCTTTCTCGGTTTAGCTGAAACGCTTGTCGCTCTTACAGGTCAGCATCATGGACAATCGGAAGCCGCTCAAAATTTAGGTCTTGATATTGTAAGACATATGCGTGACCGTATGGATAAAGAATCCCAGAAAACGGGTATGAATTTTTCTCTTATCGCAACTCCGGCTGAAGGTTTATCCGGTCGGTTTATTAGAATGGATAAAAAATTATTTGGTATAATCCCAGGGGTTACAGATAGGGAGTATTATACAAATTCCTTCCATATCCCGGTTTATTATGATATCTCAGCTATTGATAAAATTAATCTTGAAGCGCCATATCATGCATTAACTAACGGCGGACATATTACATATGTCGAATTGGACGGCGATCCTACTAAAAACCTTGAAGTATTTGAAAAAATTATCCGTGCTATGCATGATGCAGGTATTGGTTATGGTTCAATAAACCATCCGGTTGACAGAGACTCTGTATGCGGTTATACAGGCATTATAGGCGATACATGCCCGAAATGCGGACGCACTGAACAGGATGGTCCAAAATTTGAACGTATCCGCCGTATCACAGGTTATCTTGTAGGTACCCTTGACAGGTTTAACGACGCTAAACGCGCAGAAGAAAGGGATAGGGTTAAACATAATGTCTGATGAAAAATTACAGGATACAAATACTTATGATAATATAAATAATTCTTCAGATTTAAGCATCCGCGTGGCCGGCCAGGTGGATGCTTCTATCGAAGATGGCCCTGGTTATCGGTTTGTTTTATTTACACAGGGTTGTTCTCACAATTGTAAAGGCTGCCATAACCCTCAGACTCATTCATTTGACGGCGGTTATCTTACCACTATTGATGAATTAATTAAAAAAATAAAACGCAATCCTCTATTGGACGGCGTTACATTAAGCGGCGGCGAACCTTTTGAACAGGCGGCAGCTTTAAGTATTTTGGCAAAAGAAATAAAGGATATCGGCCTTAGCGTTATAACTTATACCGGCTATACATATGAAGAGATAATAAACAGTAATAACCAAAGCTGGATAGAATTATTAAAAAATACTGATTTATTAATAGACGGCGAATATATAGAAAGCCTTCATACATGGGAACTGCCTTTTAGAGGCAGTTCTAATCAGCGTATAATCGATGTTGCAAAAAGTTTGCAATCCGGCCAGGCTATTGATTGGGAACAACCAGTATACAGTGAGTATTAAAAATGTAATATTATACAGATAAATGGAGTAATTTATAAAATGCAAATGCAATTTGAAGGGTTTTATCCGCAAACAATTGATATTTTTATGGGTTTACGTCTAAATTGCAATGATAAACCATGGTTTGAGGAAAATAAAGAGCAGTTTAAACAATATTGTAAATTACCGTTTGAATTATTTGCAAAAGAAATAAATGGACATGTATGGCAATATATGCCTGAAATCCCATTAAATATACATGTTTCAAGAATATATAAAGATATGCGTCATTATACAGGCGGAGCCAGATATAACGACCATTTATGGACTTCATGCAAATATGCAGGCGATGAATGGCAGGATCGTCCTGTATATTGGTTTGGTCTCGGCCCTGACGGATATGATTATGGTATGGGTTATTTTCACAATTCCCGCCAGACTCTTGATGCTTTGCGTGCAAAAATTGATGCAAATCCCGCTGAATTTAAGGATAAAGTTGTAAATACTATGGCAAAACAGAATAGTTTTAAATTAAGCGGTGAAAAATATAAACGCCGGGTTGCAGATTATCCTGAAGATATTTCTGAATGGTATCATAGTAAAGATTTATATATTATTCATAAAAGCCCTTTAGGTAAAGAATTATTTAATAGGGATATAATTGAACAGGTTAAACATGATTTTGATTTAGTTCGTCCTGTATATGAATATTTATGGAGTCTCCATACTGATACTTTATAATATTTATGGAATAATATTGCAATATATGGCAGGCAATGGTAAAATAAGTACCAGGGTATATACTTTTTCGGTATACAAAATTATAGAAAGGGGAAAATCAAATGAAAGAACTTAAGATTTATCTATGTGAACATTGCGGCGCTATGGCAGAAGTATTAGAAGGAAATGTTACTCCAACTTGCTGTGGTAATGATATGAAGCTTTTAAAAGCTAATACTGTAGATGCAGCTAAAGAAAAACATGTTCCTGTTATTTCAAGAGAAGATGATGCTTTAAAAGTTACTGTAGGCAGTGTTTTGCATCCTATGACCGATGAACATTATATCAAATATATTTGGGTTGTATTTGATAATAAAGTTGGCAGAGCTCAGCTTGATCCAACTGATAAACCAGAAGCTATTTTCCATCCAGGCGTTGGCAAAGCAGACGTATATGAATATTGCACATTACATGGCCTTTGGAAAACAGAAGCTTAAATCAAATTTTATATTTGGCTAAATAAAAAATCCTAAAGCTGGGGAACCTTATTTACGTATGGTACCCCAGTTTTATTTATTTTTAGTGAATGATTATTAAACTCTAGTAATATTGTGCTTAATACAGTTTTATATAACTGCCTCAAGTAAAAGATTAATAAATTAAAACAAAAAAGTTTCAACTTCATTTTTACTATAGATAAAAATATAAACTTACTATAATCATTTTAATCTTTAGGCAGCAAAAATATCATAATCAAGTACCATAATGCTTATAAGGCAATTTACTTTGGTAAGATAGTTTTAAATTACTCAAGGCTAAAAATAAATAATAAAACAAAAATAAAAAAAGACAACGTAAAAGTACCGTTTATAAGGGGGCGCCTGCGCAGCGCATCTTTGATGCGCTTTACGCAAAATAATTTTTTTATATTTAGACTGAGTTATAAAGAGAATCTAATATTCCCTTAAATACACATCATATTTATATAGCAAATTATTTTGCATTTGGCAACCATATTTCATATGGTTGCACGCAGGCGCCCCCTCCTCTTTAGGTAACGTAATCTGGAATATTATATTGGATATTTTTACTTTTATTTTTATATGTTTTTTGATTTATGATAATATAGCTTTTGCCATAAGATTTATATGATACAACCCTAAAACACACGTCTTGTTGAAAATATTACTATTTTTTACAAGAGTTTTTTTGCTGTCTAGCGTAATTTATTACTGTAGCAATCTTAACGTTTTATATTTTCGTTTATCAATTTCTTATACTATAAATTTTATTTTTTATTAAACTGTTCGCTTTTAAAATATCAGGCATATCTATATTAACCTTTCAAAAGAGCAAATAGAGGTTGTTATAACATAATAGAGCTCATAAGACAATTAAGCATATTAAAAATTATTATAATATAAACAAAGGGAGAAGCTACTTTTTATGTATCTTCTCCCTTTAGGCTTCCTTTTTTATTATTTTTTACAGATTATTATAATAATGATATTCTTCAAGACACCATCCATTTTGCATAATAGTTTGCGCTACTTCTACGCCAACATAACGATAATGCCATGGTTCCCATGTTATACCTGTAATATCCTGTTTATCTCTTGGAAAACGTTCAATAAAACCATATTCTGCACAATGTTCAATAAGCCAATCATACATTTTTGTATCGGCAAATGATTCTGTAATAGTATTAAAATCACATGCAAGACCGGTATTATGTTCAGATGTACCAGGTACAGCTACAACTGTAGCAGCTTTTGCTTTAGCTTCACTGTCGCTCATACCTTTATTTTTCCATTTATTCACTTCATCATTATATAATTTTACTTGTTTTGTATATGAACGGTATGTGCTTTGAGCCCATAATTTACCATCGCCGCATTCCGCATTACATGCATCGATCATTTCATCCAATGCATCTGCTGCAATAGAAGCAAATTCTTTACCACCATTTAATGTTGTAATTTCAGGATCAAAATCTGCAGGAAGTACATTAAAAAGATTTACAAGCTGCAATTGCTGGCTTTCTTCAGCTGATACATATTCTCCTATCGGATTTGTTACATTCGCTGTTATTTCAGCAGTTATTTCATAACCCGAATTCTGTTGTGATGATGTCTTTTGTGATGACTGAACTTCACTTAAAGCTCCATCTTGTGATGAACCCTCAACCGCAGCTAATGGATCTGATGATAATTCCGCCGGCTGCATATCGGTTGATGTTACAGCAGATATATCATCGCTGATTTCTGATGACAACATAGATGAAGAAGAATTCGCTTTATCATCTTTATGGTTATTATAATAATTACATGCAACAATAATAGTAGGTACAAGCAATAAAATTAATACAACAGCAACAACAATTAAAATATATGTACGCCGTTTATTATGTTGAACTGGTTTATTTTCATTATTTGTATTATTATCCATATTTTTATAAACTCCCATCCAAAATATTAAAACAGAAATATTTTTATAACAAATAAAAAATATACTAATATATTCATCTTTTATAACACTGAGAATTATACACCTGTAATATTTAAAATTCAATATAAAATACTTAAGAAATCCTAAAATATCGCCTTTTAATGGAAAATATCTTATAAAAACAGCATGTAATTTCCTTTTTTTAATAAATTACATGCTGTTTTTTTATTAAACTATTTATTCTTTTTATTCTTTGTTTATATCATCATTTTTCCATTGTTCATTTTGTATCTCAGAAGTACTATAAATATTTATTGAATCATCCTGCTGTTCTGAACTGCTGTTTTGCATATTTATTTCCTTATCAGCATCAAAATTAAGGGTAAACGGTTTATTTTCTTTGATAATAATACCATTTTCATCAATTTGATCAGCATCTGCATCATTTTCTTTTTCACCTGGTAATTTTATATCCGGATCAAAATTCAATTTAAACGGTTTATTATCCTCTTTAGTATCTTCTGTTAATGCAGAAATATCTTCTGACATAAATTCATCCGGCCTATTGTCATAAATTTTTTGTGGTTGTACTGTTGGTATTTCAGCTGTACTTGAATCAATATCCGACAAACCGCCGTCTATATTCGCTTCAGTCTTTTGCTCAATAGGATTTATTATAGGCTCCGGCTGAATATATGGCAAATCTGATACGTCTGAAGCTAATTGCTCATCATCTTCAATTGGTTGGTTAAAGCTCTGAGCTGGATGGATTATTGGCTTTGGATAACCAAATGGAACCTCTATTTCTTGATTATCATTCAGGTTGCCATCCTGTTCCTGAAAATCAACAGCATCAATTATACGTGTTTGATCATCACTCTGATCAATATCATTGTCAATATCTTCATTGTTATCATATCCAACAGGTGCTGTAAACGCTTGTGTCTTATCCATATCTGCCGGCGTATCTATTCTTTTTGGTTCATTATATGACGGCAGTTTTTTATCTATATCCTCATTATTTTTAGGATTGCCGTCTTTATCAAGCATATAAGGCGGTATTTCTGCCTCTTTTTTCTGTTTTTGTTTATTTATAATTAATACCGTTCCATATACTGCAAAACCTAAAGCAGCCGCTCCTAATATAATAAATAAAGTAATTGCCCACCAAGGAAGTCCTGTATTATCACCGTCATCTCCATCAACACTGGCAAGCGATGAAGGCGGCAAACTGCTTGGTTTCTGAGAAGAGCTCATTAATCCTGAATTATCTATTGCATTTGCATATATTGCAAATTCTCCATGTTTTACATTTATTACAAATTTCTTATTTTCTTTCTCATTTTCTGAAGTTACTGTTAATGTTATAAGCCGTAAATCCGGATCAACAACAAAAGTATCTTCATATTCTCCTTTTTCATTAGGCGCTCCTATCTCCTGTTGATCATCGCCGTCTAATGATATTTCCACTTTTGCATTTGGAGAACATTTTACAGCTATACGTGCTGTATCTATACTTTTACCTACATCAATTGTAAAATTATTTTCTTTTTCATCAAAAGCTGGATCTAATTTTAATTCCAATCTTGGATTTTCTTCAAGAACCTGAATAGAACTTACAAATAATGTATTCTCCGGCTCCTGGCGTGTAATATTCATTGTATATGTTACTTCAGTAAAACCATCGACTGCTAAAACAGATACAACTATATTATTTTGACCATACTCAAGCGGTACTGTATAAGACGCTGCACCCGGCTGGCCGATAGGTTGGCCATTTCTGGATATAGTAACCGTAGCATTAGGATCTTCTGTTTGAGGTTCAATAGTAATTTCTTCAACATTAGAAGTTACAGTAGAACTATACGCAGTAGTAGCAGGATTAAAAGATGGTGTTAATGCGCATCCTGATACTTTGATATTTTTTACATTTTGATTATAAACTGAACGTATAATATATGGACTTGAAGCTGATCCATTGCCAGACGCTATATAAAAGCTTTCCAGATTAAGCATAGTTGTAGGCCGTACCCCTGCATATGATTGTGAAACATCGCTAAATGGATAATCCACTATCTGGCCGGTTGTATTCATTATATAACCCTTTTTTTCCTGTACTCCTTCATTGCCATCCGGAGCTATCCACCAGCTTTCATTGCCTCCATTATATCTTGCAACAGCTATATTAGATAAATCTCCTGTTGAAAACGCTTCCATTGCCTGAGATCTTGTCATTATTGCAAAATAATCTTCCGCTCTTATGTACCTATCGCTTTCAGAAAAATTATTGCTACTCCAAAAACCGGAATTACTATTCAGCCATTTATATATACTGCTGTTATCAAAACTTGCAGGTACATAATTTTCATCATGATAAGGCATCATGGTAACAATATCTCTTGTCATAACTTCAACAGCTACATCCTGATAACTTGCACTATCGCATGTAGCTACCCATATTAATGGATTACCGGATAATGTACCCCATTGAATATAGTCGCCCTTTCGAATGCTTTCATCTAATTGTACATTTTGAGCGTTTACAGACATTGTCCCAAATACAGTAATCAGTATAAGGCACGCTGAAAGAATTCTAAATACTTTTGATTTAAAGTTATGATATCTCATTATAATAACTCCATTCTGCCGCTGTGCATCGGCAAATTATAGAATAAAATTCAATTTAGTAACCAATTAACTCTGCACAGATTATAGAATATAAATAATAAATAAAAAATATTGGAATAAAATAAAACACATATTCTCTATTAAATTTACTAATAGAAACTATTGTTCCACAATATAATAGCATCTTACATTAAAACATACAAGTAGTTGTAATAAAGTGTCAAGATATTTTCATATCAATATATTCAAGTTTCTACATATATAATCCTATTTTTTTATATATTTTAAGTTAATTTTTCGCTATATTTGACGATATACAAGTATTATATTATATTTATTATGAATTTTTGCAATCTTTTGCAATATTGCTCTTGCAATCTCCATTTCTAGTGATATAATATATATTAAGTAGGTTTGTGTATTTATATTAAGATTATATAAAAATCTGCTTTATTTTATGTTTTTTATTAAATAGGAGGTGGGTGTGGTGAGTCCTGACCCTGGAAGTCGACGGTCTTTTATAAACTCAAAAAAACATGGGCATACCGCACCTATATTATGCGCATGCCCATCATAAGAAGGGATGTGCATAATTATGATATCTTATCTCAAAAGCACAAATGGCCGTATCCACCGCATAAATGATGCGGAAGAAGGCTGCTGGATTAATGTAATTAATCCAAGTGAAGATGAAATTAGTTTTTTAGTTTCCCATTATTCTTTAGATCCTGATTTTCTTCGCGCAGCAATGGATGAAGAAGAATCATCCCGTATTGAAAGCGAAGATGATAATACACTTATTATCGTTGATGCTCCTTTAGTTGTTAAAAGTGATAACAGTATCACTTATGAAACTATGCCTATAGGTATAATTGTAACGCCAAGGCATGTTGTCACTGTATGCTTGCGTGAAAATCCTGTTATAAGTGAACTTGCCGATGGTATGACTAAAAATATTCATACTGCTTTAAAAACTCAGTTTGTACTTAATATTATGCTTAGAATGTCTACACGATATCTGCAATATCTCAAACAAATTGATAAAATAAATGATTTCGTGCAACAACAACTTCGTAAATCTACTAAAAATAAAGAGCTTATTCAGTTGCTTGAATTGGAAAAATCGCTTGTTTATTTTTCTACTTCACTTAAATCAGATGAAATAACAATGGAAAAACTTATGCGCGGCAGGTTTTTACGTCTTTATGAAGAAGACCAGGATTTATTAGAAGATGTTTTAATAGAGATTAAACAGGCTATTGAAATGTCTAATATTTATCTTAACATTTTATCCGGTACTATGGATGCTTATGCTTCGGTTATATCTAATAACCTTAATATAGTAATGAAGGTATTAACTTCTATTACAATAATCCTCGCAATTCCTACCATTATCTTTAGTTTTTATGGTATGAATATTGGGCCGGATGCTGCTGCAAATGGATTATTTTTTGCAAATTCTATATGGTTTCCTTTAGGTTTATCTTTATTTGCTGCATCTGTTGTAGCGTTTATTCTATGGAAGAAAAAGATGTTTTAATTATAATAAAAAAGCGTTTATTAAAGAATCAACTTTAGTAAACGCTTTTTATATTAATATCTTTTTTCATTAATAATAGGATTTTTTCTATCCTTTATATATTTATGTATTTGTATAATATTATAAACTTGATATGGTATATAAATAAAAATCCCTAAAAACCAAGCAAGAACAATAGATATTGGTAATAATACAAAAGCAATAATTCTAAAACATAACGATTGGATAATAATATAACGGTAAAACATAATTATTGAACTTGCAAATGTACTGAAACCTAATCCACCTAAAAGGCCAAAAAAAAATGATTTTATGGTATCAAAAGTTCTATATGTTCCCATTGTGCCTACAAAGCCATAAATAATAAATGCTATTACAAAAATAGACATTGTTACTGATAAATACACAATACGTTTTTTTATATTCATAATTAGTCTTCCGCCTTTACATAATCAGTAAAGATAACCTAAATAATACAATATAAAAAGTGTCCTTATATGAAATAAAAAAACTAAAAATAATAAAAGTACCGTTTATAAGGGGGCGCCTGCGCAGCGCATCTTTGATGCGCTTTACGCAAAATAATTTTTAAGATACTCAGGCTGAGTTGAAAAGGAAAACAAAGTATTATCTTAAATACTCATCTTCTTTATTGAGCAAATTATTTTGCATTTGGCAACCATATTTCATATGGTTGCACGCAGGCGCCCCCCTGTTAAAGTTCCCTATCAGTTTTCATACAATTTCATAGATACAACAAATATGCATATTTTTATTTTATGTTATTAAAGTTATATGGTTTTTTTATATTATGTTTTTCTATCATATTTTTTATTAATTAAAGTATAGCATATTCTATATTACGACAACAATACAAAACAATATTTTTCTTAATTATAAATTCTTCAGTATTTTTTCAACAATATCAGCAATTTCAATAGGTTTTTCAACTGTATAATCAGCCTGTAATGCTTCTTCTCTATTAAAACCATAAAGGCAGCCGATACTCGGAATATTATTAGCTCTTGCCGCCTGGATATCAAATATTCTATCCCCTACCATAATAGCTTTTGGAGGATTAACACGATCTAATAAAAGCTTTAATGTCCCATTTTTATTCATACCTTTTACAAGATGTTGTATATGATCAATTTTTTCCGCAATACCAATAGCTGCTATGACTTCAGTAATATATCTTGTCGATGCATTAGAACATACGGCAGTCTGGCATCCCATCTGATGAAGCTTATCAAGCATTTCCGGTACGCCATCAAAGCATTTCCCGCTTTCCTTCATTTTTTTTGATTCAAGATCAGCTACCATACGCAAATATTCATAACCGGATTTTTCATCACATCCAGGCAATAAAAGTTTCACATAATCATCTGCTCTCATACCAAATGTTGACATAACAAATTCTTTTGACATAACTCTTTCAGGCGCTCCAAAATGTTTCATAGCTTCAAGATGAGATGGTACAGAATATAAATCAGTACGGTTTAAAGTACCATCCAAATCAAATACAATAAGCGGCTTTATATTATTTTCTGTCATTAAGTTACGTCCTTTCCATATGTTTTTTGTGTTATAATGCAAAAACAAACATATTTTCTTATTCAATATGCATAATCTTATCAAACTTTTAATTATATATCAAGTATAGGTATATTCAGATTTTATATAGCAATTTTATAAAAAGCTAGGTAAAATAACCATAATAAAATATAAAATAATAGTAAAAAGCAAAAAATTATAAAATATATCAATATTATGCAATATACTACTAATTATTTTATTAAAATATTTTATATTGTTTTTTATGGAAATTATGTTATAATCAAAATAGCTATTTATAAATGTTAAGGGGGAAAAGTGCATGAAATCAGGAGCATTATTCCGCACTGTTGCCGTTGGTGGCTTTAATAGAGACGATGTTATAAATTACGTCGATAATATGAGTGAACGTGCTAAGCATACCGAAATGAAGCTTCAAAAGCAAATAGAAGAATTAACCGCAGAAAGAGATGAATTATTAGCAAAATCCGGTGATTCTTCTAATGCAAATGATGCAAGAAAGATTGCTGAACTTCAATCTCAATTAAAAGCAAAGCAGGATGCTTTAGATGCTGTTGCAGAAACTAAAGCAAAAATGGATAAAAATCTTGAACAGGCAAAAATAGCTGTTGAAAAAGCTGCTGCTCAGGCAAAACGCGAAATCGAAAACAGCAAAAAAATGGATGCTAAAATAAAATCCTTATCTTCTGCTAATGAACGCCTTACTCATGATCTTGAAAGTGCTCGTAAAGAAGCCGCTGATTTTAAATCAAAATATGAACAGCTTAAATCTCAAATGGATGCTAATGCCACTGCTGCTCAACAGGCTAAAAGTGTTGAAACAAAAGAAACTACTCCTGCCACTGATGCTAACCAGGCTAAACTAGAAGAACAAATCAATGAATACCGTGAAAAGAGCCGTAGATATGACGAAGCTTGTATAGAAATCGGTAAAATTAAATTGGATGCTCATGCTGAAGCAGAATCTATTACTAATGAAGCTAAAACAAAAGCAGAAAATGTAGTAAATGATGCTCTTCAAAAATCCAAACAACAACTTCTTAGTGCTAAAGAACAATCTGAAAAAATTATCAATCAGGCTCAACAACAAGCTCAGAGTATTGTTAAACAAGCTAATGAAACCTCTGAAAAAACTTTATTTAAAGCTAGAATGCAATCTGAACAAACAATACTTAAAGCTAACGAACAATCCGAACAAACTATTAATAAAGCTAATACTGCTGCGGAAACCAGAATTAAAGAAGCTCGTGAATTAGCTGAAAAAACTATTTTTGAAGCTAATGAAAAAGCTGAAAAAATTATGAAAGATGCAAATGAATTCTCTGAAAAGAGTCTTAGTGATGTAACTGCTCAGGTTGATAATATCATTAATGATGCCAAATCATCTCTTACAAATATTAACACTGGATTTGGTTCATTTAAGGATGATCTTGATTATTTCAGATATTCAGTACGCGAAACTCTTGCAAAACTTGAATCCAACTTTACTGATATTGATAAACGTATAGCTGATACCCTTAATAGAATTGATAAATCTGATCTTGAAAAATATAAAGTTACAAAAGAAAAAAAGAATGAGGCTGTAAAAAAATCAGACGCACAGAATAAACAAATCAATCAAAACCATCAATCTTCAGATGGCAAAAAGTTTTTTCGATGAGCCGCACGAGCCTGTAAATAACATAAATAAAGGTGGGAGCGGCAGCTCTAATAATCGAAATCCGCAAAGTCATAATAATTCAGATAATTCACATGATAAAAAAGGAGATACACAAAAGATTCGAATTGATTTAAAACAAAATCAAAATGATAAAACTCCTTTTAATCCTGTGCTTAATTCTAAATTATTTGTCAGCAATCCTAATCAGTCTAATCATACACAAAAAAGTGATAATATTCCTCCTACTCAAGAGGATGGATTTGCACAATGGCTTAAAAAACGCATGGATAAATGGAATTAACATTAAAACTATATAGTTTATTGTAGCAAAAATTAAAATTATTTTAGCAAAAATATTTTTATAAAACAAAAAATACATATAGCCGAACAATTATAATAAATTCGGTTATATGTATTTTTTTACTTTATTTTTGTCCTATTTTGTCTTCTAAATCAAATTTTTTATGTAAACGGCTTAATGCTCGCTTTTCTATTCTTGATACATATGATCTTGAAATATTTAATTTACTGGCTACTTCTCTTTGCGTAAGTGGTTTTCCTATACCTATACCATAACGCATTAAAATTATAGTTCTTTCTCTTTCATCTAAAATATCATTAATATATTTATAAAGACGTTCTGATTTCATTTTTAAATCTAAATCATCTAATACAGTATCATCATCAGCTAAAACATCAATTAATGTCAAAGCATTACCATCTTTATCTACATCTATAGGTTCATTCATAGATACATCTTGTGCACTTTTTTTAAGTGATCTAAAATGCATTAATACTTCATTATCTATACAACGTGCAGCATATGTAGCTAAACGAATATTTTTATTAGGATCAAATGTTGATACAGCTTTAATAAGCCCAATAGTACCGATAGATATCAAATCATCCTGATCAACTGATGATGAATAATATTTTTTTACAATATGAGCAACCAGACGTAAATTATGTTCAATAAGCCGGCTTTTTGCTTTTTCATCGCCATTTGCTGCTGCTTCTATGCAACGTTTTTCTTCCGCAGCTGAAAGAGGATGTGGAAATGACCCTGAATTTACTACATGAAGAATAAAGTAGAATAAGTTTGATAGAGCGGTTAATATCTGAGCGAAATTCATAATAATAACTCACCTTTCCTAGAAATCATTCCATAGAAAATAAACCAATGCCATTATGTGTAAGATCCCTATTAAATTACTTATTATATCCCACTCTATTTTTATGCTTTAAATAGTTTGTCATTTGCATGTCTTATATTTTTTATATTTTAAATTACATAATAAGTGATAATTGTAAACTTATCTATTACAGAAAATATTTCCGAATAAACCACCTTGAAAAGGGGGGCGCCTGCGTGCAACCATATTACATATGGTTGCCTTATGCAAAATAATTTATTATATTAAGCTGCTGTTCTTAAAATAATAATTGTTTTTATTTTAACTTTAGTCTGTATAAGACCAAATTATTTTGCATCTAGCGCATCCTTTGGATGCGCTGCGCAGGCGCCCCCTCATAATCGCAGCCATTTTTGTTTTCTATTTTTCATTAAGATTAGTTTTTTATGCATTTTTAATTTTGTTCTATTTAAATTATCTTTTTATAGGAAATATTTTCCTATAAAACATATTGTAATTTTATAATTATACAAATGTCTAATATTTTCACATTAGATGAACATAATCTAAAAAAAGTATAAAAATTTAATAAAGCTAATTTTCTGTATAATATTGCTATAATTTGGCTTTTATTGTATAATATATGAACCAATATTTAATATTATTGAATTAGTATGTATTTATTCATTATTATTAATTTATGGAGGAGTATGATGAGAAGAAAGAAAAATAAAATTATAAGTGTAATATGCGTATTTGCATTACTAATTACCATGTTCACCTCAGCTGTTCCCGCATTAGCAAATAATGATAATTTCAGTTTAACGACTGATAAAGGTTGGCAAGCGGTTAGTATGTCAGATGTAACTTTAATAGCAAAATCTGTTGAAAATGCATCTGGATATCAATACCGTTTTACAGAACAATACAATGGTAACACTATTATATTAAAAGATTACAGTGAAGCTAATACATATGTATGGAAACCTTATAAATCCGGTAAATATATCTTAGGCGTAGATATAAAAGATGCAGATGGAAATGATAAAGCGTCATTAACATATCAATTTAATGCTCTTCCATTTGGTATTGACGTATCAACACATCAAAAGGAAATCGATTGGAAAAAAGTATCTCAAAGCGGTGTTGAATTTGCTATGATCCGCGCAGGATATGGCCGCTATACTGCAGGTAAAGATCAACAGGATAAATATTTTGTACAAAATTATAATAATGCAAAAGCAAACGGTCTTAAAGTCGGCGTTTATCATTACAGTTATGCAACAACAGTTGAAGGCGCAAAAGCTGAAGCAGAATTTTGCCTTAATATATTAAATGGCAGGCAGCTTGATTTACCGGTTGCATTTGATATTGAAGACCCGCGTCATTCTGGTCTTAGCCAGCAGTTAATAACAGATATGATAGTAGCCTTTTGTGAAACAATAAAGGCTGGCGGATATCAACCAATGGTTTATTCTTATGCAAGCTTTATTAATAATAATATAGATTATTCCCGTACAAGCAATTATCCTATATGGGTAGCACATATTAATACGGACAAGCCTTCCTGTGAATATCCTTATTTAATGTGGCAGTATTCTCATACAGGATATGTACCCGGTGTGAAAGGCAATGTAGATTTAAATGTTTGGTATAATGTATCAGATGAAAATCCTAATATACCTCAAACGCCTAATGATCCTGAAACACCAGCCATACCTGATCCGGAAAATCCACAGGAAACTTTAATCGGCGAATGTACAGGCAATAATGTTAATGTACGTACCGGTCCTAGCACGTCTTACAGTCGTATTACTATGGTAAATAAAGGCACACAGTTTGATATTTTAGGCAGTCAAAACGGCTGGTATAATATTCGTCTTCAAAACGGTACTGTCGGTTGGATGATCGGCGATTATGTTAAAATTATAGATACTTCTTCTCAGTATAACGCATTAGGACAATGTACAGGCGATTATGTCAATGTTCGTACCGGTCCCAGCACGTCTTACAGTCGTATTACTATGGTAAATAAAGGCACACAGTTTGATATTTTAGGCAGTCAAAACGGCTGGTATAATATCCGTCTTCAAAACGGTACCGTCGGTTGGATGATCGGCGATTATGTTAAAGTATTTGATGGCAGCGATAATGGCCAGGAAGAAACTATTGCTCAATGTACAGGTGATTATGTAAATATCCGTACAGGTCCTGGTACAAGCTATAAACGGATTACTATGATAAACCGTGGCGTTAAATTCACGGTATTGGGCAGCAAAAACGGTTGGTATAATGTAAAACTTCAAAATGGTACTGTAGGTTGGATTATTGGCGATTATGTTAAATCAATTAATATCTCCAGCACAACTGAAGGTCAATGTACAGGCAATAAAGTTAATATTCGTTCCGGCCCTGGTACAGGCAACAGACAGATTACCCGTATTAATAAAGGCGATAAATTTATTATATTAGGTAGCAAAAGCGGCTGGTATAATATCCAATTATCCGATGGTACAATCGGTTGGATTATTAGCGATTATGTAAGAGTAATCTAATTTTTTTATAACAAATGTATTAACCCCATGATAAAGTAAGCTTATCATGGGGTTTTTAATTGTTTTGTTTGTATAAATTACCTATATATAAAACAAATAAATTTATGTATTAAATCATTTCTATATAATGACAGAACAAATGTGCAATCCA
>CALWVB010000019.1 GCA_944384895.1 uncultured Clostridia bacterium | reverse complement strand
CCGTAGGGGGGCGCCTGCGCGCAGCCATATTTTATATGGCTGCGTACTGCAAAATAATTTTTAAAGCATATGCTGAGAGAATTTAAGAAAGCAACTGTTTATAGATATTCATCTTAAATAATTTAATATTAAATTATTTTGCTTTTAGCGCATCTTTTAGATGCGCTGCGCAGGCGCCCCCTTTAGGCGGTACTTTTTCGTTTAATATTTAATAATATTAGTTTTTACAATATTTTTTGTTCTATATTATTTACATATCATTTGTAAATGCAAAATATCTTGTATAAAAATATCAAAATGATTAAAATAAGTCTGACAGATAAAAAACTGTCAGGCTTATATTTTTTGCAGCGATAAGATATTATATAATAGTAATAGATAATCAAAATCTTGTAAATATATAGAAGATTAAAATAAATCTCTTAATAATAGAAAAAATTAGGAAGGATAATAATAATGGATAAAATATTGCTTTTAGAAGATGATATTAGTTTGATTGACGGCTTAAGCTATTCATTAAAAAAGAATGGATATGAAATAGAAGTTGTGCGTACTGTATCAGATGCAATTAAAAAATTGCCTTATATAGATAAGTATCAATTATTAATTTTAGATATTACACTCCCAGATGGAACAGGTTTTGATATCTGTGAAAGAGTACGCAGACAAGGAAGTATTGTTCCAATAATTTTTTTAACTGCTTCTGATGAAGAAGTAAATATAATTCGCGGTTTAGATTGTGGCGGTGATGATTATATTACAAAACCGTTTAAGCTGGGTGAGCTATTTTCACGAATTAGGGCATTATTACGCCGTACAGGAGTATTTAATCCATCAAATACTAATATGCTTGATTGTGGTAATATTTCTATCAATCTTATAGAAAGCCGTGTAATATTAAATGGTAAAATATTAGAATTAACAAATATTGAGTATAGATTACTTTGTCTTTTAGTACGCAATGTTAATCGTATTGTTTCAAGAGATATAATCATGAATGAATTATGGGACGACGGCGGAAATTTTGTGGATGATAATACTTTATCAGTTTATATTCGCAGACTTCGAGAAAAGATAGAATCAGATCCATCCCATCCAAAACATTTAATAACTGTTCGTGGATTTGGTTATCAATGGAAAGAGGTGTCTATATGAGCTTTTTCCGTGATAAACAAGTCAGGAGATATATTGTTTTTTTGATTTTCTTTTCATCTATGTTTATTATCATGTATCTAATTTTTAATACAAATCAAATTGATGATGTTAAGACAATTTATATTACACACAATCAAGCAGTTGCTTCTTCTCTTTTAGAACAAGGCGTTTCCAAAGAAATAATTGCAAATGCTATTACAAATAATCAAATTAATGAATCCGGAAAAGATTTATTGAACATAATCGGAATAGATAGGCAGACGGTAAATCATACGCAGAAATATTTATCTCAATATCAACAGTTGCCTTATATAAATATCATATTAATAGCTATATTTTTGATATTAATAACTATTGAAACATTTGTTTTATTCTATCAAAGAAACCGTCTATACTTGCAGGCTGACAAAATAATAAATAATTATATTAATAATGATTATTCAAGTCAATTGCCCAAAAACAGGGAGGGAACTATTTTTCAATTGTTTTCTTCTATAGAAAAGCTTGCTACTATGCTGCAATCTAAAAATGAAATGGAACATAAAACAAAAGAATTCTTAAAAAATACCATCTCGGATATATCTCATCAGTTAAAAACGCCAATAGCTGCTATAACTATGTATCAGGAAATTATTTCTAATGAACCGAATAATGTTCAAATTGTAAAAGAATTTTCAGCAAAAATTGAAACAGCTCTAAATAGGATGAAACAACTTATTGAAGCAATGTTGAAAATCACTAGGTTAGATACTGGAAATATAGTATTTAATAAGTGTGATTATCATATGACGAATTTAATTTCTAATTCTATTAGTGAATTAACATTTAGGGCCAAATCTGAAAAAAAGAAAATTATTATTGATGGAAATCCTGATCAGATTGTTAATTGTGATTTTGAATGGACAAGCGAAGCTATTGGAAATATCATAAAAAATGCATTAGATCATACAAAACCTGGGGATATAATTCGCATTAGCTGGGAAAATACACCGGCTATGCTTCGTATTTTTATTACTGACAATGGTTCTGGTATAGCTCCGGAAGATATACATCATATTTTCAAACGTTTTTACCGTAGTAAATATTCTCTAGAAACACAAGGAATTGGTTTAGGACTTTCTTTAGCAAAATCTATTATTGAAGGGCAAAACGGCATGCTTTTAGTTAAAAGTGAATTAAATAAAGGAACAACATTTACTATCACTTTTCTTACTAAATAGTAAGGTTAAATTCACCTTATTGTAAGCTGCCTTTGTTATGCTTTAAGGAAAGGAGGCTGATTTTATGGAAATTTTAAAAGTACAAAACTTATGGAAAGTATATGGAAAAGATGAAGTGAAAATTGAAGCTTTAAAGAATGTAACTTTTTCTTTAGAAAAGGGAGAATTTGTAGCTGTAGTAGGGGAATCTGGTTCAGGTAAAAGTACTTTACTTAACTGTATTGGTGCTTTAGATATCCCTACTTCTGGTACTATATTAATGGATGGACAAAATCTGTTTTCTATGAAAGAAGAAGAACGTACAATCTTCAGGCGGCGTAATATAGGATTTATCTTTCAGTCATTTCAGCTTGTTTCAGAGCTTAATGTGGAACAGAATATTATATTTCCTTTACTTTTGGATTATCGTAAACCAGATTTAGCAACTGTTGAAGAAATTTTAGGTTTATTAGGCTTAACAGATAGGCGTTATCATTTGCCAAGCCAATTATCAGGCGGACAACAACAGCGTGTTGCTATTGGACGGGCTTTAATTACAAAGCCAAAACTAATTTTAGCTGATGAACCTACTGGTAATCTGGATAGTAAAAATAGCCAAGATGTTATTGATCTTCTAACAAAGGCTTCTCACAAATACCAGCAAACCATATTGATGATTACTCATAATAAAAATCTTACAGCATCAGTTGACAGGGTATTGCAAGTATCAGATGGTGAACTTACAGATTTAGGAGGAAAGGCAAATGAAACGTTATCTTGATCTTGTTCCTATTTCTGCAAAAGTTCATCGGAAACAGAGCCGAATGTCTATTTTTTGTATTATTCTTGCGGTATTTTTAGTAACGACTATTTTCGGTATGGCTGATATGTTTATTCGCAGCCAGATTTTACAGACAAAAATAGAAAATGGTAGTTTCCATATTGGTATTAGAGATATTACCGATGAACAAGTAATGCTGATTTCAAAACGTCCTGATATAAAAGCTGCCGCTCGTTATGGAGTTATAAATTACAGAGGAGATCAGGAGTATTTATTATCAGGTAAAAATGCGATTATCGCCGGTTGTGATGAACAATGGGTAACAGAGATGTTAGTTGACTTTATAATCCAAGGGGATTTTCCTCAAACAGATAAACAAGCAATGATCACTGAAAGTGCAAAACAAATGCTGAATTTACAAATTGGAGATGAAATAACAATCGATGGCCCGGATAAAACAAAAATTTCATATACTATTTCAGGGTTTTGTAAAAATGCATCTAAAACTATGAGTGAAGATTCTTATGGACTTTTTATAACAACAGATGCTTTCCGTAATATCTATTGGGATATAAAAAGTGATAATCTTTCTGATTATAATAGTATGTTATATATTGAGTTTAAAAATGAGTTTCAAGTACAAAATGAAATTCGTAATTTAAAAGATCAATGTAAGCTTTCGGATGAACAGATTTCTGAAAATACAAAATTACTTGGATTGATTGGTCAAAGCACCAATTCTTTAATGTTACAAGTTTATGCAGCTGCTGGAATATTATTTTTATTGGTAATGTTTGCTGGAATTATGATGATTACAAGCAGTTTAAATAGTAATATAGCTCAGCGCACAGAATTTTTTGGACTAATGCGTTGTATTGGAGCAACGCCAAAACAAATAATGCGTATGGTTCGAAAAGAGGCGCTTAGATGGTGTCGTTTTGCAATACCAGTTGGTATTCTTATTGGTATTCTAGTGATATGGATACTTTGTACAATCCTACGTTTTCTTAGCCCAGAGTATTTTATGGCTATGCCTATATTTAGTATAAGTGTACCAAGTATAGTCGCTGGTATAGTTTTAGGATTATTAACAGTATTACTTGCATCACGTTCTCCGGCAAAAAAAGCGGCAAAAGTATCGCCTTTGTCTGCTGTATCCGGAAATACAAGCAGTTTAATGACTACAAAAAAAGCTATTAATACAAAATTATTTAAAGTAGATACAGCGCTTGGTATTCATCATGCAAAAGCAAGCAGAAAAAATTTATTTTTAATGACTATTTCTTTTGCGCTGAGTATTATCTTGTTTTTATCTTTCTCAGTAACAATAGAATTTATGAATCATACACTGACGCCGTTACGGCCTTGGACAGAGGATATATATATCAAAAGTCCAGATAACTCCTGTTCAATTGATAATACTATTGTGGGGAATTTACAGAATAATCCTGTTGTAAAATCAGTTTATGGATGCATGATAGCATATAATATACCTGTTAAGATAAATGGTACTGAAGAAACAGTAGATTTGGTTTCTTATGAACAGCATCAGTTTGATTGGGCAAAGAGATATCTTTTAGATGGATCTATTGAAAAGGTTCAAAATAATACAAATACAGGATTAATTGTCTATAAGCCGCAAAATACTATACAAACAGGCGATACTATAACAATGGATATTGCAGGCCAATCTAAAAAAATTACAATAACCGGCATACTGTCAGATAGTTCATTTAAAAATGCTAATGATATTGGAATAATTATCTGTTCAGAGGATACTTTTAAGCAGATTACAGGGATATCGTCTGATTATACAGTTGTTAATATTCAGTTGACTAAAGATGCAACAGATGACGATGTAAATACTATTCATCAAATGGTTGGTTCTGAACTGATATTCTCTGATGAACGTATGGAAAACAGCAGTACATTGGGAACATATTATTGTTTATGGCTATTTGTATATGGTTTTCTTGTTTTAATTGCATTAATTACTGTTTTTAATATTATAAATAGTATAGCTATGAGTGTTTCAGCAAAAATAAAACAGTATGGTGTATTCCGTGCAATTGGTTTAAGTGCAAAACAACTCACTAAAATGATAATTGCAGAAGCTTTAACTTATACAGTTATAGGAAGTATAATAGGAACTATTTTAGGTTTAGTATGCAATTATTTTCTTTTTGAAATATTGATAAGTTCTAACTGGGGCGATACTTGGATAATTCCTTGGATAAAATTAATAGTTATTATTTTGATTATTATGATATCTTTAATCCTAGCAGTATATAAACCAATTAAAAGAATACGCAATATGTCTATTGTTGATACAATCAGTGCACAATAATTTAATTGAATAATAAAAATAGTGAATTTATGAAGAAAAGCATATAAAAACAACAGTTGAATAATGTATATAATATTATTTAAAATATACTAAGGGCACTTTATATAAGAAAGTGTCCTTTTTATTATAGATAAAAATATTATTAATTTAGATAACTTTAAGTAATGACTGTAGTAATGAATCTAAAAAGAAGGATAAGGGATAGTTTTAAGACAACAAACAGGCAGATGGTGGTAATTGGAACCCAAAAAAGATTGATTGCAGCAGGCAAAATATAATTTGTGACAAGGGATTAGTTAATACTTCAATTTAGAAAAATAACTGAAACTTGTTTGGTTTAAAAAGAAACATTTTATACCTATTTTTAACGAAAAAATGCTTATTTCACTTTGTATAGCAAAGAACAAATTTAAAATCGGATACACCAATAGAAGCAGTTTCACAGTTTCACACATACTATTGTTGATTTACTTTATAGATATCTGTTATATTGGTGATAACATCAATACTGTGTAAAATTTATTTTAATATTGTTTTACTGTTTTTATTAAATTATTGAGAAACATATCTATAATATAAGACATATGTAATGATATTTTTTGAAAAAGTTAAAACAAAAAAGATTCTTAATATAGGAAATATCCTAATATTAAGAATCTTTTTATTTTAATAATATATTATATGTTTATGTTGTTTTTTATTTCGCCGTAATAATTCATGCTGTTGGCGTATAGATAATGGGATACCTATATCTGGCAATTTTTTATCAGTATAGCCAGATGATTCATATTGTTCGGCATATTTACCCCATGCTTTAAATAATGATATTACAAGTTCCTGCAAAGAAGATTCATTTTTATGAGACATAATTTTTTTAACAATAGATTGTATAATTTGACTAATAAATTTTTTGAATACAGCAGGCGTAATATTTTTTATTATATTAAGTCTTTTATTATTTTCTAAATATAATGGCCATATAATATCAAACAGATTATTAAGCATATCACTCATAGGAAGATCATTAATAACTGTATTCATTACATTATCATAAATTTTTTCAACAGCTATACTATGTTCACTTCTATCAGATGATATTATATTATCATTATTATCAAAAGAAAACTGTTGCAGCATATGTCCGGATATCATATCCAGAACACCGGATATAGGATAACGGCCATTACAAAATATTCTTTTTTCAGGATGGGTTAATACAGCGCCTACCCAATCATCACAACAAACATAATTTATTATATCGCGTTGTTTTAAGGCTAATATTTGTTCATCAGTTATAGTTAGGCCAAATCCTGGAGCATCAAATACTCTGCCGCATATTCTTTTATCAATGGAACAAGCGTATAAAGCATTATTTCCGCCTTTGGAATGGCCGGTTACATAAATAGTACAATCATACTGGATTTTTTCTTTAAAATATTTATTTATATCTGGATAATGATTGGAATCAAATAAAGCCATATAAAAATTATCTTGCCAATCTTTTTCTTTTAATACATTGCCGCTATTAGCTTCACTGCCTCTAAATGCAAGCACTCTGGTATTTTCTTTCCATAAAAAATCATAAAAACATATACCGCTTTTTCCTTTGCCTTTATTATAAATAAATTTATAAAATATAAGTTCATCAGAAAAAGGGTTGTCAATTATATCAAGTAAAATAAGAATAAATTCATCTCTGCTTAAAAAGTTTACTTCACCGGCAGATGGACTAAAATATTCAGGATGATATACATGTGTTACATTAGAATATACCCAATTACGTAATATATCTTCAATCCATATTCTAGCCATTTGCCTTAATGTAGTTTTACCGCTAATAAATTTATTTTTATATGCTTTTGGTATATCAAGATAAGAAATAGTTGAAAGATACCAATACTGCTTATCAGTTAACAACAGCGGTCAGCCTCCAATAAAATATAATTATAGCTCAGGATCACATATTTTATTCATTACAAGACCAGTTATAAGCTTTGGATAGAAATATGTAGATTTCTGAGGCATTTTTTCGCCTGCTGCCGCTACATCTCTTATTTCAGTTACTCTTGTTGGATTCATGATAAATGCACATTGTGCATCTCCATCTTTTACACTATTTATAGCGTCGTCTTTATTTTTTATATATGCTAAATTAATCTGTTTTGCCATATTTTCTTTATTAATACCAAAAATACGCTCTAAAATGAGTGAATGCAATACAGTTACATCAAGGCCTTGAGAAGCAGGGGATAACTCAGGCAAAAGTTCTCTTACAACATTAATATCTTTTAAAGTAAGAAGTGTCCAGCCTTTACCACCATCATAATATCCAAAGGATTTTTCTCCTTTATTATACATTTCATCAAGCTTTGACTGCATATTATCAAGATTATTATAATGAATTATATCAAAATATTTTTCACATTTTGCAATAACTTCATTTGAATTAAATGTTTCAAGGTTGCGTACAATTCTATGAGTTGGAAATACAACAAGGCCTGGATGTTCCATATCAACCAGCATCATCATAACATAATCAGAAGGATGTCCTTCTTTAGCTATACCTTGTTCTCTTAAATAATTACGGAAATTAAGCGCAGTTTCATAACGATGGTGTCCATCTGCTATATAAAGCTTTCTGTCAGCAAAATCAGAACATATAGATTGTATTTGCGCTTGATCTGTAACAGTCCACATTCTATGTATAATATTATCATTATCTTTGAATTCAATTTCCGGCGTTGATTTGGATAATTTATCAATTTTTGAACGAGTATTTCCATTATCCATATATAATGAATAAATTTGACTAAAATTACAAAATGTTGCTTTCATAAGGTTAAAACGGTCGGTTTTTGCTTTAGATAATGTAAATTCGTGAGGAAGTACAACACCTTCTTCAAATGGTGTAATTTTAACAAGACAAATAAACCCTTTGACTTTATATGTTTTACCATATGCAATAAATTCTTCTTCATAAATATATAATGCAGGTTTTTCATCGCATTGCAAAATTTTATTTTTTTGCCATTGTTTTAATATTTCACCGGCTTTAACATAAGGATCATTACCTTCTTTAGGCAGTTCAAGCCGGATAACATTATAAGGATTACGTTTTAAATATTCAGCGCGTTGTTGTTCGCTGATTATATCATATGGCGGGCATACAAGTTCTTTTATATCTCCTGCGTTATTTGTATTAAACTTTAAACCATTGAAAGCTTTTATTTGAGCCATATTTTACCTCCGGAAATATTTTTATATTTTTATCATGTAATTATAATTTTATAATTATATTTCTAATTCGTCAATAGAAAAGCTGCTATATAATTTAGATTATTGTATTAGACTGTCACATATTGATAAATCAACATGTGACAGTCTAATACAATATTTACCATACATTTAACTGTATTTGACACATATATTACAAATCTATGTAATAATTTTATTAAGTAACTAGGAGGTAATTTAATTTATGGAACAAAAAAGAAATAATACAAAATATTTAACTATAGTAATTATAACAATTTTATTTTTAATAATATGCGTTTTATTAATTATATTTATAGACTATATGAATAAAGATAATCAAGATGATTTAGCTATTGCTACTGATACTGTAAAATATTCAACTGATATTATGCAATTAGGTGCCGAATATACAGGTGATATAAAAATACCTGGATATGATAGCATTAATATACCTGCAAATACAAAAGATGTAAAAATAACATTGCCGAATCCTGAAGATAATGAGTGCTATTTTAAATTCGAACTCATAGTTGATGACAAAACAATATATACATCAAAACTTGTGGAACCAGGACGTGCTATCAATCAATTAGAATTGACAGAAACATTGGATAGGGGAGAATATGATTTATTAATAAAAATTTCCCCATATTCACTTAAAGATAAAGCCGCTTTAATTGGAGCTGAAGTAAAAGCAAATTTAAATGTGGTATAAAAAATTAAAAAACTGTTTATTTATGTATCGTACACTTTTTATTTAAGTGTTATGATAAAAAAATTTTGGAGGAAAAAATATGAAAAAAGTATTATCCATTTTTATTGCTCTTGCAATGCTTGCAGCAATGTCCGTAACCGCATTTGCCGATGAAACAAAAGCTGTACAAATTGATTATGTATTTGAAAACGAACCTACATATTCAATGAGTATTCCGTCCAGTCTTACATTAGCTAAAGATGGAAGCGATATTACTTTCACAGCATCTGATGTAGAAAACTTAGGCGATAAAACAATATCTGTTACTATTGCCGGTACTGATTATTTTAGAAATCAAATGGTTCTTGTTGATCCAGAAACAAGAAAAACAATGCGTTATCAAATTATTACTACAGATGGTACAGTAATTGAAACAACAGGCGAAAAAGACCAGGCTAATGGAAAAGAAGTTGCTTCATTTACTGATAATAGCAGTGTAACATGTAAAGTATTGCCGGTACATGCTTTTAATACTGTACCAGGTAATTATACAGGTACAATTAATTTTAGCATTGGCTTAAAATAAGATTTAAAGATTTAAAATTAAGATAATATGAATGACACCCCCCATATAATAAGATTTGATCAATCTTTATTATATGGGGGGCTTATTTTGTTTTCTAATATAATAATTGTAATAAATTATGTAATTTAATATACAATTCTAATTGATTATAGGTTTTTAATTGACAGATAATAGATATTATAAATAAAAATGCAGGTATGTTTTTTATACCCGCATTTTATTATATTTACAAATATTCCTATAGAGTAGATTATTGCTACTTTTGGGAGGATATAGGAAATATTATGGATATTTCTGTACCGATGCCCTCTTGACTCTTTAACTCGATTTTAGCATGATGTTGTTGAGAAATATGTTTTACAATTGCAAGACCTAAGCCGGTACCGCCGGTTTCTTTAGATCTGCTTTTATCAACACGATAAAATCTTTCAAATATGCGTTCTTTATGTTCTTCAGGTATACCAATACCAGTATCTTTTACACTAAGGATAATATTATTATGAGTATTTTGTATGTTAACTAAGACCGATCCGCCTTTTTTATTATATCTAATAGCATTATCGCATAAATTAAACATAAGTTCTTCCATCATACCATAGTTTGCATTAATAATACAATGACTGCCAGTTAGTTTCATATTGATATTTCCTTTTTCTGCAGCTATAGAAAGTGATTCTATACATTCTGAAGCAATATCATATAAATCAACTTTTTCAAAACCTATAGAGCTTTTATTATCTTCATCAAGCTCAGAAAGTTTTATAATATCGCTAATAAGAGTAAGCAAACGTACAGATTCACGATGTATTTTTGATGCAAAACTTTTTATATCTTCTTCTTTTGCCATACCATTTTCTATAAGTTCGGCATATCCAGAAATAGATGTAAGAGG
>CALWVB010000018.1 GCA_944384895.1 uncultured Clostridia bacterium | reverse complement strand
AATATTTCAAAACAAAAAATGTATTAAAACTAATTTTTACTATAATAAAAAATAGATATGGAAAAGGACCTTCGATTAAGTGGGGGCACCTGCGCACCGCATATAAAGATGCGCTAAAAGCAAAATAATATTGTAATAAACAAACTGAGCTAAAATATTAAACAAGAATTTCTTTTATACTCAGCATATTTATAAGGCATATTATTTTGCGCATAGCAGCCATATGAAATATGGCTGCACGCAGGCGCCCCCCACTTGTAACGGTAACACAACCTAAAATGTCTTTATATAAATTATAAAAGTAAGTATATTTCCTATTTATATTATATATTTTCCGATTATTATATAATTCAGATGAATACTAAATCAATTATATAAAAAACTTACAGAAATATCCGTCATGCTTACGATACCTGATACTCTTAGATATGTCAGGTATTCGCCCGCGCAACGTATGATATATGCTCCCTGAAAATATTGCTTAATTAAAGTATATCTACAGCAAAAAATGCAAATCATTTAGCTGGATTTTGCAAAGGCGGCCAAAGGTCGCCCGCGGGCATATATCTTTTAACATAGTTTATTAAGTTATTCTATTAAATTTGTTATAAATATTTTTCTATTATTTTTTCAGCGCATTTTATTCCGTCAACTGCTGCTGACATTATACCGCCTGCATAACCTGCACCTTCTCCGCATGGATATATCCCTTTTATATTAGATTGATAATCATCTGAACGTATAATTCGTACAGGAGAAGAACTTCTGGATTCTATTCCGGTCATAACAGCATCATACATCATAAATCCATTTAATTTTCTATCAAATTGTGGCAATGCATATTTTAATCCTGTATATACAAAATCAGGTAAACATTCTCTTAAATCACATAAAGTAATACCAGGTTTATAAGATGGAATAACACTGCCTAATTTATTGGACTGGTTATTATTTAAAAAATCACCGGCCAGCTGAACCGGAGCCTTATAATTTTCTCCACCTATTTTATATGCTAATTTTTCATATTTTCTTTGTAATTCTATTCCTGCAAGCGGATGATTACTATTAAAATCACTTGTACGTACATCTACTAATAACGCGCTGTTGGCATTTTTATCATTTCTGGCATATTTACTCATACCATTAGTAACTACCCCACCCTGTTCTGATGTTGCTGCTACTACTTCACCACCTGGACACATACAAAATGTATATACTCCCCTACCATCCGGTGTGCGGCATGATAATTTATAATCAGCTGCTCCTAATATTGAATTATCTGCATATTTACCATATTGAGCTTTATTTATAACACTTTGCGGATGTTCTATTCTGACCCCCATAGAAAATTGTTTTTGACTAATATCAATCCCTTTTTCATAAATCATTTTAAAAGTATCTCTTGAACTATGTCCAATTGCTAAAATAATATCATTTGTTTCAATATACTTTTCACCTTCAGGGGTTAATATATTAATACCTGTTATGTGACCACTATCTACTATAATATCTTCAAGTTTATATTCAAAGAATACATCCGCACCCATTTTTATAATATTTTTACGTATATTTTTTACTACATCAGCTAATATATCTGTTCCGATATGCGGTTTAGCTTCATATAGAATTTCTTTTGGCGCGCCATAAGATACAAATACTTTTAAAACTTCATTTATTCTTGGGTCTTTTATACCTGTATTAAGCTTACCATCAGAAAAAGTACCGGCACCGCCTTCACCAAATTGAATATTTGTAGATATATCCAGTATTCCTTTTGTTTTCATTAATTCAACTGCTTTAATACGCGAATCTATATCTTTACCCTGTTCTATTATAATTGGATTTAAATTAGCTTTTGCCAATATATATCCTGCAAATAATCCCGCTGGTCCTGAACCTACTATAATAGGCCTGCATTGCAAATTATGTATAATTTTTGTATAAGTATACAAATTATTAGTTGCTTTTGTAATATTATTATTTTGATTTTTATCTAATATTTTATCTTCATTTTGTTTTATTGTAACATCAATTGTACAGATAAAATGTATATCATTTTTCTTTCTTGCATCAATAGATTTTCTTTTTAATTCAAGTTTTAATATATCATCATTTTTTATTTTTAATAATTTTACAGCTTTGTTTTTCAAAAAGTCATTAGATGCATCTAATGGCATTTTTATTTGACTGATTCGTATCATATTTATTTCATCCTATAAAAATTATAAATCTTTAATTACAGATTTTGCTGCAAGATATGCTGAACTCCAAGCAAATTGCAAATTATATCCGCCGCACATTCCATCTATATTTAAAATTTCTCCTGCTGCATAAAGGTTTTTATGCAGTTTTGATTGCATAGTAGCAGCATCAAATTGATTTGTATCAATCCCGCCTGCTGTTACTTGTGCTTTGTCCCACCCTTCTAATCCATTGACCGGCAATCTAAAATCATGCAGTAAATTTGCTATGCATTTTATTTGATTATCAGTAATTTGTGATATTTGTTTAGATAATTTTTCTATACCAGCTTTTTTTACTATCTGTTGACCTAATTTTTTATTAATCATCCCTGTAAGTAAATTCTCACATGTTAATTCAGCCCAATTATTTCTTTTTGCTAATAATATTTTAATTATATCAT
>CALWVB010000017.1 GCA_944384895.1 uncultured Clostridia bacterium | reverse complement strand
GGTTCTCCCCAGGCATAGAAAAGAAGGCTTGAGATCAAAAGCAAGCCGTTTTGTGCTACTATACTCTTGCGAAATACGGTATAGTATAAAAATATAACTGATGGTAAAAAAATAAATAAAAATGTCAAGCTGGAAAAGACCATGGTTATTGCTCACATTTATCACTAAAAAGCATACCGCAAAGCAATATGTTACCAACATATTTGTCCTCGATATCATTTTGGTCTACATTTTCATCAATAATTTTCATATTTTTACAACAAGCGAACGCCTCAGAAAACAAATCGCTTGCTTTAGCGTCCCGATAATCCGCATCCCAATACTTTTGCTCGCTTGATTTATATTTTAGCCCTATCTTTTTTAATATGCGCGCAAATACTCTTGATAAATAAAACGATAATTTTTTCATTCTTTCTCTTAACAACTTTATTTCTTGAGTTGTGCACGAATACCCTTGATCTGTTTCAATATCACTCAGTTCAGGGCAATGAGTAGCGATTTCATTTCTTTGCCATATTGACATTGCCAATGTCAAAGGTGATTTTTTGCTAACAGAGGCTATGAGATTTCTATCCATGAGAGGATCAATTTTTACGCAGCCATAAGCTGCTACATCATTGCATATTAAGCCAAATCCCTTTTGAAGATAACGCATGCCTACCCTGTTTAATATATTGCTTTTGCATTTTTCAGCCTGATCTTTAATTATTGCAACAATATTATCCTTTTCATTGCTTGTTTTTACCTTTTCTCCCAAAAACCCTGGGCAAATACATCTTTTATTAAAAAGAATGTCATAAGCTTTATAAACATCAATTTTTTTAAATATGAGTTGATCTAAAAATGGTCTTGTAAATACGTTCTTATAAAACTCTCCTCCTACTCCTCCAAATTCAAAACTAATATTATGTTCTTTTGCCCATTTTAATTTATTTAAATGTCTGTATGCCAACACAACATCATAAATCCCATCAGAAAATTCAAAGGATCTTTTTATCCATTCGCCGCTTTTATCTGAAGGATCTTGTACTGTTAGCGGTAGATTTAAAACTTCAGCTATCTTTTGAGCAGGTAAAATATCCGGATTATCATTGTGCCCTGTAATTATAAGTTGAGGATGTATATTTCGATATGCCAGATGAGCAAGGATAGTACGGCTATCTGTCCCACCAGTACATACAGCTCCGATTTTATTTTTATCAATATTATCAATTAAAGTATCCATAATAAAATCAAGACTTTTGCCTGTATTCTTGTACAAAGGCAGAAGATCTTTTTCCTTAACAACAAAGCCATCTTTTGAGATAGTATAATATTTCTCTGAATCAGTGCACTTTATATCCTCTATGAGAGTATCATCTGTATATACTCTGCCAAAACAAAATAATTGTTTTATTGCAGCATAATTAGGATTAAAATGTGTTAGACTATTTTTCATCTTTAAAAAGCTTTCAGAGAAAAAATAAGTGTCGTCGTTATAAAAAAACATCTGGCTACCAGCATTATCGCCCCAGAAAGTATATGTCTCTTGTGTTTTATCAAATATTACAATCTTATAAAAGCCATACAAATCATTAAAGTCTAATGAGCCATTTATAACCTCTCTGGCTATTTCTAAAATATCTGTGCAATTATTGTTCTGTCTTTTCCAAATTATAATACCATTACAGAATACTTCAATATTTTCGTCCGAATCAATATTACTATATTGCGAACGATCCGATAACCACTTGTCCATCATATGCTCCTTCGTTTTTACTCTATTTTTCTGTTTTGCAAAGAAGTAAATTACTAATATACCTTAAAGTTTTAATATACAAAGAATATCTATAATCTTTACGATTTCGATTCAAAGAATCATTGTGCCAGAGTAAAGTAATTTCTCCATAATATCGATAGATTCTATCTACTAAGTCAGTAACTGTCGTAAATGCCTTATTTTCGTCTGATATCCCCATATATTTGGGCGTATCAAGCGTACACTCCATTGTTGTCATAGGATGAAGTGTAAGCGATGTCAATTCTCTTGTTATCGGATCTATCCACCTTACTGGTCGACAAGTTCCAATACGAAACCCTGCCACATCAGCATAGCCCATAGTATAGTCATCTTTGATTCCAGCATCAATGTAATATCTGAAATCCTCAGGCTCACGACTGGCTAAAAAATGATTCCTTGACTTTGTTATTTTAACTTTTCCAATATTTTCAATCCTTTTGATCTCATCAGAAAATTCATTCATTTGCTGCGCTGCCTGATAACTGGTATGAACACCTATTTCGGCACCTGATAATTTTAAAAAGCTTAATAGTTGTTCGGTTCTTTCCTTGTTTAAAATATAATTCAAATCATACGCAGTCTTCTTGGTACACCCCATTATAAAATATACGCTACTGCAAACTTCGCATGTTTTTTTAAAATTATCCTCTATTTTTACAATCTCAGGAAACGTGTACGCCGGGTCATATTTTTTAAAATCATATACTGCTTTTACAGGTTGAAGTTTGTTCCTTTCGTTTTTTATTATTCTTTTTATTACTGTGCGCAATGCCCGATAATAATTATTCCATGTCCAAATCTGATCCACATCATGCGTCAAATATATATGACTAAATCCAGGTTGTGGCTCTTTTACATCAAGTCCTGCGTCTCTGAGGCACTGCCTTAATAAAGCGCCATATTCTTCAACAATAGGTCTGTTTAAAAATCCGGCTTTATATGGCAACGACTCTTTCCCTATAAATCTTCCGTGTTCATCTCTTACATCTCTTCTTACGCATTCTTCGTATCTTGAAATTAAAAAGAATGTTGAAGCGATGAGATCGGCGTGTATAATTATCTGTCCGTTTTCCTTAGTGATCCGCGGTTCTCCGAAAAGGATCGGAATTCCATTAATCTCTTTGAGAGGTAATTGGGGAACAGATTTTAGGGTCATATATATATCTTTGTTGAAAAAATCGGATTTTTCTATCAAAACAGAATGTTTTTTCTCCTTATCTATTCCATAATAGATGTATTCAGCTAAACTCTTATTTTGTTCTCCGATTAAAAAATAAACTATATACTCTATTACTTTTTTCATAAGTTATTTATAACACCCTGCCTTAAATATTCTAAAAGCGCCTCTTTGGTCATCCCATCTATGCCTAAATATTCAAGATTATACCGGCTGGTCTTAAAATACGAAGTCTTATGCATTGCTCCGCCTAATATGATCATTGAATCGATGATGGGTGTTTTCACATCATATTTTACCCCGAGTTCATGATATATTTTACAATTAATCGGTATATCCTCTGTAATGTATCTATGATTTATATTATTAGGGCCTGAATTGCCTTCATTCGCTGGTTTGTCTAAAGGAAAAACTATGTTATCATCACCATTCTCATCTAATCCCATATATTCCTGAGTCAAAACGCTGCGTCGTGAAAAAAAGGATTTGTACTGATATTCTTGTAGCGAAACGCCTATTGCCTTCGCTAACGCAATTTCTTCATTGTAGAATTGATATTGTACTTCGCAAATTGACGGACATAGTCCATGGCTGTACATAGAATATTCACTACTATTTCCACCAAATAGCACACTCCAATTTTCCATCGTTGATACACCTAAAATAGAGGCCGGTACATGTATTACCGGATTAACGTTAGAGAAGCCTATATCTAAAACTGTATCTCCAGCTATAGGTCCATATCCATTTGAAACAGCATCCATACATGGTAAGTACGAAACAGATTCCATAAATTTGTCATTATCCTTAGATGGTAATGCAGAACCACGCAAAGTAATAGCCCTGTACTTTGCTGCCACATGTGGAAATGTAAAATTACCTATCCTTTCTAATCTCGTTCCAAAAGGCGCAGATGCCCATCCTCCAACAATAACTTTTTTTTCACACTTCATCTCCCTCATAAGTTTTCTTAGCAATAATGTACCATAATTGTCCGTAAAAATATGAATTACCTGTCCATCCTCCAAATAAGGTATCAACTGTTTAAATAATTCCTCATGTGCCCAAGCCACCGTTGCTACGACAATTATACCCGCATTCTTTACCGCATCAGAAATATTGTCTGTTATCAAATCAAAATATACTTTACCTGATCTTTCAAATCCAAATAAATTTCTTTGAATTCCATCGAACAAAATACCCGTTTTTTTCAGAGGTTCAAGTGTTCTACAGTATCTTGGCTGCATATCGAAAATCCTTACCTCACATCCTGCCAGTTTGCAATCAGCAGCACATGTCTTCGCGACTGCCCCCCCTCCTAAAATTGCGATTGGCTTTCCTTTTAAATATTCCATGCCTGACATATCATTTCTCCTTTCTTATTCTTCCTTTAAAATAATTAACTGTACTTATATTATCAGGTATATCATTTTTTTTCCTCAAAAACGCATTTATTCCCGACCAAACAAGTCTCTTATATTCAGAAATATATGCCTTTATGTCTTTAGGGGTCAGTCCATATTTTTCATGTTTTTTACCTAAAGAGTTCCTCCATTCACGTTTTGATAGGCAATAATCTTCATCTTTTATTTTATTTAAATGTAAGGCATAAAATCTATCATTAAAGGGAACAAAAATCGTATAATATGGTTTGGGGGTAAAATATGGTATTGTATAGTCCTCGTTTTTACAATACTTATATAAATAATACGGCATGTTTTGTCCTCCCACTAGTTGAAGATAATTCGTAAATTCCGAACGCAAATTCATTTCAATTACTCTATATGACTTTTCTTTAGAATCATATAAAAACTCAATTCCAGATAACCCATAAAATTTAAATTCAGACATTATCCTCTTTGCATAGTCTAAAATAATATCCATATCCTTTCTAGTGTTTATATCTATGCTGCGAAAAGCTGTTGAGGTTCCTGTCTTAGGTGGATATTGGCGAATCTTTTCGCCAAAATGTACTGCAACAATATTCCCATTTTTATCTGAAACACAATTAATATTTGGATTGAGAACATTGGATTCCTCTATATATTTTTGCACCAAAAGGCTTCCTCCTGGACAATACTTAAAGTATTTTTTTATATAATCAATAAATTTATCTTTCTCATAAAAAACTACATTTTTTCCTCCAAAAATAATAACCAGATTTACATCCCAGATATTTGCTTTTATAAACAAAGGTAGGTTAAGCGAAT
Organism: uncultured Clostridia bacterium; assembly: GCA_944384895.1. Lineage (GTDB taxonomy): Bacteria > Bacillota > Clostridia > Oscillospirales > Acutalibacteraceae > RGIG7067. Next base: position 3,003 of record CALWVB010000017.1, on the reverse strand, counting down.
CCAACAGTGCAAGTCCTTCCTCAAAACTATATATTAGTTTTTCAGGTATAGTAGGCACGCCAATCTTTTTGCACACTTCTGCAAAGTTGGTTTTGTCCATTATCTTGCTACAAACATCCCACCCAGAAAACGGAATGTCAAAAAAAACCTCTAATTTGTTCTTATTTTTTGATATTGCAATAACATCTTCATCATGAGTTGGAAATATAATGCCTCTCAGACCAGACGCATGTAAATTTTGTCCAAATTCAAAGAGTTCTTGAACAAAACGACCTTCATCTACGTCCGGACTCGTAAGAATTACTGTCTTTTCTACATATTTAGATGCCTTTGCAAATGCTTTCTCACCATGAGTGATTAAAATAGATTTAATCTTTTTTTCTGCAAAACTTCTTATAATCCCATATCCATTATAAGATCCCCCAATTATAATTGGAATTAATGTTCTATTTGATTCCAAAACGAATGCTCTCCTCCTAATTATATTTTAATATATAATAAAATTGATTATACCACATATAATGCATGGTGCTATAATATATTTAAACAGAAATATGAAATATACTTTTAACTTCATTTTCAAATACGCAAAGAATACTATTTGTGCAACAATAAGCCTTATAGTTAAACATAAAGCCATCGCAAACAAATACATATATACCGTTGAATCTACGACAAAGTTAAATATAACAAACAGCACAATCTGCATAATCAAAATGCAAATAGAAGAAATAAGATTCCATGAATTTTTTCTTATTATGGTAAAATCGCCGCTAGTGCATTGTGAAGAAAATAAAAGTAATTGATACACTCCTATTACTGACGCCATTTGTCCCGCCATTTCCCACTCTGCGCCTAAAAAAAATGAAAATATCTGTCTTCCAAACACCATTAAAATACAAATTGGTACAATAGCCAATTTAATATTAGTTCTCATTATTTTAAATGTGAACTCTGCAATATCCTTGCCATTATTATATCGTTCACTCGCTTCGCGAAAATATATTCTGTTTACAGGTGTAGCTAGTAACGATGCAGGAAGGTTCATTATTCTCATGCACATTGAATATCCACCTAAAACCGTTGTAGAGAATGCAGCTCCAATCACATAAACCGGCATCTGATTGGCCACCGTTGATATTAAATTAGCTGGCATCTGAAATTTAGGGAAATGAATATATTCTCTAAGCATTGGAATAGCTCGATTTTGCTTTTCAACAATTCTGGCATATGGATTAGCATGTACAATAAGATGAATAATGTTAGCAGAAAAAGAAATAATATGTGCTAATGTATATCCTACAAACCCCCATCCTAAAGCGCCAAAAATAATTCCTAAAATTATATTTATACCGGAACCTATAATCGGATTCCAAAACATAACATTATATTGTTTCATACGGTTAACATACGCATAGCATATATTACTTACTGTATAAAAAAAGCTGTATGCCCATAATACTAATAACGCAGCTCCATAGCTTATTTTTTCAGTATCAAACAGAGTATATTCATCTGAAAAAATATATGCCAAGGAAATTGCTATAGCAGTAATTATTAAAGTTGATACAGTAACTAATCTGCTTAACCCTCTAGCCTTTTCATCTTCTTTTGGGAGCATAAATGACGTCATTAACCCTAACGTCGCAACTGCGTTTATTATTGATGCACTTGACGTTATTACGGTATAATCTCCTATTGCGGCAGGATTATAAATCCTGCTTATGATTGGCATACCTAAAAAGTTTATTGCTTGACCAACAATAACTCCTGAAGACAATGTTAAAATACTTTTTAAGAAATTATTGTTTTTTAAAAATGCCCATTGTTCTTTTAATAATTCTTTTACTTTTCTGTAATAATAGCTCATAATCTTTCCAATCCGTATGTGTGTAGAATAATAGTATTATTTCCAAAACCATCCATGGCCCAAAAATAAATGAATCTATTAAATGTGCATCAACCAAAGAATATATTGGATAAATAAAGAAGCCTACAGCCATTCTAAATCCTACTCTCTTTTGAAACGCATCAATTTGTAATAATATTATTGCAAACAATACTAAAATCAAGATAGTTCCTATATATCCGAAGCGCATAAATCCTTCTGCTAAGAAACCTGTATTGCAATACATATCAGGCTCGTTAAAATATATTCTACCAATTTCCATAGGATAAGAAATATTTTCATAATAATTTGGAATATGTATCAACCATCTAGGTATCATTCCACCCAATCCTACTAAAGGATGATTTGAAAAATAATCAAAATATGCAAATTTATTATAAGCAGGATCTATGATTGCTCTTCTTCCCAAAAAAGAAAACATTCTTTGAAAAAATGAATTATCGGGTTGTATGCAAGCTAAAATAGTAAGAATGCCTACTCCAAAACATATGCACAACAAAAACTCTTTATAAAAATGTTTCCTTTTGGTCCAAAATCCAACAGCAACCGCTAACGGAATAACAAACAGCCATGTTTTATGTCCTGTATATAAATAGATAACAAACTGCATACAACAAAACAACGCACTAAACCAATATTTTTGACTTATGATAAACCTCACAATAAAAATGGGGATTATTACTTTGACCATAATATTTTCTTAATATTTTTATAACCGATTTCTAAAACACTTTTGTAAAAAACATACCAATAAGCAAATATATTACCTCTATGGAGATTTTTTTACTATTCAAATCAATAATTTGATTGGCAATGGTGTGATGCTTATATTCATTAAATACTTTTTTGACATAATCTATTATCTTCATACAGTTTAATCAGTCTCTCCCTTTCATGTCCCCAATTATACTTTTCATATATAAGTTTCTTACCGTTTGCTCCCATTTTATGAGTCAATATAGGATTATTTCTTAAAAATATAACAGCTTCTATGAACTCATCCATATTATCAGGATCAATACATACCCCACAATTATTTTCTTCAACAATTGTTTTCAATAGTGGAAAATCAGAACATATAACCGATAATCCCA